>NZ_JACBXA010000075.1 GCF_013870515.1 Streptomyces albidus (ex Kaewkla and Franco 2022) | reverse complement strand
TCGGGTGCTCAGGCCACGCCGCACAGCACGGACGACAGCGGTGATGACGACAGCAATGCGGACAGCAGCGGTGCGGACGACAGCGGCACCGCCGGCGCGCGCGAAGCCGGAACCGGGACCGACAGGGGAGCCGGCGTCGGTACCGGCTGAGTGATCCATGGCACGTGATGCCGTACTGACACCCCAAACTAGCGGCGCTAGTTTGGGTCCATGCAGGCACACGACGGTATGTACATCGACGGCGAATGGCGGCCCGCAGCCGGGCCGGAGAAGATCGAGGTCCGCAACCCGGCCGACGGCACGGTCATCGCCACCGTACCGGCGGGCGGCGAGCAGGACGTGGCCGCAGCTGTACGGGCAGCCCGTGCGGCGTTCCCCGGCTGGGCCGCGACTCCGCCCGCCGAGCGTGCGGCGCGGCTGGGCGCGTTGCGTGACGCCCTGGAGGCCCGCAGAGACGAGATCGCCGAGACCGTCACCGCTGAACTGGGCTCCCCGCTGGCCTTCTCGCACGCGGTGCACGCGAGCGTGCCCATCGCGGTCTGCGCGAGCTACGCGAAGCTTGCGGCCGACTACCCCTTCGAGGAGGAGGTCGGCAACTCCCGCGTCTTCCACGAGCCGGTGGGAGTCGTCGGCGCGATCACGCCCTGGAACTACCCGCTGCACCAGATCGTCGCGAAGGTCGCGCCCGCCCTCGCCGCGGGCTGCACGGTCGTGCTCAAGCCCGCGGAGGACACCCCGCTGGTGGCCCAGCTCTTCGCTGAAGCCGTGCACGAAGCGGGCCTGCCCGCAGGGGTGTTCAACCTCGTCACGGGCGTGGGCACGGTGGCCGGGCAGGCATTGGCCGTGCAGGACGGGGTCGACCTCGTCTCCTTCACGGGCTCGACCGCCGTCGGCCGGCAGATCGGCGCCGCCGCGGGCGCCGCGGTCAAGCGCTTCGCGCTGGAGCTGGGTGGCAAGTCCGCCAACGTCATCCTGCCGGGCGCGAATCTGACCAAGGCCGTGAAGGTCGGCGTGGCCAACGTGATGTCCAACTCCGGTCAGACGTGCAGTGCTTGGACCCGCATGCTCGTCCACGCCGACCACTACGACGAGGCCGTTCAGCTCGCGGCCGCCTCCGTGGCGAAGTACGTGCCGGGCGACCCGAAGGACGAGGGCACCCGGATCGGCCCTGTCGTCAACGCCAAGCAGCGCGAGCGCGTCACCGGCTACATCAGCCAGGGCGTCAAGGACGGCGCGACGCTGGTGGCGGGCGGCCCCGACGCACCCGAGGGCCACGAGCAGGGGTGCTACGTGCAGCCCACCGTCTTCGCCGGCGTGACCCCGGAGATGACCATCGCCCAGGAGGAGATCTTCGGGCCGGTCCTGTCCATCCTCAAGTACGAGGACGTCGAGGACGCCGTCCGCATCGCCAACGGCACCGTCTACGGACTCGCCGGCGCCGTCTGGTCCGAGGACGAGGAGGAGGCCGTCGCCTTCGCCCGCCGTCTGGACACCGGCCAGGTCGACATCAACGGCGGACGCTTCAACCCCCTTGCCCCGTTCGGGGGTTACAAGCAGTCCGGCATCGGCAGGGAGCTGGGCCGGCACGGGCTCGGCGAGTACCTGCAGACCAAGTCGCTGCAGTTCTGAACGAGTTGTCCGCCTGCGGTGCCGGTGCCCCGGCACGGGACCGCAGGCGGCAGCAGCCCCGCCGCCCCTTCCGGACACCCGTCAACGCCGTCCCTTCTCCCACGCCAGGAGCACCCGCATGGTCCGCGCCGCTGTACTGTCCGCCGTCGGAGCCCCGCTAGAGGTCACCGAGATCGATCTCCCCGAGCCCGGCCCGGGGCAGGTGCGGATCCGTCTCGCCGCCGCCGGCGTCTGCCACTCCGACCTCTCGCTCTCCAACGGCACGCTGCGCCAGCCCGTGCCCGCCGTTCTCGGCCACGAGGGCGCCGGCACGATCGTCTCCGTCGGCGAGGGCGTGTCAGGGCACGCGCCGGGTGACCGTGTCGTCGTCAACTGGGCGCCCTCGTGCGGCGAATGCCACTTCTGCGGCGTCCTCTCCGAGCCTTGGCTGTGCATGAACGCCAACGACGCGACCACCGTTCCCTACGCCCGTACGAAGGGCGGCGAGGACCTCTATCCCGGGCTCAGCTCGGCCGTCTTCGCCGAGGAGACCGTCGTGTCGGCGCGGGCCGTGCTGCCGCTCCCCGAAGGCGTGCCGCTCACCGACGCGGCACTTCTGGGCTGCGCCGCCCTGACCGGATACGGCGCGGTGCACCACAGTGCGCGCGTGCGTAAGGGCGAGTCGGTGGCGGTCTTCGGCGTGGGCGGAGTCGGTCTGGCGACGCTCCAGTCGGCGAGGCTGGCCGGGGCAGGACCTGTCGTCGCCGTCGACGTCTCCCCGGAGAAGGAGGAGCTGGCGCGGGAGGCAGGCGCCACCGAATACCTCATCGCCTCGGAGACGACCGCGAAGGAGATCCGCAAGCTCACCGGCGGCTTCGGCGCCGACGTCGCGATCGAGTGCGTCGGCCGCGGCGAGACCATCCGCACGGCCTGGAACTCCACGCGGCGCGGCGGCCGTACGACCGTCGTCGGGATCGGCGGCAAGGAGCAGCAGGTCCAGCTCTCCGCCCTGGAGATCTTCCACTTCGCGCGCACCCTCACCGGCTGCGTCTACGGGAACTGCGACCCCGCCCGTGATCTGCCCGTGCTGGCCGAGCACGTACGGGCGGGGCGGCTGGACCTGGGCGCCCTGGTCACCGAGCGGATCGGGCTGGAGGACATCCCGGCCGCGTTCGACGCCATGCTGGCGGGACGCGGCGGCCGCGCGCTGGTGGTGCTCGACGACCGGGACGCCTAGGGGGTGTCCGCGAAGTGAAGGCGGACGACGCTACTTTGCCTACACCCCCCAGGACGTGCCCGCAAAGTGACGGCGGACGTCGCTACCTCGCGGGCACGCCCCGGAGCCTGATCACTTCTTGGACGACGACTCGGACTGCGGTCCGTAGGTGGTCATGAAGCGGTCCCGGAAGGTGTCCATCCGCCACACCGGGGCCTCCGGGCCGGGGTTGAGACCGTCCTTCCACTCCCAGCCGGACATCCGGTCCATCACCTTCTTGTCGCGGGCGATGATCGAGATCGGCACGTCCCGGCTGGCGTTGTTCCCGGTGACGACGGGGACGGGCTGGTGGTCGCCGAGCACGACGACCACGGTGTCGTCGTCGCCCCACTTCTCCAGGTAGGCCGTGAGGCTCTGCATCGAGTACTCCACAGCGCGGCGGTACTCGTTGCGGACCTGGTCGGGGTCCCTCCACACCTGCGTGGGGCGCTTGCCCTGCTTCTTGATGGAGTGGTAGATCGAGCCGTCACCGACCTGGTTCCAAGGCAGCATCCTGGGCAGCGGCGCCCAGGGGTTGTGGCTGGAGGCCAGGATGATCTCCGCCATCAGCGGCTTGTGGTTCTTCTTGCTGTGCTCCAGACGCTCGAAGGCGGCCAGGCTGAACTGGTCGGGTACGGGGGACCAGCTGAACTTCGGCCCCTTGTAGCCCAGTTCCCGTGAGTCGTAGACGTGGTCGAGGCCGTAGAACTTCCCCTCCGGCCAGGACTTGGTGACGCCCGGCATGATGCCCACCGTCCGCCAGGCCTCGGTGCGGCGGAAGGCGCCGGTGAGGGTGAAGCGGTCGCTGGAGGTGAGGGTGCGGTAGCGCTGCTGGTTGTCGATCCACAGGCCCGAGTTGAAGGTGGAGTGGGCCAGCCAGCTTCCCGCGCCCGAGATGGGGGAGGTGAGATAGCCGCTCCGGGAGGCGTAGCCCGCCTTGTCCAGGCGGCTGGTGGAGTCCTTCAGGACCTTGGCGACGTGCGGCGCCATGCGCGGGTCCTGGACGGCGCTGCGTCCGTAGCTCTCGATGAAGGTGAAGAGGACGTTCTTGCCCCGAAGCCCCGTCAGCAGCTCGTCCTTGGGGGTGTCGCTGAACTTGTCGACGGCGGACTGCTTGGCGAACGCCCTGCCGTCCTGAAGGCCGTCACTCACCTGATGGGTGCGGTTGTGGACCAGCCTGGTGGTGCTACGGGAGGCGACCTGCACGTCGTCCACCTGCGCCCCGAAGGCCGTCAGAAGGATCCAGACGGTCCCGAGCGCCAGGACGGAACGTACCGCGACGGCGTTGTGGCGGACCATGATGTCGCTCAGCCTGACGACGGCGAGCGTCGTGAGGACGACCAGGGCGACGACGAGGAGCAGGACCCCGACCGATGCGGCGACGGCACCGGCTTGGCCGAGCGAGTCCTCGAGGAAGGACTGGAGGTCGTCGAAGAGGACCCAGTCGAGCACTATGTCGAAGGGCCGGGCCAGGAACTGGTAGAAGCCCATGTCGAGGAACTTCAGGACGGTGACCAGGCCCAGGCACACGCCGCCGATGATCGCCGTCACCTTGCGGACGCGGGCCTTCAGAGCGAGCAGGATGCCCGCGCCGAGTATCGCCTCCACGGGTATGCGCGTGAACGCGCTGGGAGTCAGCCGTGAGACGGCGTTCGGCAGTACGAGAGCGGTCAAGACGAGCAGGGCGGCCAGCACGCTGGTCCCGCGGGTCACCACTCGCGCGGCGCGGGGGTGCCTCTGCCGCCAGCCGGACCCCTTCGCGGACCTGCCCCTGTCGGCGTCGGCGTTCTCGCCCTCGGTGGTCCTTTCACGGACGGCGTCGTCCTGACCTGCGACCGTGCCGTCCCCGGCCAGGTCCTCCTCCGCGGGTGCCTTCTTCTGTTTCGGCAGCTGACGGGAGCTCGTGAAGAGCGGCAAACCGACGGTCCTTCCGTGCGTAGCCCGCTGGGGGCATGGCGGACCAGGCTCGGGAGGTCGGGGCCGCCTGTAACTGTTTCGGCCTGCGGCGGCACCGGTTCGATCACCGGGGCTTTCCGCGCGGGAAGCGTACGACGGCGATGTGCACGGGTTCGCTTGTTCAGGCTTTTAGGAGGGTCCCTTGCCCGTGGTTTGGCAGTTCAGTGAGAAAGTCTTGACGCAGATCGTGCCCGGTCAGCCCGGGTAGCGGGCCGCCAGACCGTCGACCAGGGCGTGCAGTCCGGTCTCGAATGCGCCGTCGTCGACCCGCTGCTGGTGCTCGGCCAGGAGGTGCGCCTGATCGAGGTGCGGATAGTCACGCTCGTACAGCGCAGCGTCGTCGATGAACCCCCGGGCGAACGAGCCGAGTGCGGAGCCGGCCACGAAGTAGCGCATGAGGGCGCCGATGTGGGTCGCCTGGGCCTTCGGCCATCCCGCCTTGGTCATTCCGCCGAACACGGCGTCCGCGATGGCCAGCTGGCTCGGGCGCCGGCCCGGTCCCTGGGCGAGGAACGGGACGATGTTCGGATGGGCGGAGAGGGCCGCGCGATAGGAGCGGCCCCAGTCCACGAGCGCCTGGCGCCACTCGGTGCCGTCCGAGAACATCGACACGTCGACCTGCGCGCAGACGGTGTCCGCCACCGCGTCGAGGATCTCGTCCTTGTTGCGGAAGTGGTTGTAGAGGGACGGCCCGCTCACGCCGAGCTCGGCGGCGAGACGACGCGTGGAGACCGCCTGGAGACCCTCCCCGTCCACGAGTGCCAGCGCGGATGCGACGATCCGGTCGCGGTTGAGCAGGGGCTTGGTCGGTCGGGCCATGGGCTGAATAGTAGAACGGTGCCGCAGGGAAACTAGCGCCGCTAATCGACTTCTCCCGCGACCTGACGGATGCGGGGCGGGTTGTGCGTGTACGTCCTCGAAGCGGATGCCGTGCGCCCAAGGCCGTACCGGGGACCTAAGCAACTGCTCAGCCCCGTTGTATGGTGTTCGCCCGGTCGAAGGGAAGGGCGAGCGCGATGGCATCGGAGACGGGATCCCCGGCGAAGGCCGACGAGGATGTCCGGGCGAGCGCCGACGAGTCCTTCGAGGGCGTCACCCCCGACGCCGCGCGTCGGCTGCTGCTCGGCGCGGTGGAGGCCTTCGCGGAGCGCGGGTTCCACGCCACCACGACGCGCGACATCGCGGGCCGTGCGGGCATGAGTCCGGCCGCGCTCTACATCCACTACAAGACCAAGGAAGAGCTGCTCTTCCAGATCAGCAAGGTCGGTCACGAGCGTTCGGTGAGCGTGCTGGCCGAGGCCGCGGACGGCGGCGGCACCGATGCGGACCGGCTGGCCCGCGCTGTGCGGCACTTCGTCCGCTGGCACGCCGAGCACCACACCACCGCCCGTGTCGTGCAGTACGAACTGGCCGCGCTCGGCGAGGAGCACTACGAGGAGATCGTCGAGCTGCGGCGGCGCAGTGAGGAGATCCTGCGCGGCGTGCTGGAGAGCGGCGACGCCTCGGGTGAGTTCGAGGTCGCGGACATCCGCGGCACGACGCTGGCCGTGATGTCCCTCTGCATCGACGTCGCCCGCTGGTACAGCCCCAAGGGCCGCAGGACCCCTGACGAGATCGGCACTCTCTACGCCGACCTCGTCCAGCGCATGGTGACGTCACAGGCCGTCGCCTGAGGCCGGAGGAGAGCCGGTGCCCGCAGCCGCGGGCACCGGGACAGGTTCACCAGTAGTAGCGGCTGACGGTCTCCGCGACGCACACGGGCTTGTCGCCGCCCTCCCGCTCGACCGTCACCTTTGCCGTGACCTGGACGCCGCCGCCCGTCTCACTGACGTCGACGAGTTCGGCGCGGGCACGCAGACGCGAGCCGACGGGCACCGGTGCGGGGAAGCGGACCTTGTTGGCGCCGTAGTTGACGCCCATGCGAACGCCCTCGACGCGCATGATCTGCGGTACGAGGTCGGGGAGCAGGGAGAGGGTGAGGTAGCCGTGCGCGATGGTCGTGCCGAAGGGGCCGTCCTTCGCACGGGCAGGGTCGACGTGAATCCACTGGTGGTCGCCGGTCGCGTCGGCGAAAAGATCGATGCGCTTCTGGTCGATCTCCAGCCAGTCGCTGACGCCCAGTTCCTGGCCGACCGAGGCCACCAGTTCGTCCGTCGATGTGAAGACCCTGGGCTCCGCCATCCGTACAACCTCCCGCAAACGTCTCGCGCCGCCGCGTGCTAAGCGCTCGCTCAGCATGCTCGGGCGGTGTGACGCCTGTCAACGCCAGTCGGGAGGAACCGGCGAAGGGCCGGGCCGGTGGGGGTGAAGTAGAGGGGTGCGGTGTCGGAGGTCAGCCCCGCGAGGCGGCCATCGACCCGAATCCGGGGCGCAGGCCCCGTCCGGCGAGCCGGATGACGTCGGTTCCGACGTCCTTGTCCATGGCAGTGATCATTCGGCGCAGCACTTCCGCGAGCCGAGGTGTGGGCGGTGTGTTGGGGTCACACGGGAGGAGTGACCTGCCGCCCCACGTCAGGCGGTGCCATTCGTCATGCTGCGCCGGCTGTCTGATCCCGTGGCGTTTCTCGGCTCTGCGCCGTGAGGCGACCTCTGACTCGTACGCGAGCCACACCGTCCGGGCCTCCTCGAGTTCTTCGAGGGCCACGATCAGCAGCGCCGGATCGGGTTCACGGTCGTCCGGCCTGAATCCGGCGCGGGCGCACAGATGTTGCCATGTCGCACGGTGCCCGTACGGGGCGAAGCGCTCAAGGCACTTCCGCAGCGCCTGGCGGCGCTGGGACGGTGCCCTGTAGGGGTCGCGAACCTGCTCTGCGAGGGCTCTGAAACCGGCCATTCATCCCACCTCCGACGGAGTGGACCCGACTCGTCAGCGATGGGACGTAACCGCCGCGCAATCGGATCCCCCCGTTGCGAAGTTCAGTTCGTTGAAGTCGTCCGGGTCGTCCGCCGGCGGCGTCCTTCCGGATTGGGTGAACTACCCGGCGATGCGTCGCGCACGCCCTGCCGAATCGGATTCTCACGGGGCTCTCATGACTTCTCACAGATCTCTCATCAGTCGTGAAGACGTGAAGACTTCGCAACGACGGGTGTGACGGCGTGAGTCGGGGCGCACGCGTACCCGCCCTCCGTCGTCCGGAACCTCCCGCGCCCGCCCGCAGCCATAGGGTGGGGGCGGCGAGTGCCGCGGCCGATACGGGAGATGACGACGATGGCGGACGAGAAGCCCGATCCGGACCTGCTCGGGAAGATCGACTCCACGGTGCCGCATTCCGCCCGGATCTGGAACTACTGGCTGGGCGGGAAGGACAACTACCCCGTCGACCACGAGGCCGGCGACGAGTTCGCCAAGGTCTTCCCCGGGATCGTCGACGCCGCTCGCGGCTCCCGGCGCTTTCTCGCCCGCGCCGTCCGTCATCTCGCCGGCCCCGTCGGCATCCGCCAGTTCCTCGACGTCGGCACGGGGCTGCCCACCGTCGAGAACACGCATGAGATCGCGCAGCGAGTCGCGCCCGACTCCCGCATCGTCTACGTGGACAACGATCCCCTCGTCCTCGTGCACGCGAAGGCGCTGCTGACCTCCACCCCGGAGGGGGCGACCGACTTCGTCGACGCCGACGTGCACGAGCCCGGCGTCATCCTCCGACGAGCCGCCGAGACGCTGGACTTCGACAAGCCCGTGGGCCTGATGATGCTCGGCATCATGGGGCACGTCCCCGATGACGGCCTCGCGCAGTCGCTCGTGCGCACCCTGCTCGACGCCCTTCCGCCGGGAAGCCATCTGACGCTCAGCGACGGCACCGACATCAGCGCGGCCCGGCAGGCGGCCCACGCGACGTACAACAAGAGCGGCGCCGTCCCCTACCACCTCCGCAATCCCGAGGAGTTGGGGCACTTCTTCGACGGTCTCGAACTGCTGGAACCGGGGCTGGTGCCGGTCACGCAGTGGCGGCCGGACCGCACTCCCTTCCCGGTCACCCCGGTGACGACGTACGGCGGCGTCGGTCGCAAGACCTGACCCTCGCCCGTACGCGGCGCCCGAATCCGAAAATCGGCGGCGAAGGCGGCCTGGGCGGCACCTGACGGTGTGATCTGTTCGCGCGACGACATGAACGTGCTGGTCGGGGCGGGGGCGCGTGAATCCCTGCGCGTACGGGAGTCCGGCATCCCCTTCCCCCGCGACATACCGACTGGTTAGTCTGCCGGAGCGGGGAGATCGCCGATGCGAAGCCAGCGAAGGGGAGTTGCGGGAATGGAGTCTTTGCGCGACACGGGCGTGGTCGTCACCGGCGGAGGAGGGGGGATCGGTGCCGCCCTCGCGAGGCGATTCGCCGCGGAAGGCGCCAGGGTCGTCATCAACGACCTGAACGCCGCCAAGGCCGAGGCCGTCGCGAAGGAGATCGGCGGCATCGCCGTGCCGGGCGACGCGTCGGCCGTCGTGCCCGCGGCCCGCGAGGCGCTCGGCGGCACCATCGACACCTTCTGCGCCAACGCCGGGGTCGCGCCGCACGGCGGCCCGGAGGCGACGGAGGAGCTGTGGGAGAGCGCCTGGGACGTCAACGTGATGGCTCACGTACGGGCCGCACGTGAGCTCGTGCCCCACTGGCTGGAGCAGGGCAGCGGCCGGTTCGTCGCAACCGTCTCCGCCGCGGGGATCCTCACGATGCTCGGCTCCGCTCCCTACAGCGTGACCAAGCACGCCGCACTCGCCTTCGCGGAGTGGCTGTCGGTGACCTACCGTCACCGCGGGATCGACGTGCACGCGGTGTGCCCGCAGGGCGTGCGCACCGACATGCTCGACAGCACCGGGCCCGCCGGCGACCTCGTCCTCGCCGAGTCCGCAATCGAGCCCGAGGCCGTCGCCGACGCCCTCTTCGACGCGATGGAGAAGCGGCGCTTCCTCGTACTGCCGCACCCCGAGACGGCCGGCTACTACACGGCACGCGCCGGCGACCCCGATCACTGGCTGGCAGGCATGAACAAGATGCAGCGCAAGCTGGAGGCGCTGCTGGAGCAGGCGGGGTCGCAGGAGCGGGGAGAGGGAGCGGCACGTTGACGGTCACGTACGAGGACAAGCCCTGGCTGAAGCAGCTCAACGAGGTCCAGCGCGGGCCCGTGAATCCGCCGGAGACGATGGTGCACGCCTTTCGCGAAGCTGTGCGCACCGTCCCGGACCGCGTGGCCCTGGCCTACTTCGACGGGCGGCTCACCTACGCGGAGGCCGACGCCCTCTCCGACGGAATCGCCACACACCTCGCCGGACGCGGTCTGGAGCGCGGCGACCGGCTGGCGCTGATGCTGCAGAACAGCCCGCACTTCGTGCTCGCCCTGCTGGGTGCGTGGAAGGCCGGAGCGGTCGTCGTGCCGGTCAACCCCATGTACAAGGCGGGCGAGGTGGCGCACGTACTCGCCGACGCCGAGGTGACGGCGCTCGTGTGCGCCGACCGCGCCTGGGAGAAGTACCTGCGGGAGACGGCTGCCGCGTCCCCTGTGCGCATCGCGCTGACCGCCTGCGAACTCGACCTGCAGTCACGCGACGACAAGCGCGTCCTCGACTTCGAACGATCCGCGCCCGCCGACGACGCAGACGATCTCCTCACCGTCGCCCGCACCGGCGCGAGCGCACCCGAGGGCCGTGAACTGAGCGGCGGCGACACGGCGTTGATCAGCTACACCTCGGGTACGAGCGGCACCCCCAAGGGCGCCATGAACACCCACGCGAACATCACCTACAACGCCGAGCGGCAGCACACCGGGTCGCAACTGCCGGACGGCTCCTGCATCTTCGTGCTCGCGCCGCTCTTCCACATCACCGGCATGGTCTGCGAACTGGCGTCCTCCATCGCGGGCGCCGGCACCCTCGCGCTCGCCTACCGGTTCGAGGCGGGCGTCGTCCTGGATGCCTTCCTGGAGCACCGGCCCGCCTTCACTGTCGGACCGTCCACCGCCTACATGGCTCTGGCGGCCCGCCCGGAGGCCACGCCGGACCACTTCTCGTCGTTCGAGATCCTCGCTTCCGGCGGTGCGCCGGTGCCACCGGCCCTGGTGGACAAGCTGGGAGCGGCCTTCGGCCCGTATCTGCGCAACGGGTACGGGCTGACCGAGTGCACCGCTCCCTGCGCGTCCGTGCCCCCGGGGCGCCGAGCGCCCGTAGACGCCGCGTCAGGCACGCTTGCCGTCGGCGTGCCCGGCCCGGACACGGTGGTGCGCATCCTGGACGACGAGGGCAGGCCGGTGCCGCTCGGCGAGCAAGGCGAGATAGCGGTGCGGGGGCCTCAGGTGATCCCCGGTTACTGGCGCCGTCCCGAAGAGTCCGCGGCGGCCATTCCGGACGGTGAACTGCGCACAGGCGACATCGGCTTCATGGACACCGACGGCTGGCTCTACGTCGTCGACCGCAAGAAGGACATGATCAACGCATCCGGCTTCAAGGTCTGGCCGCGGGAGGTGGAAGATGTCCTCTACAGCCATCCCGCGGTGCGGGAGGCGGCGGTCGTCGGTGTGGCGGACGCCTACCGCGGCGAGTCCGTGAAGGCGTACGTCAGTCTCCGCCCGGACGTCCAGGCCGTGCCGGAGGAGCTCGTCGGCCACTGCAAGGACCGGCTGGCGGCGTACAAGTACCCACGTGAGATCGAGATCCTGGCGGACCTGCCCAAGACCACCAGTGGGAAGATCCTCCGACGGGAACTGCGTTCCCGCGGTGACAGCGGCAATGCGAGCGGCGGCGTCAGCGCGTAGATCGCGGTGAACGGGCGCACGGAAGAAAGGCAGGTGAGGTGCATGGCCACGCCGAAGACCACACCAGGTGGCGGCGCGAAGGAGAAAGCCGGTGCGGGCGGGGCGGTTCCGGTCCCGCAGCGGCTCATGGCCGCCGCCACCCGCCTCTTCTCCGAACGCGGATACGACCGGACCTCCGTGCAGGAGATAGTCGAGGCAGCCGGAGTGACCAAGGGAGCGCTCTACCACTACTTCGGCTCCAAGGACGATCTCCTGCACGAGATCTACGGGCGGCTCCTGCGCCTCCAGCAGGACAGACTCGACGCCTACGCGGACGCCGAGCAGCCCGTGGAGCAGCGTCTGCGCCGTGCCGCGGCCGACGTCGTCGTCACCACGATCGACAACCTCGACGACGCGCGGATCTTCTTCCGCTCCATGCACCAGCTCAGCCCCGAGAAGCAGAAGCAGGTCCGGGCCGAGCGCCGTCTCTACCACGAGAGGTTCCGGGACCTGGTCCAGGAGGGCCAGCGGACCGGCGTCTTCAACGCGGCGACGCCGCCGGACCTGGTGGTGGACTACCACTTCGGATCCGTCCACCACCTGAGCAGCTGGTACAGGCCCGACGGGCGGCTCACGCCGCAGCAGGTCGCCGACCATCTGGCGGACCTGCTGCTGAGGGCGCTGCGGCCCTAGGCGGACAGGCCCTAGGTCCGCGAGGGCCGAAGGGCTGGGGCTCACCGCGGAGCCGCACTGTGACGCAAGCTCCGGCGCCGGTATGCCATGCACCTCCCTGCTCCTGGGTATGCGCGTGCACCTGGGCCTCGACAAGACGAGCGACGAAGAAGAGCGACGACAACCCCGACTTCCGGAGGTAGTACCGGTGAAGGCATGGCGCGTCCACACGAACGGGGAACCGCGTGACGTGATGCGGCTGGAGGACATCCCCGACCCCGAACCCGGCCCGGGCGAACTGCTGGTGCAGGTGCGCGCCGCGAACGTCAACTTCCCCGATGCGCTCCTGTGCCGCGGCGAGTACCAGGCCAAGCCGCCCTTCCCCTTCACGCCCGGCGTGGAACTGTGCGGTGAGGTGCTGGCAGTGGGGGAGGGCGCCGGAAAGGACGCGCCCGGGGTCGGCTCCCGCGTCATCGCTCAGCCGTCGCTGCCCGCAGGCGGATTCGCGGAGCGCACCGTCGTCAGCGCGGCGAACGCCCGCAGCGCACCCGAGGCGCTGGACGACGCCGAGGCCGCCGCACTTCACATCGGGTACCAGACCGGTTGGTTCGGGCTGCACCGCAGGGCCCACATCAAGCCCGGCGAGACGCTGCTCGTGCACGCGGCCGCGGGAGGTGTGGGCAGCGCGGCCGTGCAGCTCGGCAAGGCCGCCGGTGCGCGGGTCATCGGCGTGGTCGGCGGTTCGGCGAAGGCCGACGTGGCACGCGAGTTGGGCTGCGACGTGGTCGTCGACCGGCGCGAGGACGACATCGTGGCGGCCGTGAAGGAGGCCACCGGCGGGCGCGGCGCCGATGTGGTCTACGACCCGGTCGGCGGCGACGCCTACGCCAAGTCCGTCAAGTGCATCGCCTTCGAGGGACGCATCGTCATCGTCGGCTTCGCCAGCGGAGCGGTGCCCACACCGGGCCTCAACCACGCCCTCATCAAGAACTACACGATCCTCGGGCTCCATTGGGGCCTCTACAACAGCAAGGATCCGGCGGCGGTCGAGGCCTGCCACGAGGAGCTCACCCGCCTCGCCGCGGACGGCTCCGTCAAGCCGCTGGTCAGCGAGCGCGTGGCGCTGAAGGACGGTTCGGACGCGGTCCAGCGGGTCTTCGACGGGATCACCACGGGCCGCGTCGTCATCGAGCCCTGAGGAGCGGGGAGTTCGCTGCGGCCGGCGGGCGTCAGACGGTCGCCACGGCGGTACCCGTCGATCCGGGGGTTCGGGCGGGAGTTCGTCAACGCCCGCCCAGGTCCTCGGAGTTCAGCACGGTCCCTGTACGGGACCGGTGTTCCGAAGCAGCGTGGCCGCTCGGCGCGCGTGAGGTGAGTGCGGGCCTCACATCCGGTCCTCGCGCGGGAAGCCGGTCCAGCGGAGCTCCGCCGGGAGGTGCCCCATGTCGTTGTGGACGAGCAGGGCGGCC
Organism: Streptomyces albidus (ex Kaewkla and Franco 2022); assembly: GCF_013870515.1. Taxonomy (GTDB): domain Bacteria; phylum Actinomycetota; class Actinomycetes; order Streptomycetales; family Streptomycetaceae; genus Streptomyces; species Streptomyces albidus. Next base: position 9,117 of record NZ_JACBXA010000075.1, on the reverse strand, counting down.
GGCTTTCCGGGCGTGTACCGGATGACTGTCAGCGCGGCGTTGGCGTGGTTGAGGCCGATCCAGCGCCACTTCGGAGCGTCGAGGGCGGGCTGAGGTTCCCGTGCCCGCCCGTACAACAGGTTTCCCGTACTCCTCCGAACCGAGTTGGGCGGGCCCGCCCGTTCCTGTTGAACCGACCGGGGTCGTGTCCGCCCATGTCGTCGCGCCGGTGAACTTACCGCCGGTACGCGGGTCGTGTGCGTTTGTCCCCTTTCAGCTCCGACGATCACAAAACATGCACATCGCGAGCGGTGTGCCCCGGGCAGTGACCTGCGCATCATGACTGCGCACCTGATGTGGCCGCCCGGGCGGCCGTGGCCTGTGTGAGCCCGCGGAGCCGCATGCGCGGGACCCGGCCATGTACGGGTCCATGTGCGGGACCGGGCCATGTGAGGGTGCGCGTCGAACGGTCGCGCCTGCGGTTCATCCGTCCAGGTCCGTCGAGAGGATCTCCCATGGCCACTCATCGCGCCTCGCCGGACCGGCCGGATTCCGTGGAGGGGGAGAGCGGCACCGACCGCCGCCGCTTCCTCGGATATCTCATCGCCGCCCCGACCCTCGTGGCGGCCGCGGAGCTGGGTGGTTCGGCCGTCAACCCGCAGCAGGCACATGCGGCGGTGCCCACGCCGACGCAGCCGGTGGAGCTGTACGACCTCAACGACATGCTGACCCATGCCGCGAAGCCCACGGCGAACCTCATCGCCGTCAAGGTGCATCCCGACGGGACGGTGTCCTTCGATCTCCCGCGCGCCGAAGTCGGCCAGGGCATCACCACTTCCAGCGCGATGATCGTCGCCGAGGAGATGGACCTGCCGCTGGAGAAGGTGCACGTCACGCTGTCCGACGCCCGCCCGGAGCTGCTGTTCAACCAGCTCACCGGCGGCTCGAACACCACCATCTCCACGTTCACGCCGATCCGGGTCGCGGCGGCGATAGCCAAGGGGCGGCTGCTGGAGGCGGCCGCCGCCGAGTTCGGGGAGCTGGTCTCGGAGTTGACCAGTCGCGCGGGCGTCATCCTCTCCTCGGGCGGGAATCGCGCCACCTACGGTTCGCTGGCGAAGAAGGCCGCCAGCGTGTCCACCAAGCAGGTCTCCGTGGAGCTCAAGGGGCGCTCGGAGTTCAAGGTCATCGGTACGCCGCGCACCCGCATCGACGCACGGGAGATCGTCACCGGCCGCAAGAAGTTCGCGATGGACCTCGACGTGCCGGGTGCGAAGCCCACGATGGTGTGCAGGCCGCCGACGATCAACGGCAAGGTCGAGTCCGTACGGAACAAGGCCGCCGTGAAGGCCATGCCGGGCATCACCGACGTCGAGGTCATCTCCACCGGTGTCGCCGTGCGGGGAGCCACCTTCGGGCAGTGCGTCGACGCGGTCCGCGCCTTGGACGTGGACTGGGGCCCCGGAACGGAGGACGGCAAGTCCGACCAGGATGTGCTGGAAGAGCTGAGGAAGGCCGAGATCCCGCTGGCCGTACCGAAGTTGGGGCCGCTCACGAAGACCGTGGAAGGCGACTTCACCTTCTGGTTCGCCAGCAACTCCGCGCTGGAGCCCAACTGCGCGGTGGCCGACGTCCGTTCGGGCCGCGCCGAGATCTGGGGAGGGCTGAAGTCCCCGATCGCGGCCCAGCAGACCATCGCCGCGAAGCTGGGTCTGCCGCAAGGCGCCGTGAAGGTGCATGTGGTCGAGGGCGGGGGCTCGTTCGGGCGGAAGCTCTTCTCCGACGCGGCACTCGAAGCAGCCGAGGCATCCCAGAAGATGGGCAAGCCCGTCAAGTTGATGTGGCACCGCACCGACGAGTTCCGCCAGGGCCGGACCCACCCCATGTCGACGTCGCGGGTCCGTGCGAGCTACACGCTGGGCAACGTCCTCACGTACGAGCAGCGGCACACGAGCGTGGGCACCGACTTCGGCCACGGACTCGGGGAGATCATCACGTCCATGGCGGCGAAGCTGCCCGTCGGCGACCTGACCTTCTCCGAGACGATCTTCACGCTCACCCAGCAGTCGCCCTACAACTTCGGCGTCACGACGCAGCTGCTGAACGAGGTCGACCGGGGCTTCAACACCGGCAGCATGCGCAACATCTACTCGCCCAACGTCAGGTGCGCGCAGGAGCTCATCGTCGACCGGCTGGCGAAGGCGATGAAGAAGGACCCCTACAGCTTCCGCCGCGAGTTCATCAAGGGCGACCGGGCGCAGGCCGTGCTGAAGAGGGTCGCGGAGGCCGGCGAGTGGGGGCGGAAGATGCCGGAGGGCACCGCTCAGGGCATCGCTCTGCATCCCGAGTACCACGGTGTGGTCGCCGCCCTGGCGGAGATCGACTGCCGCCCCTCGGCGAAGGACAGGGAGGTCAGTGAAGGCTTCACCGGGCCGAGGGTCACCAAGGTCGTGTGCGCCGTGGACGTCGGCCTCGCCGTCAATCCCCGGGGCCTGGAGGCCCAGATGATGGGCGGCATCATGGACGGCATCGCCCTGGCGCTCACCTCCAGCCTCCATCTGAAGGACGGCCACTTCCTCGAAGGCAGCTGGGACAACTACTTCTACACGCGCCAGTGGAACACGCCGCCCGAGCTGGAGATCATCGTGATGCCGCCCACGACGGGGAAGCCCGGCGGCGCGGGTGAACTCGGCGTGCCCGCGGCGATGGCAGCCGTCGCCTGCGCGTACGGACGTGCGACAGGAACGATGCCGACGGAGTTCCCCATCAACCACTCGGGCGACCTCGGTTTCGAGCCGCTGCCCACGATCCCCCCGATCCCCCAGTCACCGACCGACGGCCTGGACCACGCCTTCTAGGAGCCATCCGTGCCCACACACACCTTCACTCTCAACGGCGAGCAGGTCACGGTCGAGGCAGAGGACGACGTGCGGCTCCTGTGGGTGCTGCGCGACCTCCTCGGTGTCACCGGGCCCAAGTACGGGTGCGGCATCGAGGTCTGCAAGGCGTGCACCAGCCACATCAACGGCAAGGCGTTCAACCCCTGTTCGGTGCCCGTCGGCGAACTCGCTGCCGGGGATGAGGTCACCACGATCGAGGGCCTGGCCGACTCGGTCGGCAAGGAGCTGCACCCGATGCAGGAGGCGTGGCTCGAACGTGACGTGGCGCAGTGCGGCTACTGCCAGCCCGGGCAGATCATGACGGCCGTCGCGAAGGTCGAGAAGGCCAGGGCCGAGGGCCGCGAGATCGGGGACGCCGACTTCGACGAGATCCGCAACATCTGCCGGTGCGGTACGTACAACCGCATCCGCGAGGCCATCACGGCGGCGGCCCGGGAGATGTGAGCCGGCGGGCCGGTGACGGCGACGGGAGTGCTTCGGGTGCCGCCCGGGGCGCTCGCCGATGCGGTCTTGAGCCCGTCCGAGTGCGCTCAGCACGAGCCCTCAGCACGAGGGGGGCTTCCGCCTTGCGACCTAGTGCCGCTGCCGGATGTGTCCGGGTGTTTCACCCCATAGCCTCTGCGCATGACGGCAGTTGACTCTCAGACCGACGGACCCCGCAGCCCGGAGCAGCGCAAGCGCGAGGCGATGGAACGGCTCGTACGGGACAAGGACGTATGGGTCGCGACGGCCGACGCGACCGGCGAGCCGTGCCTCGTTCCGCTGGCCTTCTGGTGGGACGGCGAGGCGGTCTGGCTCGCCACCCGCGACACCAACCCGACCGGACGCAACCTGTGTGCCTCGGGGCAGGTCCGACTCTCCTTCGGCCACACCCGGGACGTGGTCCTTGCCCACGGCACCGCGCGCATGCTGTCCCGCGAGGAGCTTCCGGCCGAGGTGGGGGACGCCTTCGCCGCCAAGGACGGCTGGGACCCGCGTGAGGACCACCCCTCGTACGTCTTCTTCCAGGTCGTCCCGCATGTCGTGCAGGCGTGGGGAACGGTCGCCGAGATGGCCGGACGGACCTTGATGCGCGACGGGAAGTGGCTGCTCTAGAGCGTGGCCGCTGCCCTTGAGGCGCTTGATCTCGGGCTCGGCCGCGGGGCGGCAACGAGGGCCCGCCGCCTCGGATTTACCCCCGAGGTAATCGCCTGGTCCGCCGGACCCAGCAGAATCCGAGTTCTCCGCGTCAGGGCGGCGCGGAGTGGAGAACGGGGAGTCTGCCGTGTCCGTACCTGCCGTGTCCGCACCCGCTGTATCCGTACCGGCGACCACGCGCGCCGTGGTGGAGGACCTGCTGCACCGCATCGGCGAGGGCGACGCCGAGCGCATCGCCGAGTTGTTCGGCGAGCAGGTCGACTGGAAGCTGGACTGGCCGGAGGCCGAGCACGGCCGGAGCGCCACTCCGTGGATCCGGCACCGGGCCACCCGGGCCGACCTCGCCTCCCTCTTCCGCGAACTCGCGGCGCACCACCTGCCCGACGAGGCCGCGACCGTGGTCGAGCGCGTTCTCATCGACGGCACGGAAGCGGTCGTGCTGGGGGAGATCCGCCAGACCGCTCGGAGTACGCGACGTGCCTACCGTGCGCGGTTCGCACTGCACCTCACGGTCGAGGAAGGTCTCGTCACCCGGTACCACATCTACGAGGACAGCCTCGCCGTGGCGCAGGCGTTCGAGGCCGGGCCTGACAGCTCGTGAGCTCGAACGCGGCCCTGGCGCCCGCCCGTTGAGGCACCGCCTGCTGCCCTGCATCGGGCCGCACAGCACAGCACAGCGAGGCGCCGCCCCGGCCCCGGCAGAGATGCCCGGGACGGACCAGCGCCTCGCCTCGCTACGGGTTCTACGGGGAGGTGGTCCCCGAGCCCCGCAACCAGCTATGCGTACTTCTTCAACTCCCGCCGCGCCAGCGAGCGTTGGTGCACCTCGTCGGGGCCGTCCGCGAGCCGGAGCGTACGGGCCGCGGCCCACAGCTCCGCCAGCGGGAAGTCCTGGCTGACGCCGCCGGCGCCGTGCAACTGCACCGCGCTGTCGAGGATGTCCACGACCGCCCGCGGAGTGGCGATCTTGATGGCCTGGATCTCGGTGTGCGCGCCCTTGTTGCCCACGTTGTCCATCAGCCAGGCCGTCTTGAGGACCAGCAGCCGCAACTGCTCGACCTGCACCCGGGCGTCCGCGATCCACTCGCGCACCACGCCCTGCTCGGCCAGGGGCCGGCCGAACGCCGAACGCTGCTGCGCCCGGCGGCACATCAGCTCGATGGCGCGTTCCGCCATGCCGATCAGCCGCATGCAGTGGTGGATGCGGCCCGGGCCGAGCCTGGCCTGGGCGATGGCGAAGCCGCCGCCCTCCTCGCCGATGAGGTTGGCGGCGGGCACCCTCGCGCCGTCGAAGACCATCTCGGCGTGCCCGCCGTGGTAGTGGTCCTCGTAGCCGTAGACCTGCATGGCGCGGCGCACTTCGAGCCCGGGGGTGTCGCGGGGCACCAGCACCATCGACTGCTGCCGGCGGCTGTCCGGTGCGTCCGGGTCGGTCTTCCCCATCACGATGAAGATCTTGCAGTCGGGGTTCATGGCACCGGAGATGAACCACTTGCGTCCGGTGATGACGTACTCGTCGCCGTCCCGCCGGATGCGCGTCTCGATGTTCGTGGCGTCCGACGATGCCACGTCCGGCTCTGTCATGGCGAACCCGGAGCGGATCTCGCCGTTGAGCAGCGGCTCCAGCCACTTCCTGCGCTGCTCGGGGTTGCCGAACTCGGTCAGCACCTCCATGTTCCCGGTGTCGGGAGCGGCGCAGTTCAAGGCGGTCGGTGCCAGGCGCGGGCTGCGGCCGAGGATCTCGGCGAGGGGTGCGTACTGGAGGTTGGTCAGCCCGGCACCGTAGGTGCGGTCGGGCAGGAAGAGGTTCCACAGCCCGTGCTTGCGCGCCGTCTTCTTCAACTCCTCGATCACCGGCGGAGTGTGCCAGGGCGAGTCCAGCTCGGCGCGCTGTTCGTCGGCCACCTTCTCCGCCGGGTAGACGTGCTCGTCCATGAAGGACAGGAGCTGCCTGCGCAGTTCCTCCGTACGGGCGTCGAATGCGAAGTCCACTGACCTCATCCCTTCCGCAGCGTGGTGAGTCCGTTGTCGATGAAGACCGGGACGAGGTCGCCGATCCGGTCGAAGCCAGGGCCGACCGTCTGGCCGAGCGTGTAGCGGTAGTGGATGCCCTCCAGGATCACCGCGAGCTTGAACCAGGCGAACGCCGTGTACCAGTTGATGCGGGAGACGTCCCGTCCCGAGGCGGTCGCGTAGCGCTCGACGAGCTCGTCGGACGACGGGTGACCGGGGGCCTCCGCCGTCGTGCTGATCGGCGCGTCGGGGATGTCGAGCCGCTCGCTGTACATCACCAGAAGGCCGAGGTCGGTCAGCGGATCGCCGAGCGTGGACATCTCCCAGTCGAGCACCGCCGCGATGCGGTCGTCCGAGCTCGCCAGCACGTTGTCCAGGCGGAAGTCGCCGTGCACGACGGTGGGTTCGGGCGACTGCGGCAGCTGCCGCCCGAGCGAGTCGTGCAGTTCGTCGATTCCCGCGAGCTCCCGGCTGCGGGAGGCCTCCAGTTGCTTGCCCCAGCGGCGCAACTGCCGCTCCAGAAAGCCCTCCGGCCGTCCGAAGTCGCCCAGGCCCACGTTGTCCGGATCGACGGAGTGCAGCGCGACGAGCGTGTCCGACAGCGCGAGCGCCAGCGCCCGGGTGCGCTCCGGGCCCAGGGCGGCCAGCTCGTCGGCGGTGCGGTAGGGCGTGCCCTCCACCTGCTCCATCACGTAGAACGGCGCCCCGATCACGTCCGGGTCCTCGCACAGGAGGAGCGTGCCGGGCACGGGCACGTCGGTTCCGCGCAGGGCCGTGATGACCCGGTACTCGCGCGACATGTCGTGGGCGGTGGCCAGCACGTGCCCCAGCGGCGGCCGGCGCACCACCCACCGGCTCTCGCCGTCGGTCACTCTGTACGTCAGATTCGACCGGCCGCCCTGGATCACCTCGGCCCGCAGCGGCCCCCGGACCAGGCCCGGGCGCTCCCGGTCCAGATGCCCCGCGAGCCGCCCGAGGTCGAGCCCGGGCGGATTCTCCTTGCTCATGCGTGCGCGCTCCTCTGCGTGGACGGTGGACGGCCGTCGACCGGACGAACCTGGACGCCGTGCCGGGTCGGACGGGTGGGCGGAACGACGACGGTCCCGATCATGCCGACTAGTCGGTATGGCGTCTAGGGGTGTTCGCCGGCCGACCGCCTCTGAGGCCCCGCATGTGACGAGACCCACGCCGGAACCCTTTCCGCCGTACTCCGTTCGTTCCGTCCTTCCCGTATCCGGACGGACTCAGGCGTGGCACGCGACCGGCCTGCCGCCGTTCATCTGCTCCATGTCTGCCCACACGGAGAGGATGTCGAGCGGATCGCCGGGAGGACGTCCGTCCAGCTCCGCGTAGGCACGGTGCACGTTCGCCACCAGCCGCTCGCTCTCGGCGAGTTCCGCGAACTCGCCCAGGTCCGCCTCACGTGCCGCTTCCAGCGGGGTACGGCCGCCCGCATGGGCCTGCCGCGCCAGTTCCTCGACGTGGCGCAGATAGCGTTCGACGACGTCGAAGACCTCCGGGCCCGCGATCGGACCGTGCCCGGGCACCACGGTGCGCGCGCCGAGTCCGCGCAGCAGGTCCAGCGCTTCCAGCGATCCGCTCAGCGAGCCGTTCGGGACGAAGGGCGTGCCGCCGTGGAAGACGATGTCACCGGTGAAGACGACGCGCTGCTCCGGCAGCCACACGACGGTGTCGCCGGTGGTGTGCGCGACGCCGGGGTGCAGCAGCCGCACCTCGATCTCGCCCGCGTACAGCGTCAGTTCGTCGTGGTACGTGCGTGTCGGTGCGCTGATCTCGACCTCGCCGAAGTCGACGTCCGGCCAGACCAAGTGCAGTTGGCGCCCTGCCTCAAGCGTCTCGCGGCGGCATTCCGCATGCCCGGTCACGGTGGCCTCGGGCGTGAAGAGGGAGTTGCCGTACGTGTGGTCGCCGTGGTGGTGCGTGCTGATCACTGAGGACGGCAGCGGTGCCCCGCTCGCCAGGAGCGCCTCGCGCAGGCTCTCCGTACGGCGCACGGTCGCTGCGGTGTCCACGAGCACGGTCGTGCGCCCGTCGCTGATCCAGCCCGCGTTGTTCAGGCACCAGCCTCCGTCCGGCTGGACGAAGGCGTGGACTCCCTCCGCGACCTTCTCCGTGTACGGCTCCCCGGACGGCGCCTCGCTCCTGCTCGCATCCCCTGCCGACGCTGACGCCATCCGGTCGTCCTCTCTCTCAAGTCCCCTTGGCCGGAAGGCAGTTCCGGCCGTGCCGCCGCCAAGCGTGTCACCGGCGGGGGTGGCGCGGCTACGCCGTGAAAGCCGTCAGCGCCTGATCCGTCACCTCTCGGGGCGTGCCCCCGACGGGCACCGCCGCGCCGTCCTCGTCCGGCTCCAGGGGCTCCAGGGTCGCGAACTGCGAACGCAGCAGCGAACGCGGCATGAAGTGGCCCTTGCGGTCGGCCAGTCGCTGCGCGATCAGCTCCTCCGAGCCTTCGAGATGGAGGAAGAAGAGCGGCGCCCCGCTCTCGCGCAGCCGGTCGCGGTAACGGCGGCGCAGCGCCGAGCAGCTGACCACGCCGCCGCCCGTCGACGCGTGCTCCGCGAGCCAGGCGGCGATGGCGTCCAGCCAGGGACGGCGGTCCTCGTCGTCCAGCGGTGTGCCGGCCGACATCTTCTCCACGTTCGCAGGGGGATGGAACGCGTCGGCCTCCGCGTAGGGGACGCCGAGCCGTTCGGCGAGCAGTTCGCCCACCGTCGACTTGCCCGAGCCGGAGACCCCCATCACGACGACCAGCGGCCGCCGTTCCGCGTCCCGGCCCGCCGATTCGTCGCTCACCACAGCAGCATCACTCCCACCATCACCATCGCCAGTGTGCACAGCGCTGCCGACAGCACCACCCCGGAGCCCATCTCTTCCGGACGATCCTTCCGCATGGTGGCGATGCGACGGTGGGCGACCGCCAGGAAGAGCAGCCAGGCCAGCAGTCCGGCCGCCGCCGCGACCGCATCGACGGGGGAGACGCCGCCGTTTCCGTACAGCGCCTGCCGTACGGCCAGTGCGACGGCCACCGCGAAGGTCAGCGTGGTGCGCCGCCAGGCGAACCGGGTGC
>NZ_JACBXA010000074.1 GCF_013870515.1 Streptomyces albidus (ex Kaewkla and Franco 2022) | reverse complement strand
TCGCTGCCGCTGGCCAGCCGGCTGCGCGCCGACCTGGTCCGTGCTCTCGAGGGCTCACTCCGCATCGCGTCCCGGCTCGCGGAGCGCGAGGCGGCCTATCGCAGGCCTCGCCGCCGCACCCTGTCGCCGCCCCCCCGGGTCACCGTCGCACCCGGCAGTTCGAAGCTGGCCACGGTGCTGGAGGTGAGGGCACAGGACGCACCGGGGCTGCTGTACCGCATCGGACGTGCCCTGGAGGGGGCGGGCGTGCTGGTGCGCAGCGCGCACGTCAGCACACTCGGCTCCAACGCGGTCGACGCCTTCTACGTCACAGGGGCCGACGGCGGGCCGCTGCCGTCGTCCGAGGCGGCAGGGCTCGCCCGTGAGCTGCAACGGGAGCTGGGACGTGCGCCGGAGGACGAGCGGGGAGCGGCGGCCGGTCGCTGACCGGACCTGACCGGAGTCCGGGCGGACGGATACCCTGGGAGGCCGACTGCCGACTTGAACCCCAGTACCCAGACGCGAAGGACCCGCGACCGCCGTGTTCGACACTCTCTCCGATCGCCTCGCAGCGACCTTCAAGAACCTTCGCGGCAAGGGCCGCTTGTCCGAGGCGGACATCGACGCCACGGCACGCGAGATCCGTATCGCCCTGCTGGAGGCGGACGTCGCCCTCCCCGTCGTCCGCGAATTCATCAAGCAGGTGAAGGAGCGTGCCGTCGGGGCCGAGGTCTCCCAGGCGCTCAACCCCGCACAGCAGGTCATCAAGATCGTCAACGAGGAGCTCATCGGCATCCTCGGTGGCGAGACCCGTCGCCTCCGCCACGCGAAGAACCCGCCGACCGTCATCATGCTGGCCGGTCTTCAGGGTTCGGGTAAGACGACGCTCGCCGGAAAGCTCGGCCGGTGGCTCAAGCAGCAGGGGCACGCGCCGCTGCTCGTCGCGTGTGACCTCCAGCGTCCCAACGCCGTCAACCAGCTCTCGGTCGTCGCCGAACGGGCGGGCGTCGCCGTCTTCGCGCCGGAGCCGGGCAACGGGGTGGGCGACCCGGTGAAGGTCGCCCAGGACTCCGTCGCACACGCCCGCGAGAAGCAGCACGACGTGGTCGTCGTCGACACCGCAGGCCGTCTCGGCATCGACGAGGAGCTGATGCGGCAGGCCGCCGACATCCGGGACGCGGTCAGTCCCGACGAGGTGCTCTTCGTCGTCGACGCGATGATCGGCCAGGACGCGGTCACCACCGCGGAGGCCTTCCGCGACGGTGTCGGCTTCGACGGCGTGGTGCTCTCGAAGCTCGACGGCGACGCACGCGGCGGCGCCGCCCTCTCGGTCGCCAAGGTCACGGGCAAACAGATCATCTTCGCCTCCAACGGCGAGAAGCTGGACGACTTCGACGCGTTCCACCCGGACCGCATGGCGTCCCGCATCCTCGGCATGGGCGACATGCTCACCCTCATCGAGAAGGCCGAGCAGACCTTCAGCCAGCAAGAGGCCGAGAAAATGGCCGCGAAGCTGCAGAAGGGGCCGAAGGAGTTCACGCTCGACGACTTCCTGGCGCAGATGGAGCAGGTCCGCAAGATGGGCTCGATCTCCAAGCTGCTCGGCATGATGCCCGGCATGGGCCAGATGAAGGACCAGATCAACGATCTGGACGAGCGCGAGGTGGACCGTACCGCCGCGATCATCAAGTCGATGACGCCGGCGGAGCGTGCCGAGCCCACTGTGATCAACGGCTCGCGCCGTGCTCGTATCGCACGCGGCTCCGGTGTGGACGTCAGCGCTGTGAAGAACCTGGTGGAGCGCTTCTTCGAGGCCCGCAAGATGATGTCCCGGATGGCGCAGGGCGGCGGCATGCCGGGAATGCCCGGGATGCCGGGCATGGGCGGTGCCGGGAAGAAGAAGGCCAAGCAGCAGAAGAAGGCCAAGGGCAAGCGCCAGTCGGGCAACCCGATGAAGCGCAAGCAGGAGGAGCAGGCCGCGGCCCAGCGCAAGGCCGACGGCCAGGGCGGTGCCTTCGGCGGTGCGGGCGCGGGGCAGGCCCCCGAGGACTTCGAACTGCCTCAGGAGTTCAAGGACATGCTGCCCCCGAAGTGAACCATCGGGCGCGGGGGCGGATGATGTCGTTCATGCGCGTATACATCCGGCCCCCGCAGCCTGCCGACGACGCCGTCTACCGCGAGGCGGTCCTTCGCTCGGTCGATCACCTCAGCCCGTGGAACCCGGTGGAGCCCGACGGCCTCCCCGACCTGCTGCGGCGTCAGGGCCCCGCACTGCGAAGCTTCATGATCTTCGACAGCGAGGACGACGGGCTGGTCGGCCGGGTCAACGTGGCGAACATCGTCCGCGGCCGCTTCTGCAACGGCTCCCTCGGCTACGACAGTTACGTGCCCTACGCGGGCACCGGACGCATGACCGAGGGCATGCAGCTGATCGTCGACCGCTGCTTCGAGAGCGCTCCGCAGGGGCTGGGGCTGCACCGTCTGGAGATCAACGTCCAGCCGGAGAACGACCGCTCCGCCGCCATGGCGCGTCGGATGGGCTTCCGGCACGAGGGTTTCTCCCCTCGGATGCTCTTTCTCAACGACGCCTGGCGCGACCACGAGCGGTTCGCTATGACGGCCGAGGAGTGGCCGGAGGCGATGTCGGCGCTGAGTGAGCGGCTGCGCCGGGACGGCGGGCAGGAGCGGGGGCAGCAGCCCCAGGAGCAGGGGCAGGGCTGAGCCGGTCGCTGAGCCGGCCGTTCCTCCGGAGGCTGCCTCCTTGAGGCCGGTGCCCCGGGTTCTCTCATGGGCCTCCCTGCCTTCTGACGGACGAGCATCTGACGTGTCGCCAGGTGATAGATGTACTGTGCACGTCACTGGTGCGGTCTGCGCGCTCACGAGCAGTACGGGAGCGAGGGGCCGCCCCCTCCTCGCAGACCGGAGAGAGCCCTATGCGTAACCGATCCGTGCTGGCCGTACTCGGCCTCGCCGCGGCTGCCGTCATGGTCGCGGCCCCACTCCCCGCCGCCGCAGCAACCGGTGCGACGGACGCTGCGGGCGGCCTCGGCGCCGTCGCGCGCGGAGACTGCCCGCAGCTGTCGAAGAAGCTGGAGTGGTACGGCCACAACCGCGCCAAGCTCCAGCGCATGATCGACGAGCGCGGCCTGTGCGGGCACGCGGAGCGCGGCGGGCACTCCCGTCCGGTCGCCGCTTTCGACTGGGACAACACCGTCGTCAAGAACGACACCACGGACATCACGCTGGCCTGGGCCCTCAAGCACGACAAGATCCTCCGCCCCAAGAGCTGGAGCGACACCAGCAAGTGGCTCACACCCGAGGCCGACCGGGCGCTGACGAAGGCATGCGGCACCGCCGTACCCGTCGGCCGCCCGCTGCCCACGTCCAAGGACACCGACTGCACCGACGAGATCTTCGAGATCCGTGCGGAGGCGCAGACCATGAGCGGCGCCCCGGCCTTCGCCGGTGACTGGAACCACCGCCGCACGGTGCCGGAGTACGCCTGGGTCGCGCAGCTGTTCGCCGGACACACGCCCGAGCAGGTCGGCGAGTACGCGGAGAAGGGCCGGGTTCAGAGCCTCGCCGCTCCGGTGGGCAGCAAGATGAAGGTGGGCACGCACTCCGTCCCGGCGTACGTGCGCTACTACCCCCAGCAGCGGGACCTGATCCGTACGCTGCAGCGCGCCGGCTTCGACGTCTACATCGTCTCGGCGGGAGTCGAGTACGCGGCCGAGGTGTGGGCCCGCGGTGTGGGCATCGACGCCGAGCACACCATCGCCATCCGCAGCGTCCTGAAGAAGGGACGCATCACGACGTTCAACGAGGGCTGCGGGGGCGAGCCCGCCAGCCAGGGCGAGACGATCCCTTACATCGACGGAAAGCGCTGCTGGATCAACCAGGACATCTACGGGATCAAGGGCCCCGACGCCTGGGAGCGGCAGGACGCGAAGCACCGCATCGCGCTGGGCGGCGGCGACGCCAACACCGACGTCACCTTCGTGGGCGACGCCACGGGCTCGCACCTCATCCTCAACCGCAACCAGGACGAGGTCATGTGCCGTGCCTACGACAACGCGGACGGCCGCTGGGTGATCAACCCGATGTTCATCGAGCCGCTGCCGCGAAGGACCACCGCCTACCCGTGCGCCACCTCCGGGTACATCAACGAGGACGGCTCGCTCTCCGCGGTGCGCCGCCTCGACGGCAGCATCGTTCCCGACCAGCAGGACCGCGTCTTCGGCTGAGCGGTATCAGGCTGAGAGATCCCGACTGAGCGGCCCGACTGAGCGTCGAAGCTCCCGGCCCGCGGGCGCACCCGATGAGGGTGCCTCGCGGGCCGCGGTGCGTCCGGCTTGCGGTGTCAGTGCGGCAACAGGGGTGAGCCGCCCGCGAGTCCGCCCGGATCGAGGCCGAGGAAGCGTGCAGCTGTCGCGCCCACGTCCGCCAGGCCCTCTGCGTCCGGCAGACGTGCCACTCTCTCGCCATCCGGGCGGTGAATCAGCACGGGCACGTACTCACGGGTGTGGTTGGCGTGCCCGATGGTCGGGTCGTTCCCGTGGTCACCGGTGACGATCAGCCGGTCGCCGGGACGGTCCAACTCCTCCAGCAGCGCGGCGAGTCCGGCGTCGGTCTGCTCGAGTACGGCGCCGAATCGCGGGGCGTCCTGCTGGTGCCCGGCCAGGTCGGTCTCCTGGACGTTCGCGACGACCAGTGCGCCCTGCTCCGTGCTTCGTGCGTTCCGTACGGCCGACAGCGTGTGCTCCAGCACCTCGTCCGTCACCACCGCGGGGCGGCGCAGAGCGCTCTCGCATGCCAGGATGTCGGCGGCCTTGCCGGTCAGCGTCACCGCGACGCCTGCACGAGCGGCCAGCTCCGGGAGCTGCCGGGTGTGATCCATGGGTGCGCCCAGGTGCTGCACCTGCAGCCCGCCGTTGCGGTAGAAGCCGGTGGCCGGGGTGTCCAGCCCGACCGTGCCGCCGTCACCGTTCCGTACGGACGCGGACAGCGGATGCTCGGAGTGGCCGCCGACCGCGATCACGCGGGCGACCGGCGCCACCGCCCGCACCGTGCGGGCGACCGCGAGGATCCGCTCGAACGGCAGCTCCTCCAGGCGCCCCGAAGCGTTCCAGTTGATGCCCGGATCGGCCTCCAGGTTGTCGTGCACGAGCACGCGTCCGTCGACCACAGGCAGCGGCTCGCCGTCCAGCAGTTCGACGGTGTGCCCAGCCTGCTCGAGGGCGTCGGTGACCTCCGCCAGCCGCTCGCCGAGACGCGCGACGGTGACCTTGCTGAAGTCGGCGCCCATCATCGTCTGGTGGCCCGCATAGGTGTCCGCTCCGGGATAGCCGAGGCGGGCGCGGCAGAGCGCGACGGGCAGCGCCGTACGGCCGGTCAGATCGGGGTGGGGGTGCAGCACGCCGAGTCCGAGGGCGCCGAAGGCGGGCAGCCGCAGCGGCCTGCTTCGCGAGGCACGGCAGCGGTCGAGCACGTGCCCGAGGGTGTCGGCGGCCCGGTCGCCTGGACGGAGCTCGCCCGCGTCGGGCATCGCGCCGATGCCCAGCCCGTCCACGACGACGATCACGCATCTGTTCATCTGTTCCGGTCCGCCTATCGGAGTGCTCGGCCGAGTGCGTCGTGAAGTCCGGTCAGCGACGGCGTGCCCGAGGACAGGCCCGACACGACGGCGACGTTGCTCCGGGTGACGAACATCTGCGTACGGAAGGCCAGTACGGCGGTGTCGCCCGTACGCACAGCTGCTCCGCCCGGGGGCGGTGAGGACAGCAGCCGGTAGTAGTCGATGTTCTCGGCCGGCATCTCGTGCACGTGCAGCCGCAGTCCCGTGCGGTGCAGCAGTGCGTCCTTGATGCCCGCGCGGGGATAGAACCCGCCGCCGTGGAGCGCCGGCCGGCCGTCGGCGAGGGTGTGGGCGACCTCGGTGACGTAGACGTAGCCGGGCCGCTCCGGCTGATGCGGATCCAGGGCGTGCAGCGGCGTCGTCCCGGTCAGCGCGTGGCCTGGTTCGCCGTGTGTGGCGCCCAGTTCGGCGAGCAGCGGCAGCGTCGCCGTCGAGGTGGCGCTGGGCGCGCTCAGCTTCAGCCCGGAGTGTCCGCGTGCCGCGAGCAGCGCTCGCGCCTCCCGCAGCACCGTGAACGTCTTCGTGGGCTGCGGTGTGCCCGTGGCCGGGTCGCACAGCAGGCAGGGGAAGCCGGTCACTCCGGCGACGCGTATGCCCGGCAACGTCTCCGCGTCGGACGCGAAGCTCTCCAGCTCCTCCAGCGGAACCCCGCCTTCCTGCCCGGGGTAGACCGTGTCGGGCGCGCCTGCCATGCGTATGAGGACGTCCTGCACGAAGCCGAGCTGGTGCGCCTCCTCGGACACGGCGCGGGCGTTGCCGATGTCGAAGACGGTGACCGCCTCCGGACGCCACGCGAGCATCTCCGGGAGCGCGCGCCGAGGGATCTGCACCAGATGACCGAGGTTGCCCGCGCGGGCGCCCGCCGCATGCAGCGCGCGCGCCTCCGGAGCGTCGATGGCCGCGAACCTCGGCAGGTGGCGGGCGACGGCCCGGATCAGTTCGGGGTTGCGGCCGAACTGCTTGACGACGAACCACAGCCCCAGGCCGTGCCGTTCGGCGGCCTGAGCCATCAGCTCGGCGTTCGCCTCGACGGCGTCACGGTCGACGACGTAGGTGTCCGGCGGAATCGCGCCGTCGCGGTGCAGCGCGGCGGCTGCCTCTGCCAGCTCGGGGTTGCGGGCCAGGACGGTGTCGAGGAACAAGTTCAGTCCTTCCCGGCGGCGGTCTGGTCGTGCGCGGCGTACAGGTCCTCGATCGCCCTGCGGAGGATGTCCACGACGAGGCCGGCTCCGGCCCGCATCGGGTTGATGCGCACCGTCCAGTCGGCCAAGGCGGGTGCGTCGTCGAGGGTCGAACTCGACATGCGGTAGACGAGTGGCGCGATCTCGTAGCGGGAGTTGGAGCCCACCGGGTACGGAGCGGCGCCGTACCGCGCGGCGACGGCGGGCAGTTCGCGGGCGAGCGGGCGGTCCAGACGCGCCAGCACACAGCGGTCCTGCACATTGGCGAGGCGTGCCTCCACCACACCGGGCACTTCGCCCGCGGCCAGCCGTTCGGCGATCTCCGCGCCCGCCCGCGACTGCAGCGCCCACATCACCGGTACGTGCGTGAGCGCGCGCAGGGCGTCGAGCGCCTGGTGGCCCTGTACCTGGCCGCCGCCCGAGTAGTTCTCGGCACGGACTCCTCCGACCAGTTCGGATGAGCCGACCACCACGCCGACGCCTTCAGGGCCGTGCAGCTTGAAGAGCGAGAAGCAGGAAGCCTCCGCGCCGAGTTCGACCCCGCACGCGGGCACCCGGAAGGCGGCGTAGTTGTCGTCGACGACTGCGCGCACGCCGGCCGCCCGGCAGACGGACAGCACCTCGCCCGGATCGTAGGAGTCCCCGAGTCGCTGCCGGGTGTGCTGCACGTAGGCGTAGCGGAAGCGTCCTGTGGCCAGCGCCTGTTCGAGCCCGTCCCGGTCGTTGAAGTCGGCCTCGACGGTGCGTACGCCCAGTCCGCGCAGCGTGCTCGCAGTGGTGCGGTAGACGGGCGCGCTGTGGATGAGCAGTTCCTCGCCCGCGTCCAGCACCGCGCCGAGCGCGGCACGGATGGCTCCGGTGCCGGCTCCCTGCACGAGGGCGGCTGCCTCCGCACCGAAGTAGTCGGCCAGTACGGCTTCCACCCGCGCTGTCGTACGCGGTCTGCCCAGCCCCGGTACGACACCCGCGTCCGCCTCGAAGAGCTGCTGCCCCTCGAAGTGCCGTGCTGTGCACTCCATGAGGCGGGACTGCCGGCCCACCGCGTCCTCGAGCGGAACCGTGGGCAGCGGGAACGTCTGCGGCAGATGCGCGCTCATGTCACACCTCCTCGGCGTCCGCGCCCGTCAGGAAGCGCAGCGGGTTCCGGCGGGTCAGCAGATCGATCAGATCGTCGTCGGCTCCTGCCGCACGGACCTGCGGCAGGAAGGACCGGAAGAGGTGCCCGTAGCCCTCACCGCCCTCGCTGCGCAGATAGCCGTACCGCGAGACGTCGCAGCTGAGCAGCACGCGTTCCGCGTGCCCGGCGTCCAGCAGAGACAGCAGCAGCCGCAGTCGTGTCTCGTCGCTCTGGTAGCTCTCCTTGCCGACGGTGTCGAAGGCCACGTAGGCGCCCGCCGCCGCCAGTTCACGGTGTACGGCGGGGGAGTCCAGCAGATCCTGGTGCCCGACGCTCACACGGTGTGGCGGCAGCCCGGCAGCCGTCAGCAGATCGAGTTGCACGAGGCCGCCTCGGCCCAACTGGGCGTGCGTGGCCAGGGACAGACCGGTCGCCGCCGCTGCACGTGCAGCGGCGGTGAGCGTACGTGCCTCCGCTTCGTTCGGCGCATCGCCGTGGCTGCCGACCTCACCGATGACGCCGGGCCGTACGCCCGTGGAGTCGAGCCCGGTCTCGATCTCCCGGACCAGAACCTCTTCCAGCTCCGCGGCGCCGGCGCTCGCCACCTCGGGGGGATGGAACTCCTCGTAGTACCAGCCCGTGGCGGCGACGACCGCGACGCCCGACCGTTCGGAGACCTCCGCCAGCGCTGCCGCGTCGCGTCCCATGCCGCGGCAGGTCAGCTCGACGACGAGTGAGAGGCCGTACTCCTCGCGCAGCGCGGCCAGTTCGGCCGTGACCTGCTCACGGTGGGCGCGGCCGAGGACGGCTCTCGGGTCCGCCTCCCGGGAGAGGTCAAGAGCAAGATGCTCATGGGCGAGGACCGGCCCCGTCACCGACGTCGCATCCAGCGTCCCTCTGACCGTCCGCAGTCGCGCGGCGGACGGTGACTCGGATGCGCCAGGGGGCGCGGGAGGAGGGGCCGACGGCTGCGGGCTGTGCGGCTCGTGCATGGTGCTGGTGCCTTTCCGGCCGTACGCGACGATCCCGCCGGTCAGCTCTTGACCGGCGTGAACAGGTCCAGCCAGTAAAGGAGATTGAGGACCACACCTCCTACGAGCACGGCCGCCGGCGCCGCGGCCATCCGCACCACGACCCGTCCCATGGCCTCGTTCAGCAGGTAGAGGCCGCCGACGATGAGGATGCCGAGTCCGCCGCCCATGGTGTTGGCGGCCATCAGCGACCCGAACAGGATGGCCAGCCAGAGGCTTTCGCTGATCGCGCTGCGCAGATGCTCGGAGGAGTCGCGGACCGACGGCAGCTTGCCGAGCATCTTCCCGATCCAGGACAGCGCCAGCACCTCGAGAGCGAACACCACAGCGCCGGCCAGGAGTGCCAGCCACGGGCTCGGCAGCAGATAACCGATGGGGTAGACGAAGGTGAACCCCGCGATGGCGTACGCGCCGGAGGCGAGCGCGGTCGTGGCGATCAGGGGTATGAAGCCGAACACCCGGTAGAAGTCCACCTGTGCGGCACCGGAGTAGTCGCCCTTGGCTATCAGGAAGCTCGTGGCTTCGCCGCCGCCGAAGACGTGCATCTGCGCGAGCAGGCAGACGCCCGCACCGAGCACCATGAACAGCGGCAGGTGGCGCCGCAGCCGCGCGGCGCTCGCGCTGAAGAGCGAGTGCATCGGATCGTCATCGGGGACCTCCGACGTGCTCGCCTCCTCACCGGTCTCGGTCGCCTTCTCCCGGTCCGCGCGCCGCTGATGTACGTCCTTGGCTATGGCGAAACCGATCAGCATCACGACGCCCACCGCCATGGCCGCGGCTCCGGGGAACACGTCGGGCCACAGCTTCATGGTCATGATCACCAGAGCGAGTTCGACGACACCGGCGATGCCACCGCGGAGCCGCCCGAACTGCCTCGTGATCGCCAGCACCGGGAAGAGGGTGAAGAGGAAGAGGATCGGCGTCGCCATCTGCTGCATGGCGGTCAGGAAGTCGACGGGGAGTTCGTGTGCGACGTCGTTCGCCCCGTTGAGCCCGAAGATGACGACCGCGCCCCAGGCCCCGCCCAGCAGCGGGGCGATCCACTTCTTCGGCGAGAGGATGCCGAGCACGTCCGTCGGCAGGAAGAGCAGCCAGGGGTTGAGCACTCCGGTGGAGAGCGCCATCGGCGCGCCCAGACCGAAGATGAACCCGGCGGACAGCCCGAACGACACCGCTGTCGTCGCGTTGCGCGTGCTGCGCCCCTGGATGAAGTCGAGCATGAAGGGCCGGACGCCGTCGTTGAAGACGGCCAGCGCCAGGTGGGATATGAACGCCGTCAGCGCGCACAGGACGATGACGGTGATCTTCTGCGCGACTGAGAAGTCGAGGCTCTGACTGCCCGCGCTCACCGCGCCGGCCAGAAGTGTGCTCACAGGGCTGCTCCTTTGGGCCCGGGGGATTCAGGTGGCGTCAGGTCACGCCATGGGTGGCCGGTACGAGCGGTACGGCCGTACGAACTGGCGGCACGGCCCGGAGCGACGGCCCCGGGCCGTGCTGTCAGGAGCTGCGTGCCGCGATGGCATGGGCGATCACGGGGAGGGTCGCTGAGATCTGGTCCATGCCGAACCCGAAGACCTTCTTGCCGCCGTCGATGAGTTCGGTGACTTCCTGCACGGTGGGGATGCCGCGCCCGAAGGTGTGACAGGTGCCGCTGCCCAGCACACCCAGCAGCAGCCCCAGGGAGGCGCCCGCCCCGGTGTAGCAGGTGCCGATGTAGAAGTCGGCCTGGCCGGCGCGGAGCTTCATCGCAGCCTCCATGTCGTTGGAGACGGTGACCTCCAGGCCGCCGATGTCCAGTTCCGCGAGCTCTTCGGCGACTTGGGCCTTGGCGACACCGCCGGTGAGGATCTTCGTCACGGCTGCTCTTCCTTCTGCTGTTCGTCCGTATCGCCACCGGTGTCCGTGCCCGGCGAAGCGCGCACTGCTGTGCCGACGGGGGAGCGCTGGTCCAGTACGGCCAGGTGCATGGCCAGGAAGTTGATCTCGGAGCGGGGGAGGAGAGCGCCCAGGGTCCGCTGCGCCCGTACGGCGATCTGACCGGCGCGCTCCACGGCCTCGGGCCGCTCCGCCAGTTCGGCCGCGACGCTCTCGTCCGTCGGAAACTCCTCGATAGCCTCGCCGTCGACGAGTCTGGTGAGGGCCATCATCAGATGGCTGGTGAGCATGCCCGCGGTGTCCTCCGCGACCGTACGGCCGGACGCGGCCAGGCTTTCGAGCTCGTCCTCGACGAACTCGGCGACTTCTGCCCGCACTTGACCGGTCTCCCGGAACAGCTGAATCCGGAGGGCGAGTTTCTCCTCCATGGGCACGTCCTTCCGCGGCACGATCACCGGCCACGACAATAATCAGGATTCTGCTTTTTGAGGAGACCCCTGGTGACGCTTTCTTCGGGGGACGTACTGCCGGGTGCGGGACGGTCGAAGAAGCTGCCGCGGAGCGACCGAAGAAGTGGCCGCGGTGCGGCCGAGGAAAACCGCGCGGAGGCGCCGTGGAAGCGGGCGCGAGGCCTCCGAAGCGAGGAGTGCGGCCGCAGAGATCAGTACAGCGGGACGCGCTCGCCGCGCAGAACCTCGCCCTGAAGCTTGGTGACGAGATCGAAGTTCAGCCAGGCGCGCACCGCTTCGAGTGCGCCGGCGCCCTCCGTGCGGGCGATCAGAGCCGCGCTGGAGTTCCGCAGGGCCAGCTCGCGGGTGATCTCCTCGCCCAGCGGCAGAACTTCGACGTCGGGGCCGAGGTGATCGCTCACCTCGTCGAGGTTCCAGACGGTCGCGTCCACGCGCTCACGCGCGAAGAGTCCGCGCAGCTGCATGTACGACGACTCGATCCACTCCACGTCGTCACGGCCCGCGAACGCCTGGGCGGCCAGCATCCGCAGGTCCTCCGACGAGGAATCCACCGCGACGCGCAGGCCCTTCGTCTCCAGCGCGACGCCGCGTCGCAGCAGCAGCCCGTGCGACCCCACGTACGTCTCCGCGCCCAGGTCGGCGACCAGTTCGACCGGGTGGTCACTGGCGAGGCGGTCGGCGGCGAATCGTGAGAGGACGACGAGGTCGACCTTGCCCTCGAGCAGCGCGGCCAGCCGCGTGGACGCACCCCGCATGAACGTGATGGCGAACGGGGATCCCGCTTCCTCGAAGGCCGCCCTGAGCCCGGTGGCGAGGCCTTCGTAGCGGTGGGAGTACGGCAGTGGCATCGCCGCGAGGAGGGTGCCGAGGCCGGCCATCCGCCAGAGAACGGCGCGGTCCGCCCGTACGAGGAACGTGCCGAGATGACCCCGTGCCCTCGTCTCGACGGCACCTGCCTCTTCCAGGAGCTGCAACCCCGCCTGAACCGTTCCGTTGCCGACTTTCAGTTCACCTGCGAAGTCGCGCAGCCGTGGAAGCCGGGTGTCCGCGTCGTGATTCAGCAGCAGCGCGGCCAACTGACGCGCGGCCATGCCGTTACGGGTGAGAAAGCGCTCGTCGGCACCGCTGATCATGCGGGGGATAATATCCAGAATCCTGGATATTGCCAACGTTCGGGGGGATACCCCGGTGAATGCGACCCGAGGGTATGTCTGTATGGTCACCCAGGTGTACCGATCGCCACCGGGCGGGGCTATCCGGAGGTACATCCGGCTTGATCCCGGCTGGGCGGGTTCTCCCCGCTTCAGCACACCCGCCCCACTGCGGGAACCTCGGTAGGGACTGACCGGTACGTGCAAATTATTTAGGTTGTCCCGGAATCGGAACACTGAGGCGGTCCGACTCGTTGAGCACGACGTGAGCACGACACCACCAGTCCTCGCCGCCGAGCTGGCAGCCGCGTGGGCCGATATTCAAAGGCACCACTCCGAGCTGCCGGATCTCGCCGCTCCCGAATCACTGATCGGAGAGTCCTCGTCCGCCTGTGGCGCGGGGCTCTCCTTCGAAAGGCTGCTGCACGAGGCAGTTCACGGAATCGCCGCCGCGCGCGGCATCCGCGACACCTCCCGTGCGGGCCGCTATCACAACCGCAGATTCCTCGCGATCTCCGAGGAGTTGGGCCTGGTTCACCCTGAAGAGCCGCATCCAAGCAGCGGTTTCTCCCTCGTGACGCCCTCTCCCGAGACAAGACGGCGCTATCGCCCGACGATCGAACGCCTTCAGCGTGCGCTGAAGGCGTACAGCGCAGCGACCGAGACGGACACGGGAAACAGCTTCCGCGGTCCGGCAGCCCGGCACGGTTCGTCCGGTGGCGGTGTGCGGGTCAAGGCCGTCTGTGACTGCGGGCGCAACGTCCGCGTGGTCCCGTCCGTCCTGGCCCAGGCGCCGATCATGTGCGGAGCCTGCGGCAAGCAGTTCCGTATCCCCGACCCCGCCGCGGAGTCAGTCAGTTCCGCCGAAAGGGTCGAGGCGGTCGCCGGCGCCGCATGAGCGCGCCCCGGCGGGGCGGGCGGTCCAGCATCGTCCGTTCCCGTCAGGGCACGTCGTGCACGTCATCGTCACGTGCGCATGTGAGCCGTGAGCGGCCCCGGTGGCCACGTTCGGCCGACCGGGGCACGTGTGGCATCATGGTGCGCTGTACTCGACAGTCGTACAGGACCCCTCTCTCCTCCGGCTGACGCGTCCATCGGACATCCGGGTACCACAACCCCACGTGGCCACCCGCAGTGTCCACCCACGTCAAGACCAGGAGACACCACAGCAGTGGCAGTCAAGATCAAGCTGAAGCGACTGGGCAAGATCCGTTCGCCGCACTACCGCATCATCGTGGCCGACTCCCGCACGCGCCGTGACGGCCGTGCCATCGAGGAGATCGGGCTCTACCACCCGGTGCAGAACCCTTCGCGCATCGAGGTCGACTCGGAGCGCGTCCAGTACTGGCTGGGTGTCGGCGCACAGCCGACCGAGCCTGTCGCGGCCATCCTCAAGGTCACCGGTGACTGGCAGAAGTTCAAGGGTCTGCCGGCCCCCGAGCCGATGAAGGTCGCCGAGCCCAAGGCCGACAAGAAGGTCCTCTTCGAGGCTGCGGCCAAGGAGTCGGCTGACGAGCCCAAGGGCGAAGCGATCACCAAGAAGGCCAAGAAGGCCGACAAGAAGGCAGACGAGGCCGACAAGGCTGAGTCCTCCACCGAGTCGACCGGGGCCTGAGCATGCTCGAGGAGGCCCTCGAGCACTTGGTGAAGGGCATCGTCGACAACCCCGACGAGGTACAGGTCGCCTCCCGCACTCTTCGTCGCGGGAGCGTGCTCGAGGTCCGGGTCCACCCTGACGACCTCGGCAAGGTGATCGGCCGCAGTGGCCGCACCGCGCGCGCTCTGCGCACCGTCGTAAGTGCTCTCGGCGGCCGTGGTGTCCGCGTCGACCTCGTCGACGTGGACCAGGTCCGCTGAGCCGCACCATGCAGCACCGGCACGGGCCGGGGACGGCACTGACCGTCTCCGGCCCGTGTTCGCGTACGGGTGCTGCGGCACGCGGGGGCGTGGCAGCTCACGCAGCTGCAGCTGCCGGACAGCAGGGCCGGCATCGAAATCAGCAAGGGCCTCACGGACAGGTCGAGCACGGAGAAGCACAGTGCAGCTAGTCGTCGCACGTATCGGCCGCGCACACGGCATCAAGGGCGAAGTCACGGTGGAAGTGCGCACGGACGAGCCGGAGTTGAGGCTCGCGCCGGGCGCCGTGCTCGCCACGGACCCCGCCACCGCCGGACCGCTGACCATCGAGCGCGGCCGCGTGCACAGCGGCCGGCTCCTGCTGCGCTTCGACGGCGTGCACGACCGGGGCGCTGCGGAGGCGCTGCGCAACACACTGCTCATCGCCGAAGTCGATCCGGACGAAGTGCCGGAAGACCCCGACGAGTTCTACGACCACCAGCTGATCGACCTCGATGTGATCACCACTGACGGTGTGAGCGTCGGCCGCGTCGAGGAGGTGGCGCACCCGCCCGGGCAGGATCTGCTCGTGGTCAAGCGCGAGGACGGCAGCGAGGCACTCATCCCGTTCGTCACCGAGATCGTGCCCGAGGTCGACATCGAGGCTCAGCGGATCGTCGTCGACCCGCCGCCCGGGCTGCTCGACGAGTCCGCTTCGGCCGCCCGTACGCGAGGTGACGCGGGCGGCGGACCGGTGAAGTCCGACGGGGACGCGGCAGGAGAGGCAGCAGGGGACGACGCCCCGTGAGGATCGACGTCGTCACCATCTTCCCGGAGTACCTGGAGCCGCTGAACGTCTCGCTCGTCGGAAAGGCCCGCACCCGCGGCCTGCTCGACGTGCGCGTGCACGACCTGCGCGAGTGGACGCACGACAGGCACAACACCGTCGACGACACCCCCTACGGCGGCGGCCCGGGCATGGTCATGAAGCCCGAGCCCTGGGGTGAGGCCCTCGACGAGATCATCGGGTCCGACGAGACCCGGACCCCCGTGCTGGTCGTGCCCACGCCCAGCGGCCGTCCCTTCGGCCAGGAACTCGCCGTCGAGCTCTCCGCCGAGCCGTGGCTCGTCTTCACACCGGCACGCTACGAGGGCATCGACCGGCGCGTCATCGAGGAGTACGGGGAGCGGCTGGACGTACGCGAGGTCTCGATCGGCGACTACGTGCTCGCCGGCGGCGAGGCGCCCGTACTGGTCATGGTCGAGGCCGTCGCACGGCTGCTGCCCGGAGTCCTCGGCAACGCCGAGTCGCATCGCGACGACTCCTTCGCGGCGGGAGCCATGGCGGACCTGCTCGAGGGCCCGGTCTACACGAAGCCGCCGGAATGGCGGGGGCGCGGCATCCCGGAGGTGCTGCTCAGCGGCCACCACGGCCGCGTCGCCCGCTGGCGCAGAGACGAGGCCCTGGCCCGTACGAGCGCACACCGCCCCGATCTCATCGCACGGTGCGACCCCGCGGTCCTCGACAAGCACGACCGCGCGACCCTGGCGAAGCTGGGCTGGAGCGAGGGTGAGGACGGCCGATTTTGGCCGACCGAGGACGCCGTGGAAGAATAGGCCGCTGCTCCACACCCGGCGCGCGACCCTGCCACAGGGGGACCGACGCCCGCGGGGAGAGTGGGGCCCTCCGAATCAAGCATCACGATCATTCCGCTGATGGCCTGTGGCATCAGCGAGGAAAGCAGACGGTCATGTCTCAGCTTCTCGACCAGGTCGACGCCGGATCCCTGCGCGACGACGTCCCCGCCTTCCGCCCCGGTGACACGGTCAACGTCCACGTGCGAGTCATCGAGGGCAATCGCTCGCGTGTGCAGCAGTTCAAGGGTGTCGTCATCCGCCGCCAGGGCGGTGGCATCCGCGAGACCTTCACCGTCCGCAAGGTCAGCTTCGGCGTCGGCGTCGAGCGCACCTTCCCCGTGCACACCCCGATCGTGGAGAAGATCGAGGTCGTGACCCGCGGTGACGTCCGTCGCGCCAAGCTGTACTACCTGCGTGAGCTCCGCGGCAAGGCCGCCAAGATCAAGGAGAAGCGCGAGAACTGATCGCGCTGTAGGCGGTCCTGAGGGCGGCTAGGCTTGCGCCCGCGATGGACACCGATGCACAGCAGCAGGACGATGCGGAGCGCGACCGCGTCTCCGAACCCGTGAAGGGGCGGAGGCGCTGGTCACGCTCCGCTCGCGTGTATCTGGGGGTCGCCTCCCTGCTCGGTGTGCTATTGCTGGTCAGCGCTTTCGTAGTGCAGCCTTTTCTCATTCCGTCTTCCTCTATGACCCCCACTCTGGAGGTCGGTGACCGCGTGCTGGTCAACAAGTTGGCCTACAGAATCGGCAACTCTCCGGGACGCGGAGACGTTGTGGTCTTTGACGGCACGGAATCGTTCGTGAACGGGGAGGAGACGAACGGGAATCGGGTGACCGGCTTCGTGCGTAAGGCCGGTGCGGCGGTCGGCTTGATGAGACCGTCGGAGACGGACTACGTAAAGCGTGTGATCGGTGTCGGCGGGGACCATGTCCGCTGCTGCGACAAGCGCGGAAGGATCGAGGTGAACGGTGATCCGCTGGACGAGGGTTATCTGCACGACGGTGACGACCCGTCAGCTGTGCCGTTCGACATCGAGGTTCCGCCAGGACGGTTGTGGGTGATGGGTGATCACCGTTCCGATTCCAGCGACTCCCGGGACCACCTCGGTGATCCGGGCGGTGGCACCGTCCCCGTGGAACGGGTCATCGGGCGCGCGGACGGGATCGCCTGGCCGATGAAGCGCTGGAGCTCCGTCGTCGGTGCCGGGGGAGGTGCTCATGGCTGACCGCCTGGGCCCGATCTACGAGGGCCGCCCCAAGGACGAGGACGGATCCCGCCCTCCGGCTCCCCAACGGCGCACCCGGTACGAGTACGGCGCACCCAACGGCAACGGCCAAGCCGGCGGGAACGGCAACGGCGCGAACGGCGACGGTGCCAACGGCAATGGGGGCTACGGCTACAGCGAGCCGTTCGACTACTTCGGGCGTTCCTCCGCCACCGTCACGGCACGCGGTCCCGCCCCGGCACCCGCGAACCAGCCGCCTCCGGTCGTGCCTCCAGTGGGCGACGTCGGTGAGACCATGGCGCTCGGTGCCCTGAGTTCGCGTTCGGCCACCCTGGCCGGTCGTGTCACGAGGGACGAGAAGCTCGGTATCCCGACGGGGCCCAGCGGTGGACGTGCGCAGCGGCGACGGGCCGCGCAGCGTGCCAAGCGGCGCAGACGACTGTCGATCACCAAGGAGATACCGATCCTCATCGGTGTCGCGCTGTTCATCGCGCTGGTCCTCAAGACCTTCCTCGTGCAGGCGTTCGTGATTCCGTCCGGTTCGATGGAGCAGACGATCCGCATCGGTGACCGCGTGCTGGTCGACAAGTTGACGCCCTGGTTCGGAACGAAGCCCGAGCGCGGCGACGTCGTCGTCTTCAAGGACCCGGGCGGCTGGCTGCCGGCGAGCGAGCAGCGCAAGGAAGACCCCGTCGGGATCAAGCAGAGCAAGCAGTTCATGACGTTCATCGGCCTGCTCCCCTCGGACAACGAGCAGGACCTGATCAAGCGAGTCGTCGGGGTGGGCGGCGACAGGGTCAAGTGCTGTGACGAGCAAGGCAAGATGACGGTCAACGGCAAGGCCATCGACGAGCCGTACATTCATCCGGGCAACCAGCCCTCCCAGATCAAGTTCGACGTCACGGTGCCCATCGGGCGCGTGTTCGTCCTGGGGGACCATCGCTCCAACTCCGCGGACTCCCGTTACCACTTGAAGGACAAGGGAGACGGGAGCGTTCCCGAAGAACTCGTCCTGGGCCGTGCCGTGGTGATCGCCTGGCCGTTCGACCATTGGGGGAAGCTCGAGGATTCCGAGGCGTACGCCTCCGTGCCCTCGGCGAAGGGGGCGTCGGCAGCCGCTCCGGCCGGCGCGAACAACCGAGTGACGCAATTCCCGATCCCTGCGGAACTCCCGCTCGTTATGGGAGTCGTGGGCCTGTCCCGGTTGTCGGGAAGGCGGCAGTGGATTGTGAGGAGTGATTGTGGGGGACTTGGCGGTCGGCGCTCGTTCCGGTTCCGGCGACGGCGAGGACAGGGGCGGAGCGGAAGGCAAGAGTCCTGACGCATCCGCTATCGGAACTGATGAACACCTCGCGGCGCGTGACGCGCCGTCGACCGCGGAGAAGGGCAGTGACATCAGCGTGAGCACGGGTGCGGAAGACGGCACCAGAAGTGAGCACGGGCGGCGCAGCGAGCGGAAGCAGCGGTCCTTCCTGAGGGAACTGCCGATGCTGGTCGGTATCGCGCTGGTACTGGCGCTGCTGATCAAGACGTTCCTGGTACAGGCGTTCTCGATCCCGTCGAACTCGATGCAGAACACGCTGCAGATCGGCGACCGTGTGCTCGTCGACAAGCTGACGCCCTGGTTCGGATCCGAGCCGAAGCACGGCGAGGTCGTCGTCTTCCACGACCCGGGCGGCTGGCTGAGCGAGTCGGCGGTGCCCGAGCCCAGCGGCTTCGGCGGCGCAATGCAGGAAGCGCTCAGCTTCGTCGGCCTGATGCCCTCCGCAGCCGAACAGGACCTGATCAAGCGGGTCATCGCCGTCGGCGGCGACACCGTGGAATGCAAGCGGGGCGGCTCCGTCAAGGTCAACGGCAAGGCGCTCGACGAGCCCTACCTCTTCCCGCAGAGCACCCCGTGCGACGACCAGCCCTTCGGCCCGCTCAAGGTGCCCGAGGGACGGCTCTGGGTCATGGGCGACAACCGCCAGGACTCCCTCGACTCCCGCTTCCACCAGAAGCTGGAGGGCGGCGGCTCCATCCCGGTCGATCAGGTCGTCGGCCGCGCGATCGTCGTGGCCTGGCCGCCGACGCGGTGGTCGGCGCTGCCCGTTCCGGACACCTTCGCCGAGAAGGGTCTGGCTTCGAAGGCGGCGACCGGCGCCCCGGCGGCTCTGGGCGTGGCCGGTGCTGTGCCCCTCGTGCTGTGGCGGCGCAAGCGGCTGCTCAACAGCGCGATCAACCAGCCTTTGGTCAAGGGCTGACCTCCCCCGTACCTGGGACCGTCTACCCCGGGTAAGGTGCGCCCAGATCGATGCGGCGAGCTGATCGGGAGTGCGGGAATGGGCAACGCTGGACGTACTGGCACAAGTCGCGGCCGCCTCGGGCACACGCTTTCGGGGCTGGCCGTGGCGGTCGGCTGCGTGCTGTTCCTGGGAGCCTTCGTCTGGGGTGCGCTGCTGTACCAGCCCTATACCGTGCCGACGGATTCGATGGACCCGACCGTCAAGGCGGGCGACAGGGTGCTTGCCGAGCGCATAGACGGCGGCGACGTACGCCGCGGCGACGTCGTCGTCTTCCAGGACTCGGTCTGGGGCTCGGTGCCCATGGTCAAGCGCGTCGTCGGCACCGGAGGCGACAAGGTCACCTGCTGCAACAAGCAGGGCCAGCTGTCGGTCAACGGCAAGACCCTCGAAGAGCCGTACCTGAAGGACACCGGCCCGGACTCGCAGCCTCCGTTCAAGACGACGAAGGTGCCCGAGGGCAGGCTGTTCATGCTCGGTGATCACCGCATGGACTCGGTCGACTCCAGGGTTCATCTGGAGGACGGCGACCACGGCGCGGTCCCGCGCTCCGCGGTGAATGCTCGAGTCGACGCAGTGGCCTGGCCCATGAGCGGCTTGGGGATGCTGAGCCAGCCCGTGGGTTTCACGGCGCTGCCGGGCGGGACCTCGGATCCCGGGCCGTTGCAGCCGCTGGTCGCCTCGATCGTGGTGGGCGCGGTCCTGATCCTGGGCGGTGCGGCGTACGGTCCGATAGCGCGGCGGGCCGGACGGGGCGCTCGCAGCTGACGCACAATGGGGGCACGCACGGCTGAAGGGGAACACGCCATGAGCGCCGAGGACCTCGAAAAGTACGAGACCGAGATGGAGCTGAAGCTCTACCGGGAGTACCGGGACGTGGTCGGTCTCTTCAAGTACGTGATCGAGACGGAGCGGCGCTTCTACCTCACGAACGACTACGAGATGCAGGTGCACTCGGTCCAGGGCGAAGTCTTCTTCGAGGTCTCGATGGCCGACGCCTGGGTGTGGGACATGTACCGGCCTGCTCGTTTCGTGAAGCAGGTGCGCGTGCTGACTTTCAAGGACGTGAACATCGAGGAGCTCAACAAGAGCGAGCTCGACCTGCCGGAGGGGTCCGGCTTCAAGAGCTGAGCGGGATCGGGCTGCCTCGGCGAGAACCGGAGCCGGGCCTGAAGCTGGACGGTCTCACTCGTGCGCCGCCATCACTCGAGTGAGTGATGGGGTTGTCCACAGTCAGCAGGTTGTCCCCCGAAATCCACCATGATCATCCGCCGCCTCCGGATGCCGTCACAGTCGGTGACGGAGGTGGTGCGGGATGAACGCCCGACAAGCACTCGGCCGATACGGCGAGGATGTCGCAGCTCGGAGGCTGCGTGAAGCGGGAATGGCGGTGCTGGAGCGCAACTGGCGCTGCGCCGAAGGCGAGCTGGACATCGTGGCGCGCGACAAGGACGCGCTGGTGATCTGCGAGGTCAAGACGAGGCGAACGGGGCGCGGCGGCACATTCGAGCACCCGATGGCCGCCGTCACTCCCACGAAGTCGGCCAGGCTGCGGCGGCTGGCCTCCCGCTGGCTCACGGAACGCTGGCTGACCAGGTACGGGCAGCCGCCACGCGGGGGCGTCCGCATCGACCTCGTCGGCGTGATACTGCCGGAGCGTGGCGGTCCGCTGGTCCAGCATGCGCGAGGGGTGGCCTGATGGGGTTCGCCCGTACGTGCTCGGTGGCGCTCGTCGGCGTTGAGGGTGTCGTCGTCGAGGTCCAGGCCGACCTCGAACCTGGAGTAGCGACGTTCACGCTGGTGGGGCTGCCCGACAAGAGCCTCACAGAGAGCCGGGACAGGGTGCGGGCCGCGGTCGTCAACGCCGGCTCGGACTGGCCTCAGAGGAAGCTCACCGTCGGGTTGAGCCCGGCAGCGGTCCCCAAGAGCGGCAGCGGGTTCGATCTCGCTGTGGCCTGCGCGGTGCTGGGCGCTGCGGAACGTATCGATCCACGGACCATCGCCGGGCTGATGATGATCGGCGAGCTGGGCCTGGACGGGCGGGTGCGCCCGGTGCGCGGGGTCCTCCCAGCGGTTCTGGCTGCGGCGGACGCGGGGTGCCGGCAGGTCGTGGTGGCGGAGGAGGCGGTGCCGGAGGCGTCCCTCGTGCCGGACGTGGCGGTTCTGGGCGTCCGGAGTCTGAGACAGCTCATCGCGTTGCTGAACGACGAACCGATCCCTGAGGAGGAGCCCGACCCCGTGCCGGAGGGCTGGGCCCCGGAGGAGGAGCGTGGGTCCGGCAGAGGAGCCGTGGGGCTCGCTGTCCCCGGCAGCGGCTGGGCGCGCGGCGCCGGGGGAAGGGCGGCGAACCCGCTGGACATGGCCGACGTGGCCGGGCAGGCCACGGCTCGCAGGGCACTGGAGGTCGCAGCGGCGGGGCGGCACCACATCTTCTTCGGCGGCCCGCCAGGCGCCGGCAAGACGATGCTGGCCGAGCGGCTTCCGGGGCTGCTCCCGCCGTTGACCGCGCAGCAGTCGCTGGAGGTGACGGCCGTGCACTCGGTGGCCGGGGAGCTTCCCCCGGGCCAGCCCCTGGTCACACGCCCGCCGTACTGCGCACCGCACCACTCGGCGACCATGGCCTCCCTGATCGGCGGCGGCTCCGGCTTGCCGCGGCCGGGGGCGGTCTCGCTGGCTCACCACGGGGTGCTCTTCCTGGACGAGGCGGCCGAGTGCAGCGCCCGGGTCCTCGACGCCATGCGGCAGCCGCTCGAGTCGGGTCACGTCGTGGTGGCACGCGCCTCCGGGACGATGCGGATGCCTGCCCGCTTCCTCCTGGCTCTCGCGGCCAACCCGTGCCCTTGCGGGCGGCACGGCATGAACGGGGGAGGGTGCGAATGCCGTCCCTCATCCGTGAGGCGATACCGCGCGAGGCTGTCGGGGCCGCTGATGGACCGCGTCGACCTCCGGGTTCCGGTCAAGCCGCTCACCCGCTCGGAACTCACCGGGCTGCACGGCACCTCGGAGACGACAACGGTGATCGCCGAGCGCGTGCTGGCCGCGCGGGAACGGGCCGCTCAGCGGTACGCGGAGACGCCGTGGACGACCAACAGCGACGTCCCAGGTCACGAGCTTCGCACGCGCTGGCCCGCTGAACCGGGCGCCCTCGGCAAGGCGGAGGAGGACATGGAGCAGGGCCTGCTCACGGCTCGCGGGATGGACCGGGTGCTGCGCGTCGCGTGGACCGTCGCGGACCTCACGGGGCACGACCGTCCTACGGCGGAAGACGTCAACTGGGCCCTGGAGCTTCGTACCGGCATCAGACGGGGCGCGCGATTGCCTGTCACGACGATGAGGCCGGGGGCGCCGGCATGACGGGCGCAGGGCGAGGCCGTCATCCGGAGTCCGCGGCGGAGGCCAGGATGCCCGGCGAGGAGAGGCCGGGCGGGGTCGACCCCGAGGAGCAGCTCGCCCGCGCGGCACTGACCCGGATCGTCGAGCCCGGCGACGAGATGGCGGGGCGGTGGTGTGCCAGACGTCGATGCGTGC
>NZ_JACBXA010000073.1 GCF_013870515.1 Streptomyces albidus (ex Kaewkla and Franco 2022) | reverse complement strand
AGGAGAACCTGCTGACGCCGGACACGGTGCGGCGTCTGTGCTGGCAGCCGCCGAGTGCCCGCACGGAGCCCGAGGTGGTCTCCGCCCTGCGTGCGCTGGGTGCACGCGAGTGGCAGATCGAGCAGACGGCCTCCCTGCTGACCGACGCTCTGGCCACGCCCCCGCCGGCCGAATAACGCGCTGCCGCGCCGCCCGGGCGGGGCGGGGGCGGCGTCGTCGATGTGACGTATGCCCCTCACCTGAACTCGGCCTTGCTCCTCAGTTACTC
This sequence comes from Streptomyces albidus (ex Kaewkla and Franco 2022), assembly GCF_013870515.1. GTDB lineage: Bacteria > Actinomycetota > Actinomycetes > Streptomycetales > Streptomycetaceae > Streptomyces > Streptomyces albidus. The sequence continues at coordinate 22,728 of NZ_JACBXA010000073.1, read as the reverse complement.
ATGGGTAGCATGGCCCCTGGGAAGCGCGCCGTCCGGCGTATATGTACCGCACCTGGAGGAGAGCCAAAGTGCCTCGTACCGCTAGGGACGTCGTCTTCGTCGACGGCGTCCGTACACCGTTCGGCAAGGCGGGCCCCAAGGGCATCTATCACGAGACCCGGGCCGACGACCTGGTCGTGAAGTGCATCCGTGAGCTGATGCGCCGTAACCCGGACCTGCCTCCGGAGCGCATCGATGAGGTGGCCCTCGCCGCCACCACCCAGATCGGCGACCAGGGCCTGACCCTGGGCCGCACCGCCGGCATCCTCGCCGGGCTGCCCAACTCCGTGCCCGGCTACTCCATCGACCGGATGTGCGCGGGCGCGATGACCGCGGTCACGAGCACCGCCGGATCCATCTCCTTCGGCGCCTACGACGTCGTGGTCGCGGGCGGCGTCGAGCACATGGGACGGCACCCCATGGGCGAGGGCGTCGACCCCAACCCCCGCTTCGTGTCGGAGAAGCTGGTCGACCAGTCCGCCCTGTTCATGGGCATGACGGCGGAGAACCTGCACGACCGCTTCCCCCACCTGACCAAGCAGCGTGCCGACGAGTACGCGGTGCGCAGCCAGGAGAAGGCCGCCAAGGCGTACGCCAACGGCAAGATCCAGCAGGACCTGGTGCCGATCACCGTGCGCCGCACCAACGAGGAGGCCGGGGAGACCGGTTGGGGCCTGGCCACCCAGGACGAGCCGATGCGCCCGGGCACGACGCTCGAGAGCCTCGCGAGCCTCAAGACGCCCTTCCGCGCGCACGGACGCGTGACGCCGGGCAACGCCGCCGGCCTCAACGACGGTGCCACCGCCTCGCTGATCGCCGCTGAGGACTTCGCCCGCGAGATGGAACTGCCGGTCAGGATGCGGCTGGTCAGCTACGCGTTCGCCGGTGTCGAGCCCGAGGTGATGGGCGTCGGACCGGTGCCCTCCACCGAGAAGGCTCTGGCCAAGGCCGGACTCTCGATTGACGACATCGGTCTCTTCGAGATCAACGAGGCCTTCGCCGTACAGGTGCTGGCCCTGCTGGACCACTACGGCATCGCCGACGACGACCCGCGCGTCAACCAGTACGGCGGTGCGATCGCCTACGGGCACCCGCTGGCCTCCTCCGGCGTGCGTCTCATGACGCAGCTGGCCCGCCAGTTCGAGGAGCAGCCGCACGTGCGCTACGGGCTGACGACGATGTGCGTCGGCTTCGGCATGGGCGGCACCGTGATCTGGGAGAACCCGAACTTCGAAGGGGCAGGCAAGTGAGCACCGACACCACCGAGCTGCTGAAGGGCGCAGCCGAGCTGTTCCCGGACGAGGTCGTCACCCAGGCGCACGTACGCCACCTCGAACTGCCCGGCGGGGTGGGGCGGTTCGCCCTGATCACGCTGGACAACGGGTTCGACCACACCAAGCCGACCACGTTCGGCCCGGCCTCGCTGGCCAACCTCGACGCCGCGCTCGACCAGGTCGAGAAGGAGGCGAAGGAGGGCGAGATCGTCGGCGTCGGGCTCACCGGCAAGCCGTTCATCTTCGCCGTCGGCGCCGACCTCAAGGGCGTGGAGCTCCTCAAGAAGCGCGAGGACGCCCTCGCCATCGGCCAGGGCGGTCACGCCGTCTTCCGGCGGCTGGCGGACCTGGGTGTGCCGACCTTCGCGTACTACAACGGCGCCGCGATGGGCGGCGGCGTCGAGGTGGGGCTGCACTGCACCTACCGCACCGTCTCGCAGGCCGCGCCCGCGTTCGGACTGCCCGAGGTCTTCCTCGGCCTGGTGCCGGGCTGGGGCGGCTGCGCGCTGCTGCCGAATCTGATCGGCGCCGACCGCGCGGTCTCGGTCATCATCGAGAACTCCCTCAACCAGAACAAGCAGCTCAAGGGCCCGCAGGTCTACGAACTGGGCATCGCCGACGCCATCTTCGAGGGCGCCGACTTCCTGGAGGAGTCGCTGCGCTGGACCGCTGCGGTGCTCAAGGGCGAGATCGAGGTCGTACGCCCCGAGATCGACCGTGACGAGGCGTGGGACCAGGCCGTGGCCCGCGGCAGGCAGATCGCCGACGGCAAGGTGCACGGGGCGGCCCCGGCCGCGTACCGCGCCCTCGACATCATCGCCGCCGCCAAGAGCGGCGATCTGCGCGCGGGCTTCGAGGCAGAGGACAAGGCCCTCGCCGACCTGATCATGGGCGGCGAACTGCGCAGCGGCATCTACGCGTTCAACCTCGTCCAGAAGCGCGCGAAGCGCCCCGCGGGTGCTCCGGACAAGTCCCTCGCCCGTCCGGTCACCAAGGTCGGTGTGGTGGGCGCCGGGCTGATGGCCTCGCAGCTGGCAATGCTCTTCGCCCGCCGCCTGGAGGTGCCGGTCGTGCTGACCGACATCGACCAGGAGCGTGTGGACAAGGGCGTGGGCTACGTCCACGAGGAGATCGACAAGCTGCTGCTCAAGGGCCGGGTGAACCAGGACAAGGCGAACCGGCTCAAGGCCCTGGTGACCGGCTCGCTGGACAAGTCCACGGCCTTCGCGGACGCGGACTTCGTGATCGAGGCCGTCTTCGAGGAGATGTCCCTCAAGCAGAAGATCTTCGCGGAGGTCGAGGCGGTCGTGCCGGAGCACGCCATCCTCGCCACCAACACCTCCTCGCTGTCGATCACGGAGATGTCCTCCCAGCTCAAGCACCCCGAGCGGGTCGTGGGCTTCCACTTCTTCAACCCGGTCGCGATCCTGCCGCTGCTGGAGATCGTGCGTGCCGAGCGTACGGACGACGCCTCGCTGGCCACCGCCTTCGCCGTGGCCAAGTCGCTGAAGAAGTCGGCGGTTCTGGTCAAGGACGCCCCGGCCTTCGTCGTGAACCGGGTCCTCACCCGCTTCCTGGGCGAGGTGCTGCGCTCCATCGACGAGGGCACGCCGGTCGAGGTCGCAGACCGCGCGCTCGCGCCGCTGGGACTTCCCATGTCGCCGATCGTGCTGCTGGAACTCGTCGGCCCGGCCGTCGCACATCACGTCTCCGGCACGCTGAACGCGGCCTTCCCCGACCGCTTCGGCGTCTCGGAGAACCTGGGCCGCATCGTCGCGGCGGGCAAGCGCAACCTCTACGTCTACGACTCCGGGAAGCCGGAGCTGGACCCGGAGGTCGACGCCCTCTTCGAGACGGGCGACGTGGTGCTGACCGAGGAGCAGGTACGCGAACGCGCGCTGGACGCCATCGCGCAGGAGGTCCGCCTCATGCTCGACGAGGGCGTGGTCGCCGAGGCGCAGGACGTCGACCTGTGCCTGATCACCGGTGCGGGCTGGCCCTTCCACCTGGGCGGGATCACCCCGTACCTGGACCGCGAGGGCGTGAGCGAGCGGGCCACCGGGCGGCGTTTCCTGGAGCCGGGCGTCGCCAGCGTCCCGGCGTGAGCGGTGACTCTCAACCGGCTCTGAAATCCGGCTGGTTCGGCCCGACGTCGGGCTGACATCGGCACAGCCGAACGGCGCTCGTCCGCAACATGCTTGCGGGCGGGCGCCGTCGGCGTTCCTCCGCATCTCAGGAGCGTGAACGCACGTACAGCACCGCGCCGTCGACGGTGCCCGCCCGCTCGTAGTGGCGGGCGAGGAAGGTGCGCAGCGTGGGGATGTGCGCGACCCCGTAGGGCTTGCCGCGGGAGTCGTCGACGACCAGGGCCGGAGGATCGCTGCTCAACTCCTCGCGGAAGTACGGCCATGCGCCGTCCATCGCATACCGCTCCCCCACCCGCACTCCGTTGCGCCCGCCGCTGAAGTTGGTGAGGAAGCCGGCGGTGAGGTACCGGGACGCGGGAGGACGGTCCGCGAACCAGTAGGCCTCCGGATGCATCCCCCACAGCAGCACCGGCTCGGTGGACGTGGTGCGCGCGCTGACCACGTCGGCCAGACGCTGCTGATGGCCGAGTTCGTCACGCGGGAAGAGCCAGGCCCACGCCAGGAACCCCGTCGTGACCAGGGCGTTGAGCACGATGACCGTGACGACGGTCCGCGGGCGCATGTGCTCGAACGCCGCCGCCGCCAACAGCGCCACGGGGGGCGTGAGTTGGAGGAAGTAGTGGCCGAAGAACTGGAAGCCCGCCGTCACCGCGACGGCGGAGGCACCCAGCCACACCCACACGTCAGCGGTCGCGCTCAGCCGTATCCGGCGTCTCGCCGCGTGCAGCAGTGCCACCAGCGCAGCCAGACAACCGGCCGTCAGCAGGCCGAAGTTGGCCAGTGCGCGCCCGAGGGCGTAGCCCAGCGCGCCGTCCACGGACGCATAGCTCCCCGAGCCGGTCGCCATCCAGAAAAGGAGACGTCCGGGCCCCCAGGCGAGCGCTGCCGCCGCCGTGGGAACCGCCGCGGCACTCAGCAGCCGCGCCAGAGCCCACGGGCCGCTCCGTGACTGCCACAGCATGCACAGCACGGGGATCAGCACGGCGCCGCCGGTCTGCTTGGTGAGCACGGCTCCTGCGACGGCGAGCCCCGCCGATGCCCAACGGCCGCGGTCCGCGCACCAGATGGCCAGCACGGTCCAGGGAAGCATGAACACTTCGAAGGTGGCGGCCTGAGTGTCCTCCGGGACCAGACCGACCGATGCCAGCACGTAGCAGACGCCGGCGACGACGCCCGCACGGTCACCCCAGCGGCGGCGGGCCAGCGACGCCAGCAGCACGGCACCGGCGAGCACGGCCACGAGAGCGGCGGCCTTCAGCGGCCACAGAGAACGGTCGCCGAAGAGAGCGAACGCGCCCCGGTAGAGCCAGGGCAGCAGCGGCGGCTTGCGGTCGACCACCGTCCCGTACAGGGTCCCGCCTGCTGCCAACTGCCGTGCCTGGGTGGCGAGAAAGCCCTCATCCGGGTTCCACAGCGGCCGCACCCAAGACGGCATCCGGGTCGCCGCGGTCAGCAGCGCCAGTAACGGCAGCAGCCGCGGCCAGAAGCCTCCCGCCCGGTCCGCGGCGGCAGCCGAAGGAGCGGAGCCGCGCTGTGCGGGCACGAAGATGCGGGTGCGGGCCCGCAGCGACTCGGCTGTACGGGAGGGCGGCATGCGCTCAAAGTTAACCGGCCCCCGGCACCGGAGACGCGGCAGGGCCTGCCGGCCCCCGGTCCGGGTTCCGGCAGGCCCTGCGCCCTGTTCGTGCGTCTCAGTCGCGGGCGGCTTCCGCGGTCTCCGTCTCGTACCGGCCGTCGAGCTTGGCGACGAGGCCCGTCACCTGGCGGGCGATGTCCGGTGCGGTGAGCCCGATCTCGGCCATGACCTCGGCGCGGGAGCCGTGGTCCAGGAAGCGCTCGGGGATGCCGAAGTCGCGCAGCGGTACGTCCACTCCGGCGTCGCGCAGCGCCTGCGCGACGGCCGAACCGACGCCGCCCGCACGGCTGTTGTCCTCGACGGTCACCACGACGCGGTGCTGCTCCGCCAGCGGCGCCAGCTCCTCGTCGACGGGCTTGACCCAGCGCGGATCGACCACCGTCGCGGAGATGCCCTGCTTGTCCAGCAGGTCGGCGATCTCCAGGCACATCGGCGCCAGCGCACCGATCGAGACGAGCAGGACGTCAGGGCGCTGGACCTCCGCGGGCCTGCGGAGCACGTCCATCTTCCCGATGCGGCCGACAGCCGGGACGGCGGGACCGACGGCACCCTTCGAGTACCGCACCACCGTCGGTGCGTCGTCGACCTCGACGGCCTCGCGCAGCTGCGCCCGCACCTGGTCGGCGTCGCGAGGGGCGGCCAGACGCAGCCCCGGCACGCACTGCAGGATCGACATGTCCCACATGCCGTTGTGCGAGGCGCCGTCCGTACCGGTGACGCCGGCACGGTCCAGCACGAAGGTCACTCCGCACTTGTGCAGCGCCACGTCCATCAGCAGTTGGTCGAAGGCGCGGTTGAGGAACGTGGCGTAGACGGCGAAGACGGGGTGCAGCCCGCCGGAGGCCAGACCCGCCGCGGAGACGGCGGCGTGCTGCTCCGCGATGCCCACGTCGTAGACGCGCTCGGGGAACTCCTCGGCGAACCCGTGCAGTCCGACGGGACGCATCATCGCCGCGGTGATGGCGACGACGTCCTCGCGCTCCCGGCCGAGCTTGACCATCTCCTCGCCGAAGACCGAAGTCCAGTCCGCTCCCGAGGACTTCACCGGCAGACCCGTGTCCGGGTGGATGATGCCCACGGCGTGGAACTGGTCGGCCTCGTCCTCCAGGGCGGGCTGGTAGCCGCGGCCCTTCTCGGTGAGGCAGTGCACCAGCACGGGACCGCCGAAGCGCTTGGCGCGCTGCAGGGCCGACTCGACGGCGGCGAGGTCGTGGCCGTCGATGGGGCCGACGTACTTCAGACCCAGGTCCTCGAACATGCCCTGGGGGGCGATGAAGTCCTTCAGACCCTTCTTCGCGCCGTGGAGGGTCTCGTACAGCGGCTTGCCCACGACGGGGGTGCGGTTGAGAACTTCCTTGCCGCGGGCGAGGAAGCGCTCGTAGCCGTCGGTGGTGCGGAGAGTGGCGAGGTGGTTGGCGAGGCCGCCGATGGTCGGGGCGTAGCTGCGCTCGTTGTCGTTGACGACGATGACGAGCGGACGGTCCTTCGCGGCGGCGATGTTGTTGAGCGCTTCCCAGGCCATGCCGCCGGTCAGCGCGCCGTCACCGATGACGGCGACCACGTGGTCGCTCTTGTGCTGCACCTCGTTCGCCTTGGCGAGGCCGTCGGCCCAGCCGAGGACCGTGGAGGCGTGGCTGTTCTCGATGACGTCGTGCTCGGACTCGGCACGCGAAGGGTAGCCGGACAGGCCGCCCTTGAGACGCAGCCGGGAGAAGTCCTGGCGGCCGGTGAGCAGTTTGTGGACGTAGGACTGGTGCCCGGTGTCGAAGAGGATCCGGTCCTTCGGGGAATCGAACACCCGGTGCAGGGCGATGGTCAGTTCGACCACACCCAGGTTGGGCCCCAGGTGGCCGCCGGTCTTGGAGACGGAGTCGACGAGGAACGACCTCACCTCGCCGGCCAGCTGCTCCAGCTGCTCGGGCGAGAGCTGGTCGAGATCGGCGGGCCCCTCGATCCGGTTCAGCAGGTCCCACCTCCCCCTGCGCTGCGCCTTGGGGAACTCCACCGCCCCCGACCCGGGATGACGCGCTGAGCGCGGCCCCTTATCCACGGTGCCTCCTTGCTGTCGAGCATGGTCGAGCTGTGCTGATTTCGTCGAGTCTAATGTTCCTACTGCGAGCGGGAGCTCCCGGCCGTGCGAGACAGGTCACCCGACTGGGCGCCTCTGCGCGGTCTCCGCGCTCACAGGCACGGCGTGAGGCAAGGACGGCACACCGAAGGCCGGGCCCCCGTTTCGGGGAACCCGGCCCGGTGTGTGCACCGTGCGGCACTCTCGCTATGTACGTCCGGCCGTCTTCTGCGTACGGCGCGAGACCGAGTCGATGACCACGGCGGCCAGCAGCACCGCACCCGTGATCATGTATTGGATCTCACTCGCCATGCCGAGGAGGTTCAGGCCCTGCTGGATGGACTGGATGACCAGGATGCCGAGCAGCGCGGACCAGATCTTGCCGCGTCCGCCGAAGAGGCTGGTGCCGCCGATGACGGCCGCGGCGATGACGTTCATCAGCGTGTTGCCCGCGCCGAGGCTCTTGGTGGCGCCGCCGGAGAGGCTCGCGATGAACAGCCCGCCGAACGCCGCGAGCATGCCCGCGATGCCGAAGACGGAGATGCGGACCCACTCCACGTTGATGCCGGCGCGGCGGGCCGCCTCGGCGTTGCCGCCGACAGCGAAGATCTGCCGCCCGTACGTCGTACGGCGCACCGCGAAGTCCGCGATGACCAGCACCGCCAGGAAGATGACCAGGGCGAGCGGAAGTCCGCGCGACTGGTTGAGGACGTACGCGGCCACGAAGGCGACGACGGCCATCACCGCGGTGCGCACCACGATCTCGCTCACCGGGCGGGACGGCAGACGCGCGGCCCGGCGGCGCTTGGCGTCCACCAACAGGGCGGCCGCGTAGGCGAGTACGGACACCACGGCCAGGCCGTAGGCGGCGGCGATGTCCTCGAAGTAGTAGCCCGTCAGGTCCTCGACGACGCTGCCCTCGGGCGTGTTGATGCTGCCCTCGGAGCCCATCAGCCAGATCTGCAGGCCGCTCCAGCCGAGGAAGCCCGCGAGTGTCACGACGAAGGCCGGCACGCCCACCCTGGCGAAGAAGAAGCCGTGCAGGGTGCCGATGACGAGACCGGCGAAGATGGCGATGACGACCGAGAGCCAGTCGTTCACGCCGTTGGTGACGCTGAGGACCGCCCATACGGCCGCACCCACACCGGCGACGGAGCCGACCGACAGGTCGATCTCGCCCAGCAGCAGGACGAAGACGATGCCCGTCGCCATGATGCCGGTGCCGGCGATGTAGACGCCGATGTCGCTGACGCTACCCGCGGAGAGGAAGTTCTCGTTCAGCGACTGGAAGATGACGGCGATGATGATCAGGCCGAGGATGACGGGGAGCGAGCCGAGCTCACCGCCGCGCACCCGGCGCTTGAAGTCCGTCAGGTAGCCCGCGAAGCCCTGTTCGCGTACGAGCAGCCGCGGGTCGACCACGGGTGCCGCTCCGGGGGCCACCGCGTCGCCGTCGGCGGGCGCCGCGCCCTCGGGGTTCGCGGTCTCGGTGCCGCGCTCCTTGTCGACGGTGTCGCTCACTTCGCCGCCTCCTTCTCGAGACCGGCCGTCCCGGTACGTGCCTGACGGCGGGTGACCGCGTTGTCCGAAGCGCCGGTGATCGCGGCGATGACCTCTTCGTGGGAGGTCGTGGCGACGTCGAAGACGCCGTTGTTGCGGCCGAGGCGCAGCACCGCGACACGGTCCGCCACGGCCTGTACGTCGGCCATGTTGTGGCTGATGAGGATGACGGCGAGTCCGCGCTCCCGCAGCCGCTCGACCAGGTCCAGGACCTGGGCCGTCTGCTCGACGCCGAGTGCGGCGGTGGGCTCGTCGAGGATGACGACCTTGGGGTCGCCGATCAGCGCGCGGGCGATCGCCACGACCTGCCGCTGGCCTCCGGAGAGGGAGGCGACGGGTATGCGGACGCTGGGGATGCGGATGGACAGCGTGTCCAGCAGTTCCATCGCGCGCTTCTCCATCGCGATCTCGTCCAGGACGGCGGCGTGGCGCGCCTCGTTGCCGAGGAAGAGGTTGGCGACGACGTCGAGGTTGTCGCACAGCGCCAGGTCCTGGTAGACGGTGGCGATGCCGAGGTCCTGGGCGTCGTGCGGCCGGTTGATGGCCACCGGGCCGCCCTGCCACTCGATCGTGCCGTCGTCGATGGGGTGCACACCCGCGATGGTCTTGACGAGGGTGGATTTGCCGGCGCCGTTGTCGCCCACGAGGGCGATCACCTCGCCGGGAAGTACTTCCAGATCAACATCGGTGAGCGCCTGCACGGCACCGAACCGCTTGGAGATCCCGCGCAGCGCCAGTACGGCTTCCTTCGCCACTGGGCCAACTCCGATCTTCCGCCAGGCGCCGCCCCCGGTGCACGGAGGCGGCGGCCTGCATTTCCTGATGGGTTACGGACTGCCGGGCCGCGCGAGGACGCGCGGCCCGTCGATCACTTCAGACCGGCAGCGTCACAGGCCTTCTTGAACTGCGCGGTGCAGATCTCGCTGACCTTGTAGACCTTGTCCTTGACGATCGTGTCCTGGATGTTGTCCTTGGTCACGATCTTGGCGTCGTACAGCTGGGCGGGGACGCCCTTCTTGCTCTTGCTGTCGACCTTCTTCGGCGTGAACTCGTCGATCTTGTCGCCCTTGAGCAGGGCCACCGCGATCTCCGCGGTCGTCTCCGCCTGCGGCTTGATCGCCTTGTAGATGGTCAGCGTCTGGTCGCCCTTGATGATCCGCTGCAGACCCGCGAGTTCGGCGTCCTGGCCGCCCAGCGGGACGTCCTTGACGCCCTGCTTCTTCATCGCGGTCGAGACGCCGCCGGCCATGCCGTCGTTGGCGGCGTAGACGCCGTCGAAGCCGTCCTTGCCGAGCTTGGTGATGGCGGCACCCATCTTCTTGTTCGCCTCGTCCGGCGACCAGTCGGGGATGTCCTGCTCGTAGACGACCTTCTTGACCTTGCCGTCGAGCACGCTGTGCGCGCCCTTCTTGAACAGCGGCGCGTTCGGGTCGGTGGGCGACCCGTTGATCATGACGACGTTGCTGTCCTTGGCCTTGTCGCCCAGCGCCTCGACCAGACCCTGGCCCTGGAGCTCGCCGATCCGCTCGTTGTCGTAGGAGATGTAGGCGGAGATGTCACCCTCGGCGAGACGGTCATACGCGACCACCTTGACGTCCTTCTTGGCGGCCCGGTCCACCCAGGACTTGGTGGCCTGCGCGTCCACGGCGTCGAGAATGATCGTCTTCACGCCCTGCGCGATGAGCGCGTCGAACTGCTTCTTCTGCAGCTCCGCGTCCTGCGTGGCGTTGTTGTACTTGACGTCGCACTCCGAACACAGAGATTTGATCTTCTTCTCCATGAGGGGGCGGTCGAACGTCTCGTAGCGCGTGGTCTTGTTCTCGGGCAGCAGCAGACCGATGGTCTTGTTGTCGCCGCTGTCACCGCCGCCGTCGCCGCCGCCGGCCTTGCCGCAGGCGGCGAGAGAGACGGCCATCGAGATGGCAGCCGTACCTATGACGACGCGGCGCAACTTTGCGTTCATGGGGTTCCAACCTCCCTGACGAGGCCGCGTCGTTGCGGCCGAGGTGGTCGGAAGTCAACTCCGAGGTCAGGCAAGCGTCAAGAAGTAAATCATTAACGAGACGGCAACGATGCCATCCGTTATGTCCCTGAACTCAAAGTGGCACTTTGCGTGACTGAAAGGGACCTCAGCGGAGTCGGATTCGTCCCATCCGTCGGGTACACGTCACCCCCGTCTCAGACGGAGGCGGCCACCGCGCCCACGGGCGTACGGCGCTTCACGGAGCCGTTCGTGGAGCCCGCCGACGACGACGAGGACGAGCTCGCGGAGTCGAGCAGCGTCGCGTCGCCCATCTCGCTGAGCACGAGGGCCAGCGCGCCGAGGACCTCCGCACGTCCGCCCAGCGTCCCCGGCACGACCGTCAACTGCCGTGCGGCGCTCGGGATCGCGTACCTGGCCACCGAGTCCCGCACCGGCCCCAGCACCAGGTCACCGGCCTCGGCCAGGTCGCCGCCGAGCACGACACGACTGGGGTTGAGGAGGTTGCAGAGGTTGGCGACGCCGCTGCCGATGTGACGCCCGATGTCACCCACCACGCGGCGGCAGCCCGGGTCGCCCTCGCGGGCGAGCTGGACCACGCGAGCCATCGTGAGGTCGGTGCCGTGGCTGGAGTGCAGCAGGGGCAACACGTAGCGGGCAGCGGTGAAGGTTTCAAGACAACCGCGGTTGCCGCAGCGGCAGACGGGGCCGGACTCGTCGAGGGTGATGTGCCCGATTTCGCCCGCTGTGCCCCCCGGTCCGCGGTAGATCTGACCGTTGATGACGAGGCCGGCGCCCACGCCGCTCGCCACCTTGATGTAGGCGAGGTCGCCGGTGCCGCGGCCGTTGCCCCACACCTGCTCACCGAGGGCGCCGAGGTTGGCGTCGTTGTCGACGTAGACGGGCACGCCCAGCCGTGCGGCCAGCTCCTGGCGGGGGTGGGTGCCGCTCCATCCCGGGAGGATCGAGGTGGAGCCCAGCTCGCCGGTCTCCACGTCGATGGGGCCCGGTACGCCGAGGCCGACGCCGATCAGCTTCTCCCGGCGGATGCCGGTGGTGGCGATGAGGCGCTGGACGAGCCGTTCCGCACGGTCGAAGCCCTCGTCGGCCGAGGCGTCGACGTCGATGGGCTCGGCCTCCTCGGCGAGCACCTGGTGGGCCAGGTTGCCGACGGCGACCCGCAGGTGGGAGTGCCCGAAGTCCACGCCGACCACGGCGCCCGCGTCACCGCTGAGGGAGACCGCTCGCGCCCTGCGTCCGCCGGCGGAGGTCGGCGTCACCTGGACGGTGCCGCTCTCCTTCAACTCCCGGACGATGTTGGAGACCGTGGCCGCGGAGAGCCCGGTGGTACGGGCGATCTCCGCCTGGGTGAGCGAACCCGCCATCCGTACAGCGCGGACGACGCGTTCCAGATTGGCCCGGTGCAGAGAGGACTGCGACCCCGGAGTCTCAACCACTGATCCACTCCCGCCTCGACGGCCGGCGTGACCATCGGACCGTCCGCCGCACCGCGTCAAGAGGAACGGCATGCTTCCAACATGTGAACTCCAAGCAGAGCCCCAGCGGTTCTGTTCAGTCAAGACCTTGAACGAAGTGGGCGCTCACATGTGAGACTTTCTCCGGACCGACGAGCGGGAAGAGACCTACTTCAGCGCACCCGCTGTCAGCCCGGCCACGACCTGCCGCTGGAAGATGATGTACGCCGCCAGCACCGGCAGCATCGCCATCACCAGACCGGCGAACAGCCCCGACCAGTCTCCCTTGTAGCCCTGGCTGGCCGCCAGTTCCACCAGTCCCTGGGTGAGCACACGCTGATCCGGATCGGTGTTGAGCACCGTGGGCAGCATGTACTGGTTCCACTGGCCGAGGAAGTTGAAGATGCCCACGCTGATCAGACCGGGCTTCGCCATCGGCAGCATCACCTGGAAGAAGGTCCGGGTGTGCGAGGCCCCGTCGATGAGCGCCGCCTCCGCCACCGAGGTCGGCAGCGAGCGGAAGAACGACGTCAGGAAGAACGTGGTGAACGGCAGCGAGTACGCGATGTACGCCAGGATCAGGCCGTGCCGGGTGTTCAGCAGCCCGGTGTTGCTCATCACGTAGAAGAGCGGCACCAGGGCCAGGATGATCGGGAAGCTCATCCCGCCGATGAACAGGAAGTAGAAGAAGCGGTTCCCGGGAAAGTCGAACCGGGCGAGCACGTACGCCACCATGCTGCCGAGGAGCATGGTGCCGATCAGCGAACCGCCCACCACCAGCACGGTGTTGAAGAAGTACTCGCTCATGTGCGCCTGGCTCCAGGCGCGCGACCAGTTGTCGAAGTTCAACGTCGTCGGCAGCGACCAGGGCGAGGTGAAGATGCTCTTGTCGTCCTTGAAGGAGGTCATCACCGCCCACAGCAGCGGCATCACCACCATCACGGCCCACAGGACGAGCATCCCGTGCGAGAAGACGTTGAGGGTCCTCCCCTCGGTGCCCCGGGCGCTCTCCTTGTCGGCCGTGCCGCGCAGCGGGTCTCCGGTGAGGACCTTGCTCACCGTCCCCGGCTCCGTCGTCTCCGGTTCCTCGGGCAGGGTGCCGGTGGTCTTCATCAGTACTCCAACCTCTCGCGACGACCGAGTTTCAGCACGACGGCCGCGAAGGCCAGAGTGACCACGAGCAGCGCCACACCGATCGTCGTGGCGTAGGCGGCCTGCCCGTCACGGAATGCCTTCAGGTAGACGTACAGCGGGAGCACGGTCGTGGAGTAGGCAGGTCCGCCCGGGCCGGTGGTCATGATCTGCACCACCGCGAACGCCTCGGCGCCCAGCGCCAGGATGCCCATGTAGATCCAGCCGGACTGCACGGTGTCCCACAGCAGGGGCAGGGTGATCCGGAAGAACGTGGTGATCCGGTCGGCGCCGTCCAGCAGCGCGGCCTCGTAGTAGTCACGAGGGATGGACGTCATGGCGGCCGAGAAGAGCACGACGAAGAAGCCGACCGTGCTCCAGACCATGACGCCCATCACCGCCCACAGCGCGGTCTCCGGGTCGCCCAGCCACGCCGTCTTGAGCGATGAGAGGCCCACCGCATCCAGCGCCGCGTTGAGCGATCCGCTTCGCGGGTTGTAGGCGAAGCGGAAGAGCAGGGCGACGATGGCGATCGACAGCACCTGCGGGAAGAAATAGACGATCTTGTAGAAGCTGGATCCGCGCACGCCGGAGACGGCGGAGTTCTTCCGCCGCCGTCCACCGACGTTGATCATGAAGGCGAAGAACAGCGCGAGGCTGATCGTCACCAGCGGCAGCAGCACAAGGAACAGCAAGCTGTGCTGGAGCGACTTCCAGAAGACCTCGTCGCTGAACAGCTTGATGTAGTTGTCGAAGCCGACCATCTTGAAGTCCGGACTCAGGCCGGTCCAGTCGGTGAACGAGTAGTAGATCGACTGGGCAAACGGCCAGATGACAAAGACCGCGTAGATCGTGAGGGGAACGATCAAGAACCCCACGATGAACCGGTACTTGCCGTGCTCCATTACTCACCGACTCCGATCCGCTGTGGCATGCCGCCGCTGGTGACGCTTTTTCAGTTGTGCTTGTAGTGCGTGATGGAGTCGTCCTCACGCGCTTCGTCGGTGTACTTCTGGGCCTTCTTCATCGTCTCGGCCGGAGTCATGCGGCCGGCCATCATCTCGCCCAGGCAGGCGACGCCGATCTTCTCCTTCTGCAGAGCCACGTACCAGTCCTGGATACGGGGGTTGACGATGTTCTTGCCCGCCTTGTCCAGGGCGTCCACGGCCGACTTCAGGCCCGGGGGCAGCGTCAGGCCGTCGGTGCCGCCGTCGAAGGACGTCAGCGAGGACACCTGCTTGGTGAAGTTCTTCGAGGAAGCCTCACCGAGCATGATCCGCAGCTGCTCCATGCCGCCGGCGGGGTTCTTGGCCTTGGCCGGCACGATGAACGGCTCGCCGCCGGAGGCCCACAGCGTGCCGAAGGGCATCTGGTCGCCGCTGTCCAGACCGGAGGGCGCGGCCACGCGCATCTCGAAGTCCTTCGGGGTGGTCTTCTTCGCCTCGTTCTCCACCCAGGAGCCGTTCGGGATGAACAGGGCCTTGCCCTCGTTCCACGCGGTCTGCGACTCGATGTGGTCCAGGCCGGGGGTGCCGTCGAGGACGTAGCCCTTCTTGTACAGCTCGTAGTAGGCCTCGAGGGCCGCCTTGACGGCCGGCTGCTTCCAGGCGTCGGGCTCCAGGTTGTCGATGGACTCGAGAACCTTCGGCCCGCCGATCTTGGCCATGAAGGCGTAGAGGCTGAAGGGCAGGTAGTACGGGTGCTTGCCCGCGTACGTCCAGCCCGCCATGCCCTTCTTCTTCGCCTTGGCGCAGACCGCGAGCATGTCGTCCCAGGTCTCCGGGTACTCCGCGTCGAGCTTGTCGAGCGCCTTCTGCGAGTACCAGACGCCGTACACGGTGTAGGCGTAGTACATGATCCACACCGGGTTGCCGTCGAACTGGCCCATCTCCACGACACCGGGACGCAGGGTGTCGCGGACCTTCTTGTTCGGGTCGTCGATGGAGGGTGCGTTCAGCAGGTCCGTGAGGTCGGTGAGCTGCTTCTTACCCACCAGGACGCCCATGTCCATCTGCTCGGCGCCCGAGTTGTCGATCAGATCCGGAGGGGTGCCGCCGTTGAAGCGGGGCTGCAGCACCGACTGGATCTTCTGCGTCGACTTCAGCTTGGTCTTGGCCTTGGGGAAGTTCTTCTCATAGACGGCCTGGGCGTCCTGCGCGTACTTGGTGCCGAAGCCGCCGTCGAATATGTAGATCTCCAGCGCGGCGCTCTTGTTCACGCCGAGCGGGTTGTCCTTGGTCTTCTTGCCCTTCTCGACCTTGTTGTCCTCGCCGCTGCCGCTGGCGCACGCGCTCAGCAGCCCCATACCGGGCGCGGCGACCAGGCCGACTGCGGCAGATCGCTTGATCAGATCACGGCGGTTGACGTTGGTTGATCCCATGCTCAAGTCCTCGCCTTCTCCAGGACTCAGGCGGTGTTCCGGTCTCCCGACGACTCGCCCACCGGCGAAGGGCCCGACACCGCGGGTCAGTTGAAGCTGAATGCTCTTTCGCTACCGCCAGGAGCGCCGCGCGCACGGGGCCCTCGTGAGGTGCCGACAGGTATAGTCCACTTGGCGTCAACAGGGCAAGATCAAAGCAACCCGAATGGTGAGTCTTTCCCGAGTTGAGACCTCCCGTCCCCCCAGGCGCCTCAGCACTTTCCGGAGACGACGGAGGCGGGTGCCGGACTGCTCCGGCACCCGCCTCCCGCTCACTCGGACGGTACTCCCCGATGTCCCGCCGGCGCGCTACTTGCGCAGCAGCGAGCGCAGCACGTACTGCATGATCCCGCCGTTGCGGTAGTAGTCCGCCTCACCAGGGGTGTCGATGCGCACGGTGGCGTCGAACTCCACGCCGGTGTCCGTGGTGACCTTGACCGTCTCGGGGATGCCGCCGTCGTTGAGGGCGGTCACCCCGGTGAAGGTGAAGGTCTCCTCGCCGGTGAGCCCCAGCGACTCCGCGCTCTGCCCCTCGGGGAACTGGAGCGGCAGCACGCCCATGCCGATCAGGTTCGAGCGGTGGATGCGCTCGTACGACTCGGCGATGGCCGCCTTGACGCCCAGCAGCGCGGTGCCCTTGGCGGCCCAGTCGCGGGACGAGCCGGAGCCGTACTCCTTGCCCGCCAGGACGACCAGCGGGATGCCCTGCGCCTGGTAGTTCTGCGAGGCGTCGTAGATGAAGGAGACCGGGGCGTCGGGCTGCGTGAAATCCCGGGTGTAGCCGCCTTCGGTGCCCTCCGCGATCTGGTTGCGCAGCCGGATGTTGGCGAAGGTGCCGCGGATCATCACCTCGTGGTTGCCGCGCCGCGAGCCGTAGCTGTTGAAGTCGCGGCGCTCGACGCCGTGCTCCGTGAGGTACTTGCCGGCGGGGGTGTCGGCCTTGATCGCACCAGCCGGCGAGATGTGGTCGGTGGTGACCGAGTCACCGAGCTTGGCCAGCACCCGCGCACCCGAGATGTCCTCGACCGGGGAGGGCTCGGTGCCCATGCCGTCGAAGTAGGGAGGCTTGCGGACGTAGGTGGACTGCGGGTCCCACTCGAAGGTGTTGCCGGTGGGAACGGGCAGCGCCTGCCACTGCGAGTCGCCCGAGAAGACGTCCGCGTAGTCCTTGGTGAACATCTCCTGGCCGATGCAGGAGGCGACGACCTCCTCGACCTCCTGCTCGGAGGGCCACAGGTCCGCGAGGCGCACGGGGTTGCCGTCCTGGTCGGTGCCGAGCGGCTCGGTGGTGATGTCGACCTTCATCGAGCCGGCGATGGCGTAGGCGACGACCAGCGGCGGCGACGCGAGGTAGTTCATCTTCACGTCGGGGTTGATGCGGCCCTCGAAGTTCCGGTTGCCGGAGAGGACCGCGGCAACGGCGAGGTCGTTGTCGTTGATCGCCTGCGAGACCTCTTCCTGCAGCGGGCCGGAGTTGCCGATGCAGGTCGTGCAGCCGTAGCCGACGAGGTTGAAGCCGAGCTTGTCCAGGTAGGGAGTGAGGCCGGCCCGGTCGTAGTAGTCCATGACGACCTGGGAGCCGGGGGCGAGGGTGGTCTTGACCCACGGCTTGCGGGTGAGGCCCCTCTCGACCGCCTTCTTCGCCACCAGCGCCGCGCCGACCATGACGTACGGGTTGGAGGTGTTGGTGCAGGAGGTGATCGCGGCGACCGCGACGGCGCCGTGATCGATCTCGTAGGTCTTGCCGTCGGGGCCCGTGACCTGGACGGGGTTGCTCGGGCCCTCGCCCGCCGCCGTGTCGATGGTGGTGTGGTGCGGCTTGCCGGAGCCGTTCTCCTCGTGCCCGTAGGCGGGGGCGTCGCTCGCGGGGAAGGACTCCGAGCTCGCCTCGTCGACCGGGGAGGCGACGCCGTGCGGCTTCTCCTGCTGCGGCACACCGGGCTTGCGGTCGGCACCACCGGTGACGTCCTGCGAGACGTAGGCGGGCAGGTCCGCGAGGAACTGCTGCTTCGCCTCCGAGAGCGCGATGCGGTCCTGCGGGCGCTTCGGCCCGGCGATGGACGGCACGACCGTGGAGAGGTCCAGCTCCAGGTACTCGCTGTACTCCGGCTCGTGGGCGGCGTCGTGCCACATGCCCTGCGCCTTGGCGTACGCCTCGACGAGCGCGAGCTGCTCCTGCGAACGGCCGGTGAGCGTGAGGTAGTTGATGGTCTCCTGGTCGATCGGGAAGATCGCGGCGGTGGAGCCGAACTCCGGAGACATGTTGCCGATCGTGGCGCGGTTCGCCAGCGGCACGGCGCCGACGCCCTCACCGTAGAACTCGACGAACTTGCCGACGACACCGTGCTTGCGCAGCATCTCGGTGATCGTGAGGACGAGGTCGGTGGCGGTGGTGCCGGTCGGCAGCGAACCGGTCAGCTTGAAGCCGACGACGCGCGGGATGAGCATCGAGACCGGCTGGCCGAGCATGGCCGCCTCCGCCTCGATTCCGCCGACGCCCCAGCCGAGCACGCCCAAGCCGTTGACCATCGTGGTGTGCGAGTCGGTGCCGACGAGGGTGTCGGGGTAGGCCTGGCCGTTGCGCACCATGACCGTACGGGCGAGGTGCTCGATGTTCACCTGGTGCACGATGCCGGTGCCGGGCGGTACGACCTTGAACTCGTCGAAGGCGGTCTGGCCCCAGCGCAGGAACTGGTAGCGCTCGCGGTTGCGCCCGTACTCCAGCTCGACGTTCTGGGCGAAGGCGTTGGCCGTGCCGAACTTGTCGGCGATCACGGAGTGGTCGATGACCAGCTCGGCGGGGGCCAGGGGGTTGATGCGGTCGGCGTCGCCACCCAGCTCCTTGACGGCTTCCCGCATGGTCGCCAGGTCCACGACGCAGGGCACGCCGGTGAAGTCCTGCATGATCACGCGGGCGGGGGTGAACTGGATCTCCTGGCTGGGCTGGGCCTTGGAATCCCAGTTGCCCACCGCACGGATGTGGTCGGCGGTGATGTTCGCACCGTCCTCGGTGCGGAGCAGGTTCTCCAGCAGCACCTTCAGGCTGTACGGGAGGCGGGCGGAGCCCTCCACCTTGTCCAGCTTGAAGATCTCGTACGACTCGTCGCCCACCTGCAGCGTGCTGCGGGCGTCGAAGCTGTTCGCCGACACGACAGTCTCCTTCAGTGCGTCATTGCCGATCCTTCCCCCGACCCTGACGGTCGGGAGAACCCCCAGGCGGGCTAGGCTCGGTTAGGCAAGCCTTACTCAGTAGCGGTCGCAAGTGCGCTTCGCCAGTTATCTCGATGTCGAGATAATCGTAGTACACGACCGCCGGACGGTCATGCCCGCCCGCCCTCTCGGGCCCGTGTGCCGACCCTCTCGCGAAACACGTCGCGAATCACCCGACAAGTCACCCTGCCGTCGCAGGGGGTGCCCCCTGCGCGCATTTCCATGCCTGCCACGCCCACACACCCACCGCAAGAAGTCATCTCACATATGAGATATCCTCGCGGTATGACTGATGACTATCTCGCCCGGATCGGGCAACTCATTCGCGACGCCCGACAGCATCGGGGCTGGACACAGGTCAAACTCGCGGAGGCTCTGGGCACCAGCCAGAGCGCGGTCAACCGCATCGAGCGAGGGAACCAGAACATCAGTCTTGAGATGATCGCGCGCATCTCGGAGGCGCTGGACAGCGAGATCGTCTCGCTCGGCTACTCGGGCCCGATGCACTTGCGTGTCGTCGGCGGACGACGTCTGTCCGGAAGCATCGACGTCAAGACGAGCAAGAACGCCTGCGTCGCCCTGCTGTGCGCCTCGCTGCTCAACTCCGGCCGCACGGTGCTGCGTCGGGTCGCCCGCATCGAGGAGGTCTTCCGCATCCTGGAGGTGCTCTCCTCCATCGGCGTCCGCGCCCGCTGGATCAACGACGGCGCCGACCTGGAGATCGTGCCCCCGGCGGAGCTCGACCTGGAGGCCATCGACGCGGACGCCGCGCGCCGCACCCGCAGCATCATCATGTTCCTCGGCCCGCTGCTGCACCGCATGGACCAGTTCCGCATCCCGTACGCGGGCGGCTGCGACCTCGGTACGCGCACCGTCCAGCCGCACATGATCGCGCTGCGCCGCTTCGGCCTGGAGATCACGGCGACGGAGGGCCTCTACCACGCGGTCGTCGAGCGGTCCGTGACTCCCGAGCGTCCCATCGTGCTGACCGAGCGCGGCGACACCGTCACGGAGAACGCGCTGCTGGCCGCGGCGCGGCACGACGGCGTCACCGTCATCCGCAACGCCTCCTCCAACTACATGGTCCAGGACCTGTGTTTCTTCCTGGAGGAGCTCGGCGTGAAGGTCGAGGGCATCGGCACGACCACGCTGACGGTGCACGGCGTCTCCGAGATCGACGTGGACGTCGACTACTCCCCCTCCGAGGACCCGGTCGAGGCGATGAGCCTCCTGGCCGCGGCAGTCGTCACCGAGTCCGAACTGACCGTGTGCCGCGTGCCGGTGGAGTTCCTGGAGATCGAACTCGCGGTGCTGGAGGAGATGGGCCTCGAGGCCGAGCGCAGCCCCGAGTACACGGCGGACAACGGCCGCACCCGTCTGATCGACCTCACGGTGCGCCCCTCCAAACTGGAGGCGCCCATCGACAAGATCCACCCGATGCCCTTCCCCGGCATCAACATCGACAACGTCCCCTTCTTCGCGGCCATCGCCGCCGTCGCCGAAGGCAAGACCCTCATCCACGACTGGGTCTACGACAACCGCGCGATCTACCTCACGGACCTGAACCGCCTGGGCGGACGGCTCCAACTCCTCGACCCGCACCGGGTGTTGGTCGAGGGCCCGACCCGCTGGCGGGCCGCGGAGATGATGTGCCCGCCCGCGCTGCGCCCGGCCGTGGTGGTCCTGCTGGCGATGCTGGCCGCCGAGGGCACGTCCGTACTGCGCAACGTCTATGTGATCAACCGGGGTTACGAGGACCTGGCCGAGCGTCTCAACGAAGTGGGCGCGCAGATCGAGACGTTCCGCGACATCTGAGGTACCGGCGTCCGGAGGTGACGGGGCAGGGCTGCGGCACGGTCCTCCACCGGTGCCTTCCGGACGCCGTCATCTCCGGCTTCCCGCCCGGCAGTTCGGCCCTCGCCGTGGTGCCGGGCGGCACTTCAGGTCGAGGACGAAGGCGCCCTCCTCGAGGTTGCGCCGCCTGGAGCCGCCTTGGCGTTCTCGTGTCGGTCGGCGAGTACGGGAATTGCCCGGCCACGAGGTCACACCGCCAGGAGTCGAGCGCGCTCGTCCACAGCCTTGGAGACCCGGCGACGGCGGGCGCGAACACCTGGAGGCCACCGGCCCGGCCGAGACGTTCGCCTCGCGGCGGGATTGCGCGTCTTCACGCCACCCTCTCGCGCAGCCACTCGATCGGCGCATCGGACCAGTGAAAGGTCGATCGCGGTCCCGGTCTGCTCGCCGATGCGCGCCGGGCGCGCACCCAGCCTCGTCATGCGCGGAACGACGGCGCAGCCGCGCACTGTGCAGGCCGCGGGCCGCCCTTCCAGCACTGTCCACAACAGGCGCTTTTGTTCGATTTAGTGGTACACATGGCCTATGCGTACCACGAGGCGTCATGGGCTCTTCGGACTTCCCCTCCTGGTGGCCGCTCTGCTCACAGCGGTGGTTGCGGTAGCGCCCGGCGTGAGCGCAGCGCCCAGGGCAGACGGCGTCGAGAAGGTCGCCACGGCGCTGCGGGAGGGGCCGGTCTACGTCGATCCGCGCGTCTCGGACCGGCTGTCCGATTCGGACGCCCGGGCCCTGACCAGGAAGATCGAGAAGGCGGACAAGCCGGTCTTCGTGGCGGTTCTGCCCAAGGCCCGCGAGTTCCCGCCGTCCGACCTGCTGCGGGACCTCCGGTCCGAGGTCGGCGCCTCCGGCGTCTACGGCATCGCCCTCGGGGACCGGTTCGCCGCAGGAGCCGACCGGCAGGTGATGACGCGGAGCAGCGTCAACGGCCTCAGCTCGTCGGCGAAGAAGGCGGGCGACGGGAACACCGAGGCGACCGTGGACAAGTTCGTCGACGGTGCGACGGACCGGGCACGGGGAGACGCCCCCTCCTCATGGAACGGCGCCGCGTCCTCCAGCTCGGGCTCCGGCGTCGTCTGGCTCGTGCTTCTGGGCCTGCTCGTGATCGCGTTGAGCACCGCTCTCCTCGCGCGTAACCGTGCGCGCAAGCGGGAGGCCGAGCAGGAACGTGCCCGCCTGGACACGCTGCGGCCCGTGGTCGACGAGGACATCACCGCGTTCGGCGAGGAGTTGGACCGCATCGGCTTCGAGCCGACGGCGCCCACATCCGACGACGCCATGCGCCAGGACTACACCCACGCCCTCAACTCCTATGACGAGGCGAAGCGGTCGATGGACGAGGCCCGCCGCCCCCAGGACGTGAAGAAAGTGACGGAGTCGCTGGAGGACGGGCGATTCGCGCTCGTCACCCTGGAGGCGCGGCGCGACGGTGCCGAGCTGCCGGAACGGCGGATGCCGTGCTTCTTCGACCCCCGCCACGGCCCGTCCGTCAAGGACGTGCGCTGGTCGCCGCCCGGTGGCACGGAACGGACCGTGCCGGTCTGCGCGGCGGACGCGGCACGGCTGGCGGACGGTGCGGAACCGATGACCCGCACCGTGGACACGCCGGACGGACGGCGCCCGTACTGGGAGGCCGGTCCCGTCTACGGGCCGTGGGCCGGCGGCTACTTCGGCGGCGGCATCCTTCCGGGGCTGCTCGTCGGCACGCTGCTCGGCAACGCGCTCGTACCGGGGGCCTACGGAGGCGACTTCGGCGGTGACGGGGGCGACTTCGGAGGGGACGGATTCGGCGGGGACGGCGGCGGATTCGGAGGCGGAGACTTCGGCGGTGGAGGGGACTTCGGCGGCGGAGGGTTCTGACCGTTCCGAACCGCCGGCCGGACCGGCCTGACCGGAGAGCACTGGCAGAAGGGACGTGCGCGTCCTGAGCTCTTCCG
>NZ_JACBXA010000072.1 GCF_013870515.1 Streptomyces albidus (ex Kaewkla and Franco 2022) | reverse complement strand
GCGGACTTGGCAGCCGTCAAGGCGGTCGGCGGCCGGTTCCTGTGCCCCGGCGACCCTGAATGGCCCGGTCAGCTGGACGCACTGGGCGTGACAAGGCCCATCGGGCTGTGGGTCCGCGGTGCTCCGTATCTGCGGTTCTGGGCACTGCGTTCGGTCGCGGTCGTCGGGGCGCGTGCCTGTACGGAGTACGGCGTGCACGTTGCAGCCGTGCTCGGGGCGGGGCTTGCGGAACGTGGATGGACGGTGGTCTCGGGAGCGGCCCATGGCATCGACGGAGCCGCGCACCGGGGCGCCCTCGCCGCCGGGGGCGCCACCGTCGGGGTGCTGGCGTGCGGCGTGGATGTCGCATACCCCTCGGGGCACGCCGAGTTGATCCGGCGCATCGGCGAACAGGGCCTTCTGCTGGCCGAGTTGCCGCCACGGGACCATCCGACGCGAAGCCGCTTCGTCCTGCGGAACCGGGTGATCGCCGCCCTCACGAGAGGCACTGTCGTGGTGGAAGCCGCGCTGAGGAGTGGCTCGCTGTCCACCGCCCGGCACGCACGACGGCTGGGCCGGCTCGTGATGGGAGTCCCGGGCCCCGTCACCTCCGGGCTGTCCGCCGGGGTGCACGAACTGCTGCGCGAGGAGGGCAGCGTGATCACCGACGCCGCTGAGGTGATCGAACTGGTCGGAAGCATGGGAGAGCTGGCCCCCAGAAGGCGCGGCCCTGCCCTGCCCCGTGACGTGCTGCCCGGGGAGGCGGCGCTCGTTCTCGACGCCCTGCCGGGGCGCGGCACCGCCGAATCCGTTCAGCTGGCGCAGGCCGTCGGCATCACGCCGGAGACCGCGCTGGTGCGGCTCCAGGAGCTGTGCGCGCTGGGCTTCGTCGAACGCCTGGGCAACGGCTGGCAGTTGAGTAGGACCGCCGGACTCAAGGCCAGGCACCCCATCGAGTGAAGAGCCGGTCCTTGACCTGGGGCTATCGAATGAAAGGGTGATCCGTATGCTCCGGTTTCGCCCCTTCCCGCTACGAAAGCCGGTCTTGGGTGCTGTCGTCGGAGTAACTCCCGGGTGCGTCCAGCGGAACGTATCTGCGCATGCAGAAGCGCGCGCTCATCGCATAGTGCGACTCCGCGGTCACGCTACGCTCACATCTCCCATGGAAGCGGCTCCGGTCACGCTCCCCCCGCGTGATGGCCACTCAGCAGAACGGCTCAAGGCGACGAATGCCCCAGCACATCCCCGGGCCTGACGGCGCGGCAACAGCCGCGGCGCCGGTCGCAGCCGAGAACACCAGGCCTGTTGCAGACCGAAGTCCCCTCGACGAGCTGTGGCGGCGGTACAAGGCCACCGCTGACGAAGGGCTGCGGGAACAGCTGATCCTCCACTACTCCCCCCTCGTCAAATATGTCGCCGGGCGCGTCAGTGTGGGCCTGCCCTCCAACGTCGAGCAGGCCGACTTCGTCTCCTCCGGGGTCTTCGGGCTCATCGACGCGATCGAGAAGTTCGACCCCGAGCGCTCCATCAAGTTCGAGACGTACGCGATCACCCGCATCCGTGGCGCGATGATCGACGAACTACGGGCCCTGGACTGGATTCCCCGGTCGGTACGGCAGAAGGCGCGCGCCGTCGAGCGTGCCTACGCCTCGCTCGAGGCCACTCTGCGGCGCAGCCCGTCGGAGTCCGAGGTCGCGGACGAGATGGGCATCCCCCTGGAGGAACTGCACGGCGTCTTCAGCCAGTTGTCCCTGGCGAACGTGGTCGCGCTGGAGGAACTGCTTCATGTCGGCGGCGAGGGCGGCGACCGCCTGAGCCTGATGGACACCCTCGAGGACACGGCCGCTGACGATCCGGTCGAGGTCGCCGAAGGCCGGGAGCTGCGCCGGCTGCTTGCCCGGGCCATCAACACCCTCCCGGAACGGGAGAAGACGGTGGTCACCCTCTACTACTACGAGGGCCTCACCCTGGCTGAGATCGGCCAGGTACTCGGTGTCACCGAGAGCCGGGTCAGCCAGATCCACACCAAGTCGGTTCTTCAGCTTCGTGCAAAGCTGGCCGACGTCGGTCGCTGAATCGGTACCTCCCTCCGTATGGTGGGGGCGTGCCAAGGATTCGAGCGGCCTCCGTGGCCGAGCACCGGACCATGCAGCGTGCAGCCCTGCTGGACGCTGCCCGCGCACTGCTCTCCGAAGGCGGCACGGAAGCGCTGACGTTCCCCGCTCTCGCTCAGCGGACGGGTCTGGCGCGCTCCTCCGTGTACGAGTACTTCCGATCCCGCGCGGCCGTCGTCGAGGAACTCTGCGCCGTCGACTTCCCTGTCTGGGCAGCCGAGGTGGAGACCGCGATGGCGGAGGCCGAGACGGCGGAAGGCAAGATCGAAGCGTATGTACGGCAGCAGCTGGCTCTGGTCGGCGACAGGCGCCACCGTGCGGTCGTAGCGATCTCGGCCGGCGAACTCGACGCGGGCGCGCGGGAGAAGATCCGCGCCGCTCACGGCGGGCTCGTCGCGATGGTCGTCGAAGCGCTCGGCGCACTCGGCCACGAGCAGCCGCGACTGGCAGCGATGCTGCTGCAGGGCGTCGTCGACGCAGCAGTTCGACGCATCGAGCTGGGTGCCGCCGAGGACCCCGAGCAGATCACCGAGGCGGCCGTCTCCATGGCCTTGAGCGGCGTCGGCAACTGACGCCGGAGCAGGCACCGCTCAGGGCGGAGCCCGCGGTGGTCTCCTCGCTCTCGACGTCCTTGCCGCGACCGTTCGCGAGAGACGACGGCGGCCGAACAGCGCCGCCCCGGCCAATGCGAGCGCCAACACTGCCCCGCCAGCGCCTACTTGACCCCCTCCCGCTCCGGTCGAGCTCATTGGTCCCGCGCGAGTGGTTGCCGGGGCTCCGTGAGCCACCATTCCCTGCTGGGAGCTCGCCCCGCTGCTCGAACCGGAATCCGTGGAGGCATCGCTGCGGGGCAGGGGGATGCCGAAGACAGGCAGCAGCCTGGACGGACCGCCCCGCAGGAGGCCGGCCGGAAGCAGCGAGAGCGGATCGAGGTAGCGCGTGCCTCGACGTGCGCCCCAGTGCAGGCAGCCGCCGCCGCAATGGGAGAGCCCGCCGGTCATGAAGGCAACGGTCTCCCCAGCGCGTACCCGGTCGCCCTCGCGGACCGTGGGCCGCACCGGCTCGTAGGTCGTGCGGATGGGAGGCCTGCCCGTCCCCGACAGCTCGATCGACAGCACTCCCCGCCCCGCGACCTTGCCCGAGAAGGAGACCCTTCCGTCCGCGACCGCGCGCACAGCCCGCCCCTGAGGAGCCGCGAGATCCACGCCGCGATGACCGGCCGCCCAGGGAGTGGGCGGCGGCTCCCAGCCCCGTCTCATCAGGGGCCGCACCGCGCCGGCGCTGCCCTCCACCGGCCATACGCCGTCCTGGGAGCCGGCCGCAGGCCGTGGCGCCGACGGCTCGTGCCTCACGACCGCATGTGCCCGCGAATCCGTCGCCGTCCCGTTGCTCAGGGCAAGGAGCAGGCAGAGAGCCACGCCCAGCAGCCCCCGGAAGATCACTCCGGCCATCCGCGTCGCCGATCGCGTCCCCGTTGTGATGCCATGCCGTTTCCGCCCCCCTGTGCCGCCGTCCAGCATCGTCGTTCCGTACACCTGGCGGTGCCGTGAGCACACGATCGCGCATCGTGACGGAGCGCAGGGATCTTGCCGAACATCTGTGAACGTGCAGGGAGTTGTGGACAACCTCGTCACCCGCGCGGGGGGTGTTGGGGAGCGTAAGACCTCGGCGCCGGCCACATGGCGAGCGGTGCGTCCGGTGGAGGGAGCACGGGCCCTCCACGGTCCCGTACACTGCTGGTGGCGGCCCGGTCCACCGGGCTGACTTCGCACGCCTCGCCACCCTCACCCGGTGGCCGTGCATCTCGGTCCCAGGAGGGCCTTCCCAACGGGCATCTCCCGGGCACAGCACGACAGAGGCGTCAGGCAAGCGACGGCCGTCCCGGCCGTTGCTGACGACAACCGAGTAAATCAAGGAGAACGGCCATGGCCGTCGTCACGATGCGGGAGCTGCTGGAGAGCGGCGTCCACTTCGGGCACCAGACCCGTCGCTGGAACCCGAAGATGAAGCGCTTCATCTTCACCGAGCGCAACGGCATCTACATCATCGACCTGCTCCAGTCGCTGTCGTACATCGACCGCGCCTACGAGTTCGTCAAGGAGACCGTCGCGCACGGCGGTTCCATCATGTTCGTGGGTACCAAGAAGCAGGCCCAGGAGGCCATCGCCGAGCAGGCCACCCGCGTGGGCATGCCCTACGTGAACCAGCGCTGGCTCGGCGGCATGCTGACGAACTTCTCGACCGTCTACAAGCGCCTTCAGCGGCTCAAGGAGCTGGAGCAGATCGACTTCGAGGATGTGGCCGCCTCCGGCCTCACCAAGAAGGAGCTGCTCGTTCTCTCCCGCGAGAAGGCGAAGCTGGAGAAGACGCTCGGCGGTATCCGCGAGATGCAGAAGGTGCCCAGCGCCGTCTGGATCGTGGACACCAAGAAGGAGCACATCGCCGTCGGTGAGGCGCGGAAGCTCAACATTCCGGTCGTCGCGATTCTCGACACCAACTGCGACCCGGACGAGGTCGACTACAAGATCCCGGGTAACGACGACGCGATCCGCTCCGTCACGCTCCTCACCCGTGTGATCGCCGACGCCGCCGCCGAGGGCCTCATCGCCCGCTCCGGTGCGGCCGAGGCCGCCAAGGGCGGCGACAAGGCCGCCGAGCCGCTGGCCGAGTGGGAGCGCGAGCTCCTCGAGGGTGAGAAGGGCGAGAAGGCGGAAGCCTCTGCCGAGAAGGCCGAGTCCGCTCCCGCCGAGGCTGCCGAGTCCGCTCCCGCCGAGGCCGCTGCCGAGGAGAAGCCGGCCGACGCCGAGCCCAAGGCTGACGAGAAGCCGGCCGAGGAAGCCCCCGAGGCGAAGACCGCCGAGAACGCGTGATGTCCGCGGGGTGGCGGCGGGACGCAACTCCCGCCGCCGCCCCGTGACACAGCTTCAAGAGGCCGCATGAGAAGAGACGCGCCGAAGAGCGCGACTCCGCCCTCTCCCAGAAGGTGAGAAGGCGTCTCATCGGGCCTCCCGACACCTCAAGACGAATGCAAGCTCCGCTCCGGCGCTGAGCGCGACGGCGGAGCCTGGTCACAGAAGGAAACCAGTAATGGCGAACTACACCGCCGCCGACGTCAAGAAGCTCCGTGAGCTCACAGGCGCCGGCATGATGGACTGCAAGAAGGCGCTGGACGAGGCCGAGGGCAACGTCGACAAGGCCGTCGAGATCCTGCGCGTCAAGGGGCAGAAGGGCGTCGCCAAGCGCGAGAGCCGCACTGCTTCGAACGGCGCGGTCGTCGCCCGCATCGCGGACGACAACAACTCCGGAGTGCTCGTCGAGCTGAAGTGCGAGACGGACTTCGTCGCCAAGGGCGACAAGTTCATCGCCGCAGCAGACGCCATCGCCGCGCACGTCGCCGCCTCCTCTCCCGCGGACACCGCCGCGCTGCTCGCGTCGGAGATCGAGCCGGGCAAGACCGTGCAGGCGTACGTCGACGAGGCCAACGCCAACCTCGGCGAGAAGATCGTCCTGGACCGCTTCGCCCAGTACTCCGGCGGCTTCGTCGCCTCCTACCTGCACCGCACCAGCCCGGACCTGCCCCCGCAGGTCGGCGTGCTGGTCGAGCTGGACAAGGAGAACCCGGAGATCGCCAAGGACGTTGCGCAGCACATCGCCGCCTTCTCTCCGAAGTTCCTCTCCCGCGAGGACATCCCGGCCGAGACGGTGGAGAGCGAGCGCCGCATCGCCGAGGAGACCGCGCGCGAGGAGGGCAAGCCCGAGCAGGCGCTGTCCAAGATCGTCGAGGGTCGGGTCACGGGCTTCTTCAAGGAGAACGCCCTGCTGGACCAGCCCTTCGCGAAGGACAACAAGAAGTCGGTCCAGAAGATTCTGGACGAGGCCGGTGTCACGCTGAAGCACTTCGCCCGCTTCCGCGTCGGCGCCTGACGACCCGAGCCCGTTGACGCACACCGGTCGCGTGGAGCACGCAACCGGTACGCGCCCGCTAAGGTCGGGCAACAGGGCAGTTGTGACGAGGAGGCCATTGCCGTACGAGGGATTGCAAGGATCCGACGGCAGTGGCCTCTTTCGTATGTGCACGAGGAGAACGCATGAGTAAGGACACCGACACCAGCGACACAGGCAGGGTCCGCGGCGGCCGAAGGCGCTTCATGCTCAAGCTCTCCGGTGAGGCGTTCGCCGGCGGCGGGGGGCTCGGTGTCGACCCCGACGTCGTGCACAAGATGGCGCACGAGATCGCGTCCGTCGTACGGGACGGAGCGGAGCTCGCCGTCGTCATCGGCGGCGGCAACTTCTTCCGCGGGGCGGAGTTGCAGCAGCGTGGCATGGACCGGGCGCGTTCCGACTACATGGGCATGCTCGGTACGGTCATGAACTGCCTTGCCCTGCAGGACTTCCTGGAGAAGGAAGGCATCGACTCCCGTGTCCAGACCGCCATCACGATGGGGCAGGTCGCCGAGCCGTACATCCCGCTGCGCGCGGTACGGCATCTGGAGAAGGGCCGGGTCGTCATCTTCGGCGCCGGTATGGGCATGCCGTACTTCTCCACCGACACCACGGCCGCGCAGCGCGCGCTGGAGATCCACGCCGAGGCGCTGCTGATGGGCAAGAACGGCGTCGACGGGGTCTACGACTCCGACCCCGCGAAGAACCCGGACGCCGTGAAGTTCGACGCCCTCGAGTACGGCGAGGTCATCACCCGCGATCTGAAGGTCGCCGACGCCACGGCCGTCACCCTCTGCCGGGACAACAAGCTCCCGATCCTCGTCTTCGAGCTTCTGGCCGAGGGCAATATCGCGCGGGCGGTGAAGGGTGAGAAGATCGGCACCCTGGTGAGCAACCAGGGTACGAGGGGCTGATGTTCGGCCCGCGGCGTCATGTCCGGAGCCCCGGCAACCAGGGGTCGTGGGAACGGCCCGACGCGGGGATGGACAACCGTCAGCCGGTCGGACACCGTGCAGGAAACAGGGCTTATCCGCAAGGCTCATTCATCGAGACCAGGAGCACGTGGTGATCGAAGAGACCCTCCTCGAAGCCGAGGAGAAGATGGAGAAGGCGGTCGTGGTCGCCAAGGAGGACTTCGCGGCGATCCGCACCGGACGGGCACACCCGGCCATGTTCAACAAGATCGTGGCGGAGTACTACGGAGCGATGACGCCGATCAACCAGCTGGCGTCGTTCTCCGTGCCGGAGCCGCGGATGGCGGTGGTCACTCCGTTCGACAAGAGTTCCCTGCGCAACATCGAGCAGGCCATCCGCGACTCGGACCTGGGCGTCAACCCGTCGAATGACGGCAATATCATCCGGGTGACGTTCCCCGAGCTGACCGAGGAGCGCCGCAAGGAGTTCATCAAGGTCGCCAAGGCGAAGGGTGAGGACGCCAAGATCTCGATCCGCAGCGTCCGTCGCAAGGCCAAGGAGAGCCTCGAGGCGGCCATCAAGGACGGCGACGTCGGCGAGGACGAGGGCCGTCGCGCGGAGAAGGAACTCGACGACACCACCGCGAAGTACGTGACGCAGGTGGACGAGATCCTCAAGCACAAGGAAGCCGAGCTGCTCGAGGTCTGAGTCCCACACGTGTGGGAGGTCTGCCCGAGATCCGTCCATGGTCCGACGTCTGAGGCTGCAATCTGTGAACGACTCATCCTGGGGAGCACCGACGCCCCGTGCCGGCTTCCGGGGCGCACCCGATCAGGGACGCGCTCCGGGAGGCGCATTCCACCCCGGTGCGGGTGAGGCTCCCGCGCACGAAGGCGGCGGTGTGTCGCAGACTCGGCCTATGCCCATCGTGTCGGATCCAGGCGGTCAAGGCAGCAGTCACGGCAGATCCGGGCCGGGCGGCTCCCACGGTTCAGGCGGTCCAGGTGGCGCCGGCGGAGCCTCCGGTGGCCGTGACGGCCACGGGGACCGGTCCGGTCAGCGGCCTGCTTCGCAGGAGTCCGACCCGGGCCCCGCCCCGCTCGGCGGCAAGAAGCGCGCCGGCCGGGACCTGCGAGCCGCCATAGGAGTAGGCGTCGGGCTCGGCGTGGTCATCCTCGCCTCCCTGTTCTTCTACAAGCCGGTCTTCCTCGGCGTGGTCGTCGTCGCCGTGGTCGTCGGCCTGTGGGAGCTCACCTCGCGCCTGAACGAGCGCAAGGAGATCCGGGCGCCCTTGGTGCCCCTCGCGGTGGGCGGCGCCGCGATGGTCGTCGCCGGGTACGTGCGCGGCCCCGAAGGCGCGTGGATCGCCATGGCCCTCACCGCGCTGGCCGTCCTCGTCTGGCGGATGACGGAGTCACCGCACGAATATCTGCGGGACGTGACCGCTGCGGTATTCGCCACCTTCTACGTGCCCTTCCTGGCCACGTTCGTGGCGCTCATGCTCGCCGCCGACGACGGGCCGTGGCGGGTGCTGGTCTTCCTGCTGCTCACGGTCGTCAGTGACACCGGCGCGTACGCAGTCGGCTGGCGCTTCGGCAAGCACAAGCTGGCCCCGCGGATCAGTCCCGGTAAGACCCGCGAGGGCTTGGGCGGTGCCGTGGCTTTCTCCATGGCGGCGGGCGCGCTGTGCATGCAGTTCCTGATCGACGACGGCGCCTGGTGGCAGGGTCTGCTGCTGGGGCTGGCCGTAGCGGTGAGTGCCACCCTCGGAGACCTGGGCGAGTCGATGATCAAGCGCGACCTGGGCATCAAGGACATGGGCACCCTGCTCCCCGGTCACGGCGGCATCATGGACCGGCTCGACTCCCTGCTGCCGACGGCGCCGATCGTATGGCTGCTGTTCGTCGTCTTCGTGGGCGGCGGCTGAGTCGCACAGCGTGGGGGTCATCCGCAGGGGCGCTTGCCTCAGGCGGCCCCCAACTCCTCGGCCAGGGCCACGTAATAGCCCTTCATCGACGGGTAGTAGTCGTCGAAGTCGGGCATCGGTCCGTCACCCAGAGCAGCCGTGAACCTGTCGAGGTAGTACTCCCAGCCGGGTCCCGTATCGCCGACCGTTGCCGTGTCGGTGAGGTGCTGCACGAAGCGCATCTCGGTGGAGCCGTCCCGTTCCGTGAGGTGCACCTCGAGGTTCCAGGTGCCGTACTCGTCGACGGCGGACACGGCGAGATGATGCGGTGGCTCGCACGCCTCGATCCTCATCGGCATCTCGGGGTCGCCGTCCTCGGCGGTCATGGTGACGCTGATCGACTGACCCGCGCCGGGAGTCCCTGCCCAAGGCCCGAACCAGCGGCTTGTGCGCTCGGATTCGGTGAGGGAGTCCCACACATCGCCGACGGGCGCGCGGAAGGTGCGGGTGAGTACGAGATCCGGGCCTGTCGAGGTGCTGCTGAGGGACCCGGTGGGCTTCGGTGTCATGCGGGCTTCTCCTTGGCTTCGTCGGTGGACTGTGCCTGGCGGCGTCGCTCACGTCGAGTCCGGTGAACCTCCGTCTCGAGCGCGTCGAAACGCTGCTCCCAGCGGTTCGAGAACTGCTCCAGCCATTGCCGCAGCTCCACCAGCGGAGCAGTCTCCAGCCGGTAGACCCGCTCACGACCACGGTCTTCGGCGACGACGAGACCGGCCTCGCGGAGCACTCTGAGGTGCCGACTCACGGCGGGCCGGCTGACGTCGAAGTGCCCGGTGATCTCGCTGACGTTGCGAGGCCGCGCATGCAGCAGGACGAGGATTTCTCGTCGGACGGGGTCTGCCAGGGCGGCAGGAGCTCTCATGACGAGAAGCGTAACCTATCGGTTACGCGTTTGCGTCTCGCTTGCGCCGGGTCACGGTCGAACGACGGAGTACGTGGGCTCGCCCCCTGTCGGACCAGGTGGCCCGACAGGAGAGTCAGAGGTGATCGGCCGAATTGGGAGCGGAGTACTGGGGAGCGGAGTACGCGGCGCGTCGAGAACCGCCCTGAATCGCGTGTCGGCCTTGTCTCGTCAGGCGTAGGTCCAGCGCCATGCGTTCGAGCTGTATGCGCACTTGATCTTCGTGCCGCTCGTGGTGGTGGTGATGGCGCCGTGGTCGCTGTTCCGGCAGAACTGTCCTGCCGAGTAGCAGTTCCCCGCGTTGGAGACGATCGTGCACGTGTCCGTGCTGTCCTGGCCGCCGCTGCTGTCGCTGCCAGCGGCCTTGGCGGTTGCGGTTTTGGTGACGGTGACCGTGGGGGCGGGCTTCGTCTTGGCCTTGATGGTCTCTGTGACGGTCGGGCCGGGCTCGGGCGTGGCCGTGACTGTCGCGCTGACTGTCTTCGTGGGCTTTGCCCTTGTCTCGACGATTCGTTGCTCGTCGTCCACAGCGGATCCGATGATCGTGCCTGCGATCAGCAGAGCTAAGCCTCCGGCCCACACGAATACGCGGGTGTGGAGCGGGCGGGCGTTGGGTGGGCGCGGTGCCGGCGGTATCGGAGAGGAATACGGATCAGTCATGACGTCCCCTAGGGAGTTTTGGGGTAAATGACCGTAACGCTCAACTCCACAGCGCGTGAGGGGGTATGTACGAATAGTGGTCACCTTGTAACCATTATTCGACCAGTACCTGTCGTCCCTGGGTCCGCCCAAGCCGACATCCGCCGCCCAGTAGTGACCGTCCCCACCCCGCTCTGGCCTGGGCCACCCTTACCCGTCTGCGACACTGGTACGGCTATGCCGAAGCCCGGAGAACTCACCTTTGTCGCCCCCCGTGGAGCCGTCAGGCCGCCGCGGCATCTTGCCGATCTCGCGCCCGACGAGCGCAGGGCGGCGGTCGCCGAGCTGGGCGAGAAGCCCTTCCGGGCGAAGCAGCTCTCGCAGCACTACTTCTCCAGGCTGGCCCACGAGCCCGAGCAGTGGACGGACATCCCCGCTGCCGCGCGCGAGAAGCTGGCCGCGGAGCTGCTGCCGGAGCTGATGAGCGTGGTGCGGCACGTCAGTTGTGACGACGACACCACCCGTAAGACTCTCTGGAAGCTGCACGACGGCACGCTCGTCGAGTCGGTCCTGATGCGGTACCCGGACCGGGTCACCATGTGCATCAGTTCGCAGGCCGGCTGCGGCATGAACTGCCCGTTCTGCGCCACTGGTCAGGCGGGCCTCGACCGCAATCTGTCGACCGCCGAGATCGTGCACCAGATCGTGGACGGCGTGCGGGCGCTGCGCGACGGAGACGTTCCGGGAGGGCCTGCCCGGCTGTCCAACATCGTCTTCATGGGGATGGGCGAGCCGCTGGCCAACTACAAGCGGGTGGTCGGCGCGATCAGGCGGCTCACCGACCCGGAGCCCGACGGGCTCGGACTGTCGCAGCGCGGCATCACCGTCTCGACGGTCGGACTCGTTCCGGCGATGCTCCGCTTCGCGGACGAGGGCTTCAAGTGTCGCCTGGCCGTCTCCCTGCACGCCCCGGACGACGAACTCCGCGACACCCTCGTCCCCGTCAACACCCGCTGGAACGTACGCGAAGTGCTGGACGCGGCCTGGGAGTACGCCGAGAAGTCGGCACGCCGCGTCTCCATCGAGTACGCGCTCATCAAGGACATCAACGACCAGGCGTGGCGCGCGGATCTGCTGGGCCGGCTGCTCAAGGGCAGGCCCGTCCACGTGAATCTCATCCCGCTCAACCCCACTCCGGGTTCCAAGTGGACGGCCTCGCGTCCGGAGGACGAAGCGGCCTTCGTACGGGCGCTGGAGTCCCACGGCGTGCCGGTGACCGTACGGGACACCCGGGGCCAGGAGATCGACGGCGCGTGCGGGCAGTTGGCCGCGACGGAACGCTGACCGGAGGTCGCCGTCCCGGTATCGCGACCGGAGGCGAGCGAAGCCGCTGCGGCGAGGTGTCGAGCGCGTGCCGAACGGGAGCGCCGGGTCGCACCGCAGGGCCGACTGGTAGCCTCTGTTGGGGCCTTGTCGTAGCCACAACAACCGGCGACGGCCCTGCACAACACCACAGACCGACAGGGGAGCGCACACAGCGCTGAGAGTGCGGCAGCTCGTACGGATGCGAGCAACCGCAGACCCTCGAACCTCGCCCGGGTCATGCCGGGTAGGAAGTCGATGAGCCGATGAGCAAGCATGCGCTGCACACTTCTGCCGCCGTCACCTCAGTCCTCCTCCTCGCGGGCACTCTGACCGCCTGCGGCGGCCAGGGCTCGGGGAGCGACCAGGACAGCAAGACGGTCACACTCGTCACCCACGACTCCTTCGCGGCGTCCAAGCCCGTGCTGAAGGAGTTCACACGGCAGACCGGATACAAGCTCAAGGTGCTGCGGGGAGGTGACGCCGGAGCCGCCGTGAACCAGACGGTGCTCAACAAGGGGAATCCGCAAGGGGATGTCTTCTTCGGCGTCGACAACACCCTTCTCTCCCGCCCGCTCGACAAGGGTGTCTTCGCCCCCCACCGGGCGAAGGGGCTGGACAAGGTCCCCGAGGACCTCCAGCTCGACGCGGAAAAGCACCGGGTCACCCCCGTGGACTCCGGCGAGATATGCGTCAACTACGACCGCGGCTACTTCGAGGACAAGAAGCTGGACCCGCCCGAGACGCTCGCCGATCTCGCCGAGCCCCGGTACAAAGACCTTCTCGTCACCTCGAACGCCGCGACGTCATCGCCGGGCCTGGGATTCCTGCTCGCCACCGTCGACGAGTACGGCAAGGGCTGGAAGGGCTACTGGAAGAAGCTGCGTGCCAACGGCGTCGAGGTCGTCGACGGCTGGGAGCAGGCCTACAACGACCGCTTCAGCGGTTCACACGGCGGCAAGGGCAAGGGCGACAAGCCGCTCGTCGTCTCCTATGCCTCCAGCCCGCCCGTCGAGGTGCTGGGCAAGAAGCCGATGCCCGCGAAGGCGCCGACCGGGATTGCGAAGGGCACGTGTTTCCAGCAGACGGAGTTCGCCGGCCTGCTGGAAGGAGCGCGGAACCCCAAGGGGGGCAAGGCTCTGGTGGACTTCATGCTCAGCAAGAAGTTCCAGGAGGACCTGCCCCTGCAGATGTTCGTCAACCCTGTGCGTGACGACGCCGATCTGCCGGAGCTGTTCACGAAGTACGGGGAATCCGTCGACGACGCGGCGACCATGCCTCCGGCGAAGATCGCCGCGAACCGCGAGCAGTGGATCAAGTCATGGACCTCGCTCGCAGTGAAGTAGACGAAGCACCCGGCGCGGCAGAGCGAGGCGAGCCGCCGCAGGCGGCACCAGCCGGGGGCCGTCGCAGGGAGGGGCGCCGCAGCGCGTTGCGGCTCGCGTTGATGGTGCTGCCGGTGGCCTTCTTCGGGCTGTTCTTCGCCTACCCCGTGGCCGCCATCGTCGGACGCGGGCTTCGCTCGGACGGCCAGTGGCAACTCGGCCTGCTGGGGCAGGTGCTGACCGACCCGGACGTGCTGCAGGTGCTGTGGTTCACGGTGTGGCAGGCCGCCGCCTCCACCGCGTGCACGCTGGCGCTGGCGTTGCCGGGAGCGTACGTGTTCGCCCGGTTCGACTTTCCGGGCAAGCGTCTGCTGCGTGCTGTCGTGACGGTGCCCTTCGTGCTGCCGACAGTGGTCGTGGGGTCGGCCTTCCTCGCGCTGCTGGGACGTGGTGGCGCACTGGAGGAGTGGTTCGGCCTGCGGCTGGACACGAGCGTGTGGGCGATCCTTCTCGCGCACGTCTTCATCAACTACGCGGTCGTCGTACGGACAGTCGGCGGGCTGTGGTCCCAACTCGACCCGCGCCAGGAGGAGGCCGCCCGTGTGCTCGGCGCGAGCCGCATCGCTGCCTGGCGCCGGGTGACACTTCCGGCGCTGGCACCGTCCATCGGCGCGGCGGCACTGATCGTCTTCCTCTTCACCTTCACCTCTTTCGGCGTGATCCAGGTCCTCGGCGGGCCGCGTTACGCCACCCTCGAGGTCGAGATCTACCGGCAGACCGCCGCCCTGCTGGAGCTGCCCACCGCGGCGGTGCTCACGCTGCTGCAGTTCGCCGCGGTCACCGCGATGCTCGCCTTCCACGCGCGCACCGTACGGAAGCGGCAGTCCATGCTGAGCATGCTTCCGGCCGAGCAGACCGCGCGCCGCCCCCAAGGGCCGGGCCAGTGGGCGCTGTTGGGGTCGGTCCTGACGGTCGTGGTGCTGCTGATACTGACGCCCCTGGCGGTCCTCGTGGAACGCTCGTTCAACGGACCCGATGGTTACGGCACGGCCAACTACCGAGCCCTCGGGTCCGTTTCG
Source organism: Streptomyces albidus (ex Kaewkla and Franco 2022) (assembly GCF_013870515.1). Lineage (GTDB taxonomy): Bacteria > Actinomycetota > Actinomycetes > Streptomycetales > Streptomycetaceae > Streptomyces > Streptomyces albidus. Next base: position 9,015 of record NZ_JACBXA010000072.1, on the reverse strand, counting down.
AGCGACGCCACGTTCACGGTCGCCCCGGTCGCCGCGATCGGCAACTCACTGATCTACGCGGCGCTCGCCACGTGCATCGCCCTGGTCGTCGGCGGGCTGGCCGCGGCAGCGCTGACCACCAGAGGCGGAGGCGGCGCCGTCGGCCGGCTCGTACGCGGCTTCGACTCGATGCTGATGCTGCCGCTCGGCACGTCGGCGGTCACGGTGGGCTTCGGCTTCCTCATCGCCCTCGACGAACCGCCGCTGGACCTGCGTTCGTCGTGGATGCTCGTCCCTCTCGCCCAGGCACTGGTGGGGGTGCCCTTCGTCATACGGACGATGTTGCCCGTGCTGCGAGCGGTCGATGTGAGACTCCGCGAAGCGGCTGCCGTGCTGGGCGCTTCGCCGCTGCGTGCGTGGCGCGAGGTGGACCTTCCGCTCGTACGCCGGGCACTGATCGTCGCCGCGGGCTTCGCATTCGCCGTCTCTCTGGGCGAGTTCGGCGCGACGGTTTTCATCGCGCGTCCCGACGCACCCACGCTCCCCGTCGCGGTCTCCCGCTTCCTCGGACGCGCCGGCGAACTCAACTACGGGCAGGCGATGGCCATGAGCGCCATTTTGATGCTCGTGTGCACGGGCACCCTGCTCGCTCTGGAACGCATACGCACCGACCGTTCAGGAGAGTTCTAGATGCTGCGACTGAACGGTGTGACCGTCGACTTCGGTGCCCGGCGCGCGCTGGACGCGGTGGACCTGGAGGTCGCCGACCACGAAACCGTGTGCGTGCTCGGCCCGAGCGGCAGCGGGAAGTCGACGCTTCTGCGCGTCGTGGCAGGGCTGCAGACCCCGGACGCCGGCCGCGTGTTCCTGTCCGGACAGGACCGGACGGAGGTGCCACCGCACCGGCGCGAGGTCGGACTGATGTTCCAGGACCACCAGTTGTTCCCTCAGCGGGATGTCGGCGGCAACGTCGCGTTCGGCCTTCGCATGCGCCGCGCGCGAAGGCAGGAGACGGCGGAGCGCGTCGCCGAACTCCTCGACCTGGTAGGCCTTCCCGACGCGCAGCGCCGAACCGTCGCAACCCTCTCCGGAGGGGAACAGCAGCGCGTCGCCCTCGCCCGGGCACTCGCGCCGCAGCCCCGCCTGCTGATGCTGGACGAGCCACTGGGCCAGCTCGACCGCGGGCTGCGCGAACGTCTCGTCGTCGAACTGCGCGCTCTCTTCCACCGGTTGAGCACCACGGTTCTGGCGGTCACCCATGACCAGGGAGAGGCATTCGTACTGGCGGACCGCGTCGTGGTGATGAACGAGGGCCGCGTCGCCCAGGCGGGCACGCCCCTTGAGGTGTGGCAGCACCCCGCCTCGGAGTTCGTCGCGCGCTTCCTCGGCTTCGACAACGTCGTCGAGGCGAGCGTGCACGGCGGAGCGGCAGACACCCCATGGGGCAAACTTCCCGTCCCGGACGGCATTCCGACGGGAGCCTGCAAGCTCCTTGTGCGCCCGACAGGCGTGCGGCTGACGGCAGTTGAGGACGGACTGCCTTGCACCGTCGAAGCCCGCACGTTCCGTGGCGGCGACGCAGCCGCCGTGACGCTGCTGCTCCAGCCGCAGCACGGACCACGCATGGAAGCGTCGTGTGCGCTGCGGGAGGCGCCGGAGCCCGGCTCGTCTGTCGGCGTTGCCTTCGACGAACAGGAAGTCGTACGACTGGCGGGCTGACCGCCTCCGCACACTCAGCCGGACAGCCGGGCGAGAGTTGCCGGGACCTCCTCCACCGAGTCGACCAGCGCGATGCGCGAAGCCATCGGCCTCTCGGACGCCAGCGCTTGGAGAAGCGGCCAGCACGGCAGCGTGCGCGTCCAGTGCTCCTCGTTGACGAGCACCATCGGGGTGGGCGCACCGCGCGACTGGTAGTAGTTCGGGGTCGCGTTGTCGAAGATCTCCTGCACGGTCCCCGCCGCGCCCGGCAGGAAGACGACTCCGGCGTTCGACCGTGCCAGCAGGCCGTCCTCGCGTACGGCGTTCACGAAGTACTTGGCGATGCACTGGGCGAACGCGTTGGGCGGCTCGTGCCCGTAGAACCAGGTCGGGATGCCAACTGACGCGCCCCCCTGCGGCCAGCCCTCGCGCACCGCGAACGCCGCACGGGCCCACTCGCCGACGGAGTCCTCGAAGGACGGCGCGGCGGAGATCATCTCCAGAGATTTCTCCAGCATGCCGTCCTCGAACGGCGCCGCGTAAGCCCCGAGGTTCGCGGCCTCCATGGCTCCTGGGCCGCCGCCGGTCGCGACGGTGTGACCCCCGCGCGCGAGGGCGCGGCCGAGGCGTGCCGCTCCGGCGTACGCATCGGTGCCGCGTGCGAGCCGGTGCCCGCCCATGACGCCCACGACCCGGGCGCCGACGAGGTGTTCGTCCAGTGCATCGGAGATCGCGTCGTCGTGCACGGCGCGGAGCATGGAGGAGAAGACGTCCCCGTCGTTCTTCGTCCGCTGGAACCAGCTGTACGACCGGGCATCCGGCGTCTGCTCGTACCCGTCGTCCAGCCCGGCGAACAGCTCCTCCGGAGAGTAGAGCCGCCCGCGGTAGGGGTTGAACGGGAGCTTCGGCACGGGCGGGAAGACGAGACCACCGCTCTCCTGCACCCGTACGACGGCCTCCGCGGCCATCGCGCAGCCCAGGAAGACGGCGCCGTCCGTGTCCGCCGAAGCCAGAGCGTCCGTGCGCTCGCTCAGATCCACGGACTGGACGCGCCATCCGCTGAGCGATCCGGTCGCTTCGATGACGTCGTCGAACTCGACGAGACTCTCTATCTCATGGTCCAGCATTCCGTCAGCGTAGGCGCTCGCCGCCCGATGCGGTCCGGGACGGACGAGAGACGCGTGGGCGCTGACGCCGGCGGGCGAAGGTCAGGACGTCAAAGGGAGCGCGGCGAGTTGGCCGACGGCCCAGGTCAGCGAGCCCAGCACCACGCACAGCACACCCACCCGGACCGCTGCCGCACCACGCAGCAGACGGCGGGGAGCACCGAGTCGTGTCAGTGTCGCGTTCGCGGAAGCGCGGGACGAGCGTGACTCCGCGGCGGCCGTCAGCGCGCTGGCCGTCACACAGATCACCACCAGGGCGGCACCGAGGACGGTCAGCGGCCCGAGCATGCGGGCCCCGTCCGCCGGCGCCTTGGCGTACAGCTCCGCTGCGGCCAGTCCGCCTGCGGCCACGGCGCACAGAACACCCAACGGGCGTCCGACGCGGCCGGCTTCCTGTTGCAGAACCCGTCCCGCCAGCAGCCTCACGGCTCCAGGGCGTCCCACGGCGATCAGCAGTCCGCAGAGTTGAGTCAGTCCCGGCCCGGCCAGCACCAGACCCAGTGCCGTCAGCATCCAGCCGCCGAGCACGCCGGGTGCGTGGTTCGAGAGCACGCCCGCGAGGGAGACCGGCTTCGGGGACCGGCTCGCGTACGTCTCCATCGCGAGGCCCGCAGCGATCAGCGCCGTGCCCCAGGGGAGGGTGATGGACGCCGGCAGCGAACCGGGCAGCAACCTGAACGGTGCTGCCTCACGGTCTCCGACGGGGTGGTCCAGCTGCCTGGCCGAGCCACCCGAGGGTGCTGTGGCCGTACCTGCGTGCACGCCGGGGCCGGAACCGCCGCCGGCCACGGCCGTCGCCCCCACCGCCATCATCGGGCGGGGCCGTGTGGCCAGAGCGGCGGCACCGCCGGCGATCAGAGGCGGGACGCACAGCAGCACCAGCGTCGCCGCCACCGGCAACGGATGGTCGGCGGCAAGGAGTTTCACGGCGGCGCCGTCGAAGGGCAGCGTCGCCAACTGCCCGCGCAGATGCAGGTAGACGACGAGTGCGATCGCGCTGCCCAGCAGTGAGGCCATCGCGGTCGACAGGGCGGCGAGCAGCGGAACGCGTGCCGGGCCGACCCCTGCCGCGTCCAGTGCGGACCGTGATCGTGAACCGGGTTCCGTACGGGCGACCGCTGCGGCGAACTGCACCGCTGCCGCGAGCGGTGCGAGGCACCATACGAGCCGTACGAGGGAAGCGCCGGAGTCCTGCGGATGAGCGAGGGCATGGCTCAACGCGGCGAGCAGCAGGAAGCCGACCACTGCTGTGGCGACGGCCACGAGGAGGCGGCGCAGCAGTGTGAGGGGATGACCACCGCGGGCTAGACGGAGAGCGAGCACGCGGCACCCTTGGAGTCTTCGCCGTCCGAGTCGTCGTCGCCCGCGGCCATGCCCTTGCCGTCGGCGCTTCCGTTCTCGTCGTTCCCGTCGTGTCCGTGCTCGCCCGGGCCCGGTGAGACCAGGCCGTTGAGGCGTCCGTCGACCATCGAGAGGTTGCGGTCGGCGAGTGTGGGGCCTGCCGCGTCGGCGGCGTCCGGATCACCCGGCACCACCTTGGGCAGCATCACCGCTGGATCGTGCGTCGTGAGCACCACCGTGATGCCGTGCGACCGGGCGGCCGTGGTCAGCGTGCGCATCACCTGCGCTCGTTCCGCCTGGTGGAGCGGCGCGGTCGGCTCGTCCGCGAAGAGGATCGCGGGAGCGGGCGCGAGGGCGCGGGCGATCGCGACGCGCTGACGCTGTGATTGCAGCAGGGCGGAGGGCCGCTTGCGTGCACACTCGCCGACGTCGAGTCTCTCCAGCCACTCCATGGCGGCCTTGCGAGCGGCGCGGTGGCCGGCTCCGACCAGCAGCAGCGGCAGAGCGGCGTTCTCCCAGGCGGTCAGTTCGGGGATGAGCTGCGGCTCGCTGCCGACCCAGCCGAAGCGGTCACGGCGCAGCCGCTCGCGAGAGGTCCGTCCGAGCGTGTGGATCGGCACGCTGTTGAACCAGACCTCGCCGTGGTGCGGCGTCAGTTGCCCGGAAAGACAGCTCAGCAGTGTCGTCTTGCCGCTGCCGCGAGGTCCGGTCACGGAGACGATCTCGCCCGAGCGGACGCCGATCGAGACACCTTGCAAGGCGGGCGAACCGCCGTACGCGTAGTGCAGTCCGCGTGCCCAGAGCACGTCGTTGTCCGGCGGTGCTGCCACTGAGGGCACCTCCACTCACCTCTGCTCTGCTGGTCCGTTCCGGCCCCCGGAGCCCTCTGGACGGGTGAACGGGGAGCCGGGGGCGTCGGTCACAGGCACCGTAAGGACAGCCGGGCGTGCAACCGGTGCCATCCGGCGGGGCACGGCGCAGATTCCACCGAACGGGCCCGCAGATGGCCCCGGGACCGGCACGGTCTCGCGCCTGTTCGCAGCGGGCAGCGAGAAGTTCCCGGGGGTGAGCCGGAGCGGACAGGGGCGTCAGTGCTGTTCGGGGAGGTGTGTCGGCGCGAACATCCGCAGCACCGCGGGGAGAAGCACGACCGACGGACCCGGCTCTGCCAGCGCCGCCGACAGATCCTCGCGCAGCCGCTCGGGCGAGGTACGCACAGCGGGGACGCCGAAGGACTCCGCCAGCGCGACGAAGTCGGGACGGGACAGCTCCGTGCCGGTCGATTCGCCGAAGGCATCCGTCATGTACGTGCGCAGGATGCCGTAGCCGCCGTCGTCGACGATCAGCCAGGTCACCGGAAGGTCGTACTGCCGGGCGGTGGCCAGTTCGGCGATCGAGTACATGGCGCCGCCGTCACCGGAGACGGCCAGGACCGGAGTGCGGCGGCCGGGGTCGGCGACGGCCGCGCCGACCGCGGCGGGGAATCCGTAGCCCAAGCCCCCTGCGCCCTGGGCCGAGTGCATCGCGCCGGTGCGGGGGTCGAAGGCCGACCACGCCCAGTAGGCGAGGATCGTCATGTCCCAGAAGCTCGGTGAGCCGTCCGGCAGCGCGTCGCGCACGGCGGTCAGCAGCTGCTGTTCGAGGTCGAGTTCCTGCCCGGCGATCCTCGTGCGGACGCGTTCCAGGAGGGCGGCGACCCGGTGTGCCGCGTCACCCGCGGGGCGGGGGATGACGGCGCTCGTCAGTGCTTCGAGGGCCGCTCGTGCGTCCGCGTGGATGCCGAGGGCCGGATAGTTGGACTCCAGCTTTCCCAGGTCGGCTTCGATGTGGATGACACGGCCGCGCGGGGAGAGGGTGTGGTAGTTGGAGGAGAGTTCGCCGAGGCCGGAGCCGACGACGAGCAACGCGTCGGCGTCCGCGAGGAATTCGGTGGTGTGGGCGTCCTCGATCCACGAGCCGGCCGAGAGCGGGTGCGCGGTGGGGAAGGCACCCTTGCCGCCGAAGGTGGTGGCGACGGGAGCGTCCAACCGCTCGGCCAGTTCCAGTAGTTGAGCCTGGGCGCCGGAACGTACGACACCGCCGCCGGCCAGAATCGCCGGGCGGGAAGCCGAGTTGAGCAGTTCCGCGGCTTGAGCGGTCAGTTCGGGGCGTGGGAGCAGGGGCCGCGGGGTGACGGCTTCGAGTTCGGAGAGCGACGCGGGGGGCGGGACGTCCGTGGGGGAGAGCAGCACGTCCTGCGGTATCTCCACCCAGACCGGGCCGCAGGGCGCCTCCGAGGCGCTGACCCACGCGGCGGCCAGCGCGGACGGTATCTGTGAGGCGGCGCGGACGGTGTGGACGGACTTGACGACGTCGCGGAACGACGCCTGCTGGTCGCGGAGTTCGTGCAGGTATCCCTTGCGGCCGCCACCGAGGCCCGCTGTGGGGATCTGGCTGCTGATGCCCAGCACGGGTACGGACGCGGCGGCGGACTCCTGGAGCGCGGCGAGCGACATCAGCGCGCCCGGTCCCGTCGAGACGAGCAACGGCGTCACGGTGCCCGTCAGCCGGGCGTGGGCGTCGGCGGCGAAGCCCGCGTTGTTCTCCACCCGCAGACCGACATAGGCGAGCGGGGAACGCCGCAACGCGTCGAATGCGCCCAGCGCGTGCTGTCCCGGCAGGCCGAAGACGGTGGAGGCACCGAGGGCGGTCAGTGACTCGGCGACGAGGTCGCCGCCGGTGCGGACTACGGAGGCCATGCTGGGGATCGCGCCTTTCGTTGCTGAGCTTCGTTGTGACGGGGTCTCGTCGTGGCAGGGCTTCTGCGTGCGGGAGTCCGACGCCGGGTTCACGGTATGGCGGGAAGCCTTCGCTGAGGCGACCTGCCCGCCGTGCCCCCGACGCCGGACCCCCGGGTCGGGGTCGCCGTCAGACGCCTGCGGGTGCGTCCGACGGGGTGCCGGGCTGCGACTCCCCGGCGAGGCGGGCTCGCCAGGCCGCGAGCACCGCCGGGTCCGTCGGCTTGCTGATCAGGCTCACCACGACATGGGTGACCAGCGAGGCCAACAGGCCGTAGTAGATGGGCTCGTTGGCGAGGATGCCCTTCCAGGCCATGACCGAGATCACCGTCACACCGCCGACGGCGACCGCCGCGAGCGCACCGGCCGCTGTGCCGCGCTTCCAGACCAGGCCGCCCAGGATCGGCACCAACAGCCCGCCGACCAGCAGGTTGTAGGCCACCGTGAGGGCTTCGACCACGTCGTTGAGCGCGATGGATATGACGACCACGGCAGCGCCCATGATCAGGATGAAGACACGGTTGCCGCGCACCTCGTCGTGGGCCGAGTGGTCCGCCTCCTCGGAGGTGCTTGCCTCCGTCACGTCAGCGCCGCGTGACTTGAGGCGCAGACGCTTCCAGATGTCGTTGTTGGCGACCGTCGCGCATGCGATCAGCGCTCCGGACGACGTCGACATGACCGCGGACAGGGCGGCGGCCAGCACCAGCCCCTTCACGCCGATGGGAAGGGACTCGCCGACGATGGTCGCGAACGCGGCGTCGGCGCTGTCCAGCTTCGGGTGGAGCGCCTTGGTCGCCATGCCGATCAGGGCGCCCGCGATCGCGTACACCAGGCAGTAGATGCCGGCGACGGAGCCGCCGCTGCGGGCGACCTTGTCGCTGCGGGCCGTGAACACGCGCTGCCAGATGTCCTGCCCGATCAGCATGCCGAAGGAGTAGATGAGCACGTACGTGAAGACGGTCTGGACACCGATGCTCATGGGGGAGAAGTAGTCGTCGGGCAGCTGCTCGCGCATGCCCTCGATGCCGCCTGCCTTGTAGACCGCGATCGGCAGCAGCAGAAGCAGCACGCCCACCGACTTCACGACGAACTGCACCATGTCCGTCAGCGTGATCGACCACATGCCGCCGAGCGTCGAGTACGCGATGACGATGCCGCCGCCGAGAATGATCGCCAGCGACCTGTCGAGCCCGAAGATGACGTCGAAGATGGTCGCGTAGGCGATGGTCGAGGTGACGGCGAGCATCAGCGTGTACGCCCACATCACCAGCCCGGAGATCACGGAGGACGAGCCGCCGTAGCGCAGGTCGAGCATCTGGCCGACGGTGTAGACCTTCAGCCGCGATATGCGGGCGGAGAAGAAGACGCTCAGCGCCAGCAGTCCGAAGCCGATGGTGAACACGAGCCAGGCGCCCGACAGTCCGTGCTCGTAGCCGAGTCCGACGCCGCCGATGGTCGAGGCGCCGCCGAGGACGATGGCCGCCATCGTGCCGGAGTACATCGGCGGTCCCAGGCGCCGACCGGCGACGAGGAAGTCGCTCTTGGACTTGGCGCGGCGCATGCCCCACCAGCCGACCGCGAGCATGCCGACGAGATAGAAGATGATCACTGCGTAGTCGACAGCCATGGTGCGCTCCTCGTGCCGAGCGGGGTGGTGAGAGGGAGTGGGGCCTGAGGGGGACTGCGGAGGGGACGGAACCTGGGGAGAGGGGAGGGGTGCAGCGGGGACGGGGGTGGTGATTGAAGGTTTGAGCGGTGAGCCTAGGTGTCGTCAAGGCAGCCAGGAAGTGTACGTTTCCTCCATTCAGGCAGGCTCGACTGTATGAACCGTCCATGGAGGTGCCCGTGCAGGAGCTGGTCCCTCCCACCGTCCCGGTCCCGCTGGCCGTCCTGACGGACGACGCGGAGCTCGGCCTGCGCCAGGTCGCGGGGCCGCGGGCGTCCGATGCGGCCGTGTACACGGTGCACACCAGCGAGATGGCGGACCCGCTGCCGTACCTGCTGGGCGGCGAGCTGCTGCTGAGCGCGGGCGTGCACTGTCCGGCCGGAGCGGA
>NZ_JACBXA010000071.1 GCF_013870515.1 Streptomyces albidus (ex Kaewkla and Franco 2022) | reverse complement strand
CGGGCAGCGGTGCCGGAGCCGGGGCGCCGGGAAGGAGCGGCGGCCTGGCAGAGCACGACGTATGTCGTCGGACTGGCGGCGTGCGGCTGCGGAGCAGCTGTCGCACTGCTCGCGGCCTGCTCGGGCGGCGCGATCGGTACGCAGGCGATGGCCTTCTTCGGCCCGAGCTGGTGGCTGACGGGACTGGCGGCCACGGGCTGGACTGCTGCGGTGGGTCTGCCCGCCGCTCTCGCCGTACGTTCGTGGCGGCTGCGCGAGCACGGCTCCGACGACGACTGGCACGCCACGTCCGCACGTCAAGCTCGCTGGGCGGCGCTCAAGACGGCGTCGGGCGGGCTGATGCCGGACTTCGAGCCCCGCCGCGACTGACAGCCACCGCAGCGGGAAGCCCGCTGGTCAGCGGTTCTCGAGAAGCGGACGCAGCTCGCTCGGCAGGAGCCCCTTGCAGTCCTCGCGGGAGGACTGCGTGAGGGCGTCCTGCGTACAGGTGAAGTACTCGCGGTACACGGACTGGAACGTGAACGTCGCCGCGACCACCGCGAGAGCGAGCGCGGCCGTGATCAGGCCGCTGACTGCCGCTGTCGTACGGGACTTGGCCGCCTGGGCCGGCGTGACGCTCACCGGGATCGAAGGAGCGGGCTTGGGCGTCTCGGTGGGATCCGCGGTCCGGTCGCTGCCCGCGACGTCCTCCGCGGTCGCCGCCGTGCCGGAACCGCCACCGCGCTTGCCCGAACTCTCCGTCCGGGAGGGCGACTTGTCGCCGCGCAGCGAGTTGATGCCCCAGTACAGGGACAGCGCCCCGAGGAGGAGCGCCACCTCCGGGAGACTGAACAGGGAGAAGAAGAGGGCCCAGATGCCGGTGTGCAGGGAGTAGCGCGCGTGGCGCTGGAGGGGGTCGGTCGGGTCCCAGCGCATGCCGCCACGGCTGCTGCTGCCCGTGCCGTTCCCGTTGCCGCCGTTCCCGTTCCCCTGGCCGCTGCCGCTGCTGGAGGAAGGGCCGCCGAAGCCACCGCTCTGCCGGCCCGGCTGCCGGCTGCTCCATTGGCTGCCCCAGACCGAGCGCTTCTTGTCGGACCCGGACCCGGACCCGGAGCCCGAGTCGTCACCCGAGCCCTCCGACCCGTCCGGCCGCTCCGACCCGGAGGTGTCCGTCCCCGTGCCGGAGCCGTGCTGGTCCGCCCCGCGGCGCGGGTGCCAAGGCTGGTCGGGCTGCCCCTCCGGTGGTGCCGCGAAGGGGTTGTCCTCGCGCGAGGTGGAGTCGGATGGGGCCGCTCGGCGGCGGCTTCGGTCGGTCATGTGGTGTGAGTCTTCCCCTTGCGTCCTTGAACGTCCTTCGCGGGTGCCGGCTGAGTACGCGCCGCCTCTGATGCGGCCCGTCCCTCCTGACGCTACCTGCCGCACCGGCCCCCGTCCCGTGGGGGCCGTGTCAAGGGCCGGTATCGTTGCCGACGGTCGAACGCTTCGTAGAGTTCCCCGGAATCCGTTGCTCAATGAGTTCGTACGACCACACAACTTGCCGCCTCCCCCCTTTCCTGCCCCTCCCCGGCCCTCGCGCGCCGGGCGGATCCCGTGAGAGAGAGCCCCGTCGTGGCTGCGCACCAGAGCCCGAGCCGCCCCCGCCCCGGTTCCCGTCCCGTCCGCCGTCTCGTCGTTCTCGTATCCGGGTCGGGCACGAATCTTCAGGCGCTGCTCGACGCCATCGAGGCGGAGGGGCCCGACACCTACGGCGCGCGTGTCGTCGCCGTGGGTGCCGACCGGGACGGGATCGAAGGCCTGGAGCGTGCGGAGCGTGCCGGCATTCCCACGTACGTGTGCCGGGTGCGGGACTACGCCACCCGTGACCAGTGGGACCGGGCGCTGACGGAGGCGACCGCGGAGCACGAGCCGGACATCGTCGTCTCGGCCGGCTTCATGAAAATCGTGGGCAAGGAGTTCCTCGCCCGCTTCGGGGGGCGGGTGGTCAATACGCACCCCGCCCTGCTCCCCAGCTTTCCCGGTACCCACGGCGTGCGCGACGCGCTCGCGTACGGGGCCAAGGTGACGGGGTGCACCGTCCACTTCGTCGACGACGGTGTCGACACGGGGCCGATCATCGCGCAGGGCGTGGTCGAGATCCTGGACGAGGACGACGCCGACGGGGGCGCCGCTCTGCACGAGCGGATCAAGGAAGTCGAGCGACGGCTGCTCGTCGATGTCGTGGGACGCCTCTCCCGCGACGGCTATCGCATCGAAGGACGAAAGGTACGGCTGCAACATGGCTGAGGGTGGCATGAGTGAGGGCGGCGCGGGCGCCGGAAGCGCCGAAGGTGTGAAGCGGCCCGTTCGCAGGGCCCTCGTCAGCGTCTACGACAAGACCGGCCTGGACGAACTGGCCCGCGGCCTGCACTCGGAGGGCGTGCAGCTCGTCTCGACCGGTTCGACGGCGAAGCAGATCGCGGCGGCAGGCGTCCCGGTCATCGCGGTCGAGGAGCTGACGGGATTCCCGGAGTGCCTGGACGGGCGGGTCAAGACGCTGCACCCGCGTGTGCACGCGGGCGTCCTCGCGGACCAGCGTCTGGCGTCGCACAGGGAGCAGCTCACCGAACTCGGCATCGAGCCCTTCGAGTTGGTGATCGTCAACCTCTATCCCTTCCGCGAGACCGTCGCCTCGGGCGCCGCCCCCGACGAGTGCGTGGAGCAGATCGACATCGGCGGACCGGCGATGGTCCGTGCCGCTGCCAAGAACCACCCCTCGGTCGCGGTCGTCGTCAACCCTGAGCGCTACGGCGACGTGTTGAAGGCCGTGGCGGACGGAGGCTTCGAACTGGCCCAGCGCAAGCGGCTGGCAGGCGAAGCGTTCCAGCACACCGCCGCCTACGACGTGGCGGTGGCCGGCTGGTTCGCCGACGGCTACGCGGCGCCGGAAGAGGACGGCGCAGGCGTGGCGGCCGGTGAATCCGGCGCCGCTCTCCCCGAGTTCGTCGGCGCGGCCTTCACCTGCCGCAGCGTGCTGCGCTACGGCGAGAACCCGCACCAGCCCGCGGCGCTCTACACCGACGGCAGCGGCACCGGTCTCCCGTACGCGGAGCAGCTGCACGGCAAGGAGATGTCGTACAACAACTACATCGACACCGAGGCCGCCCGCCGTGCCGCGTACGAGCACGCCGGGCAGCCGTGCGTGGCGATCATCAAGCACGCCAACCCCTGCGGCATCGCCGTCGGTGCGGACGTCGCCGAGGCACACCGCAAGGCGCACGCCTGCGACTCGCTCTCCGCGTTCGGCGGTGTGATCGCCGTGAACCGTTCTGTCTCCGTCGCGATGGCGGAGCAGGTCGCGGAGATCTTCACCGAGGTCGTGGTCGCACCCGGCTACGAGGACGGCGCCGTCGAGGTGCTGTCCCGCAAGAAGAACATCCGGGTGCTGCGCTGTGCCGAACAGCCCGCCGCACACGTCGAGTTCAGGCCCATCGAGGGCGGCACGCTGCTCCAGGCCAAGGACAGGCTGCAGGCGGAGGGCGACGACCCCGCCAACTGGCGCCTGGCCACCGGCGAAGCGCTCTCCCAGGCGGAGCTGGCCGACCTCGCGTTCGCGTGGCGGTCCTGCCGTGCGGTGAAGTCCAACGCCATCCTCCTCGCCAAGGACGGCGCGACGGTCGGCATCGGCATGGGCCAGGTCAACCGCGTCGACTCGGCGAAGCTCGCCGTGCAGCGCGCGGGTGAGGAGCGGACACGCGGCTCCTTCGCGGCCTCGGACGCGTTCTTCCCCTTCCCGGACGGGCTGGAGGTGCTGACGCAGGCGGGCATCAAGGCCGTTGTCCAGCCGGGTGGTTCGGTCCGTGACGAAGCCGTCGCCGAGGCTGCGAAGGCAGCCGGCGTCACGATGTATCTCACAGGCACACGGCACTTCTTCCACTGAGCCTCCTCCGACGGCCCGTCCGCGGACGGGAGTCGGGCTGAGGAAGCGGCCGCAGAAGACACGACACCCCGGGCACTCACCGTGCCCGGGGTGTCGTTCCGGGGGTCGAGGACCCACCGGCAGGCGCGCTCCGCCGCCGCGGTAACTCCATCAGTAGCGGGGCCTGTTGAACCACGCACCGGCCTGGGCCAGCATCACGATGCAGGTGATTCCGAGGCCCATCCACAACAGCCCGAGGGGGATCAGCGGCAGTCCGAAGAGGGTGAGGAACGAGGCCCAGACGATTCCGCCCACGCGCACGCCGTTGCCGCCCTTGGACACGGATGTGCCCAGCACGATGCCGACGACCGCGTGCACGAGGAGGACGCCGCACACGATGTACATGACCGCGATCGGGGTGTCCGCCTCGGCGAACGACCCGACCTCCTTCAGGCGGTCCGCCGCCACGCCGAGAGCGATCATGCAGCCGATCGAGACCAGAGCCTGCAGACCGCCTGCGATGAACATCATGATGCGGGCACCGTTGACCTGGCCGGGTATCACGCCCGGGGGAGTGGCGCCGAGTCCGCCAGGGCCGGGCGGGGGCGCCTGGGGGTAGCCGTACGCGGGCTGCTGGGCCTGCCCGGGGTACTGGCCGTAGGGCGACTGGGGCTGCTGCTGGTAAGGGTTCTGCGCATACGGGTTGTTGGGAGGCTGGGGCGGCTGACTCATGGGGGCGTCCTCTTCTCTTGGGAGGTCTGAGCTCGTGAGGTACTGCTCGTGACGTGCGACTCGTGACGTACGAAGGGCCGCGCCCAAGTGACTTGCGGCGCGGCCTTCGTGTGCGTGCTGGGTCCGGGAACGGCTTGCCGCTCCCGGTTACTTCTTGATGACCTGAGTGTTCGCCGCCTTGTCGTGCCAGCCGCGCAGTCGCCCGCTGTTGTCGAAGAAGGGCGAGATCAGGATCAACACGGAGCCCAGTCCGCAGGTGATGAGTCCCAGGCCGATCGGGAATCCCCAACGCACGAGTGCGGCACCGAAGGCCGGCTTGGTGCCGTAACGGTTGTCGACGACGCTGAGCCCGAGAACCATCTTGCCGGGCGTCGCACCCTTGACACTGACCCATACGACGTCCCAGCCCACGGCCACGACGGCGAACACCAAATACGTGAGCAGAATGGCGCCGAGGCCGACAGCCGCCGCCGCATTCGGGTCGGTGGTCGAACTTGTCGTGGCGAAGAGACCGAATCCCAATACCATGCTCACGGCGAAGTTGATCACGCCGACGAACAGTCCGTCGAGAAGACGGGCTCCGAAGCGCTGACCGTACGAAGCGATCTGCGCCATGCCCAGGTTGGGAATGTTGGTGTAGCCCTCAGGTGCCTGCTGGCCGGGCGCCCCCGGGAAGCCCTGTTGCTGCGGGTAGCCGTATTGCGGCTGGCCGGGAATGCCGCCGGGCTGCTGCGGATAGCCGTACCCGGGCTGGGCGCCGGGCTGCTGCGGGTATCCGTAACCGGGCTGGCCCCCAGCTTGCGGCTGCTGCGGCGGCTGCTGGGCGTAAGGGTTGTTCGGGTCCTGGCCAGGCGGCGGTGGGTAGCTCACGAGTCTCTTCCTCCGAGCGTTCGACAGGGGACGGAATGGGCCGAAAGATTCGGGGGAATGACAGTTCCGCCCCCGCAGAAGCCGTCAGTGGACTGCGTGAGGTGTGCGCTGTGCGCGATGTGTCTCCCCCGATGGTGCGACGCCGTGCCTTGGCCCTCCCTGGTTCGGGCGCGGCGTCAGCGAATCATGTTGGTCGCCGGACGGTGACCCTGTCCAGCTGGATCTGTGAATGTGGCGAATCCGAAACGCGACGGGAACCCCATCGTCGTCCCGCATTTCGCCGCCGTCGGAGGCGTCGGGTGTCTGCGGAGCGATACGGATTTCGACGCGACCCCCGGCATCCGGGAGGATGGGGCCCATGACGGCCCAGATTCTCGATGGCAAGGCCACGGCAGCAGCGATCAAGACCGATCTCAAGGCGCGCTGCGACGCGCTACGTGCGCGGGGCATCACGCCGGGACTCGGCACTCTGCTCGTCGGGGACGACGTCGGCTCGCAGAAGTACGTCGCGGGCAAGCACCGCGACAGCAAGCAGATCGGCGTCCACTCGATCCAGCGT
Organism: Streptomyces albidus (ex Kaewkla and Franco 2022); assembly: GCF_013870515.1. Classification (GTDB taxonomy): domain Bacteria; phylum Actinomycetota; class Actinomycetes; order Streptomycetales; family Streptomycetaceae; genus Streptomyces; species Streptomyces albidus. Next base: position 17,231 of record NZ_JACBXA010000071.1, on the reverse strand, counting down.
GAGCTGCCCGCCTCCGCCACCCAGGAGGAGATCGAGGCGGTCGTGAGGGAGCTCAACGACGATCCCGCGTGCACCGGTTACATCGTCCAGCTGCCGCTGCCCAAGGGCATCGACACCAACCGCGTGCTGGCGCTGATGGACCCCGCCAAGGACGCGGACGGGCTGCACCCGACCAGCCTCGGCCGGCTCGTGCTGAACGAGCCGGGACCGCTGCCGTGCACCCCGCAGGGCATCATCCAGCTCCTCCGGCGGCACGACGTCGAGCTGAACGGCGCACACGTGGTCGTCGTGGGCCGCGGCATCACCGTCGGCCGGTCCATCCCGCTGCTGCTGACCCGCCGCAGCGAGAACGCCACCGTGACGCAGTGCCACACCGGCACCCGCGATCTGCCCGCGCTGCTGCGGCAGGCGGATGTGATCGTCGCCGCGGCCGGTGTGCCGCATCTGATCAAGCCGGAGGACGTGCGGCCGGGCGCGGCGGTGCTGGACGTGGGCGTGAGCAGGGACGAGCACGGCAAGATCGTCGGCGACGTACATCCCGGAGTGGCGGAGGTCGCGGCCTGGATCTCGCCGAACCCCGGCGGCGTCGGCCCCATGACCCGCGCCCAGTTGCTCGTCAATGTCGTGGAGGCGGCCGAGCGGGCCGCGGCGGAGGCGAAGTGATGAAGGTCCGAGTGGGTGGATCACGCCGGTTCCCCCTGGTGACGCGCGACACGGCGCGGCCCGAGGGCGGTCAGAGCGCCGTGGGCGCCGGGCACTCCGCGCCGTACAGGCAGTGGCCGCTGCTGGCCGTCTGCTTCGGTGTGCTGACCGGGTTGCTGGTGACCATCGCCGAGTTCCGCTCCGGAGCGCTGATCATCGGCGGCTCGCTGCTCGCGGCCGCGGTGATGCGGCGAATGATGCCGTCGGTCGGGATGCTGGCCGTCCGCTCCGGCTTCACGGACATGCTGACGTACGGGGCGCTCGGCCTCGCGATCACCCTGCTGGCGTTGATGGCGCAGCCGGAGCCCAAGCTGACCGTTCCGTATCTCGAGGACATCGTCCATTTCCTCGTGAGGGGAAACGAACCGCCGGAGTCGTAGGCGGAGACCGTCGGGCGGCCGTCGAATCGGCCCAAACGGGGGCCCTGCAGGCATCGTTCGACGGCACAGGGCACGCGCTCCGACACACGGTGTGACGTGAGGAGAAGGCCCGTGCTTCGTCTCGGAAGCGCGGGCCGCAGTCATGGCCGCAACACCGGAGTGCCGGTGGCAGACTAGTGCCGACCAAGCGCGGGGAATGTCGACGAATTCGGGGGACGAGGGGGAAGGCCCATGCCTCGGTGGAGGCCGCTACCGGAGGAACTGGATCCACAGATCCGGGAGTTCACCAGCCAGTTGAGGCGGCTGGTGGACCGCAGCGGAATGAGCGTCGCGTCCATCGCGGACCGTACGGGCTACAGCAAGTCGTCGTGGGAGAGGTATCTCGGCGGGCGGCTGCTGCCGCCACGAGGTGCGGCTCACGCCCTGGCCAAGGTCACGGACACCGACATCCGTCACATCGAGACGATGTGGGAGCTGGCCGAACGGGCCTGGAGCCGTGCCGAGATGCGGCACGACGTGACGATGGAGGCCATCCGCGTCGCCCAGGCGCGTGAGGCGCTGGGGGAGTTCTGGGACGAGCCCGCGAAGGGGCGCAAGCGCGGCCGTAACAAGGACAAGGAGAAGGGCCGGGACAAGGGCCTGGAGAAGAGCCGCGAGTCGGACGGGGCACACGAGGCGGACGACGTCGAGGTCAACCGGGCCGAGGAGCAGTCGGCTTCGGGATCTCTCGCTCCGCCCTCCGCCTCCGCCCTGTACGGCGGCGGCTCCGCGGCCGGCAGCACGGACGCAGGCCCGCGGCCCATGGACGACGAGACGGCGGTGCTGCGTGCACGGCCGCTCCCCGGCAAGGGGCCCGACAAGGTCGTCCGGAACACCCAGCAGCTCGTCGACGTCGCCTCCTGGGGTGCGACGCCCCGCAATTCGGCGGCGGCGCCCGCAGGCAACAGGCCGCCGATGACTGAGGGGGCCCCCGGCGGCACATCCGGCGTGGAGGGCCGTCCCCTCGCCGTTCATCCTTCGGGCCCTCCCAAGCACCCCGGCGCCTACCCCGGTTCGCCTTCGGAAGCCCATGACGCGCAGGACGGTCAGGACGGTTCGGGGGACAAGGGACGCTCCTCGCGGGGCAGCCGGATCGCGGCTCTTCTCGGCGGCGCCGTCGCGATGTCCGTGCTCCTGGGCATCGGCGTACTGGTATTCGGCCTGCCCGGGACCTCGGAGGACAGCTCGGCCGCGCCGGCACCCCCGCCTGCCAGCCGCCAGCAGCGCGACCTGCCCGCGGGTGTGAAGTGCCGTGGCAGCGACTGCACCGGGAAGGACCCGGAGAAGATGGGCTGCGGCGGTCAGAACGTCAAGAGCAGCAACTCCGCCTTCGTCGGTCCGAGCATGGTCGAGGTGCGCTACAGCGAGGTCTGCAAGGCGGCTTGGGGCCGCATAACGGGCGCGGCTCAGGGCGACGGGCTGAAGATCAGCGCGGGTGGCGAGGTCGAGAGCGACGAGGTCGACTCGACCAACGACGCCTACACGGAGATGGTCGCCGTCGGCTCCGCGACCGAGGCCCGTGCCTGCGCCACGCTCGTGGCGGGCACCACCGGCTGCACGGAGGTCGGTGCCTCCGAGGCATCGGCTCCCGCCTCGCCCGCCGCGTCGTCCACCGGCCCGGCGACGGGCGCGGGCGAAGTGCCCTGACGCGTCAACTCACCGTCGTCCGGATACTTCTGAAAAGTTTCGCGGACTTCCGATGTATGCGCATGCATGGCCGGCGAGATACCGGGAATGCGCCTGTGCAGCACCCCCCCACGGGCTGGCAGTCGTCGGCAGCCCCCGCGCGTCCCCTCCTTGCGCGGGCGGCTGCCGACGCGTCCGAGGCGTCGGATAGCCTGGCGAGGACTCTCTTGACGTGGAGAGACTTCCGAACAGGGCAGGGCGCGTTCCCCAGGACTTCGCCGGGGAGGGCCCTTCGCCACCGCCAGGTACTACGGAGACCGCCATGACCCGCACCCCAGTCAATGTCACCGTCACCGGAGCGGCCGGCCAGATCGGCTACGCGCTGCTCTTCCGTATCGCCTCCGGCCAGTTGCTCGGCGCCGACGTGCCGGTCAAGCTGCGGCTGCTGGAGATCACGCCGGCTCTGAAGGCGGCCGAGGGCACCGCGATGGAGCTCGACGACTGCGCCTTCCCGCTGCTGCACGGCATCGACATCTCCGACGACCCGAACGTCGCCTTCGACGGCACCAACGTCGGTCTGCTCGTCGGCGCCCGCCCCCGCACCAAGGGCATGGAACGCGGCGACCTGCTGGAGGCCAACGGCGGCATCTTCAAGCCGCAGGGCAAGGCCATCAACGACCACGCGGCGGACGACGTGAAGGTCCTCGTCGTCGGCAACCCGGCGAACACCAACGCCCTCATCGCCCAGGCCGCCGCACCGGACGTGCCCGCCGAGCGGTTCACCGCGATGACCCGCCTCGACCACAACCGCGCGCTCACGCAGCTCGCCAAGAAGACCGGTTCCCAGGTCTCCGACATCAAGAGGCTGACGATCTGGGGCAACCACTCGGCCACCCAGTACCCGGACATCTTCCACGCGGAGGTCGCCGGCAAGAACGCCGCCGAGACCGTCAACGACGAGAAGTGGCTGGCCGAGGAGTTCATCCCGACCGTCGCCAAGCGCGGCGCCGCCATCATCGAGGCACGCGGGGCGTCGTCCGCGGCCTCCGCCGCCAACGCCGCGATCGACCACGTCCACACGTGGGTCAACGGCACCCCGGACGGCGACTGGACGTCGATGGGCATCCCCTCGGACGGCTCCTACGGCGTCCCGGAGGGCCTCATCTCCTCCTTCCCGGTCACCTGCTCGAACGGCTCGTACGAGATCGTCCAGGCCCTGGACGTCAACGAGTTCTCGCGCACGCGCATCAACGCCTCCGTGAAGGAGCTGTCCGAGGAGCGCGAGGCGGTCCGCGGTCTCGGTCTTCTCTGAGCTGACACTCCTTCGAGGGACCCTTCGCTGAGAGGCGTCCCCCGAAGGTGAGGCTCGCTCGACGGCGGCACGCCGACGCCGTCACCGCCTTGCCGGCCCGTGCGGGCCGCGCCCCTCACGGGTGCGGCCCGCACGGGCCGTTCCGTTGCCGGTGCAGGGGGAGCGGGTGCAGCTCAACCACCGCTCACAGCCCTGCAGTTGAGATCCACGCGCCGCGAATGCAGGCCCGCGTTTTCCCGGCCGGTGCATGCGGCACAGGCAACTCCCCACTGTTCCCGAAGAGTTACTCAGTGAAGTGTCTCCGGCGTGGCCCGGGCCCGGCTCCTCCGGTATCTTCTTGGCTCTCCCTGGACCGGACCTGTGGGGAAATCGGGGGCTGTCATGAGTTACCCAGCGCGCACGCACGCTCACAGCGAGGCGACACGTCTGCTGTGCGCGGGGGTGCGGCTGAACTCCGCGTTCCGTCAGCGCGTCATCGATGAGCTGATCGGTCACGCCGAGCGGCCCGTACCGCCTTCGCTCGGTGTGGATCTGCGCCCGGTGCTCGCGCACGCGCTGCAGGCCCGCCGTCAGGAAGTGCGCACCGCTCTCGCCCTGTTGGGCGTCTGGGCCGCGTTCTTCGTGGTCTCGCTCGTCGTCACGTACGACATGATGGACGACCTCTCCGGCGGGAACTGGGAGTTCTCCTTCGACGCGTTGCTCGCCCTGGTCCCGGCCTTCGAGGATCCGGCGCTCGGGTCGGAGTCGTTACTGGCCACCGTCTGGGTCGTCCAGTACGTGTTCGTCGTCCTCGCCTTATGGGCCGGCCGCGCGCTCTCGGGACGCCGCACCGTGGTCTACGACGTCGGACGGGAAGACCGCTGGCAGATCCGCTCCCGGGCGCGGCGCTGGCTGGGCCGTCTCGTCACCTACGTCGCGCGCGTCTTCGCCCTCTGGTACTGGTTCGGTGCGCTTGGGGGCGTCGACGACAACCCCTTTCCCGTGATCTTCCCTCTGCTGCTCGCAGGCGTCGTCTGGCTCCACCGGATAAGGATGGCCACCGTGCTGCGGGAGCAGTTGGGCCGCCGGACCTTCCATTCGAGCCCGCTGCCCGAACTGCCCGTGGGGGCGCGCTACCGCGCCGTCGGCGAGGCCATCGACCGCGAGCAGCACGCCCAGGCCGCCATGTACGACCCCAACCGGCCGTTCGTCGGCGCTGGCACCCCGTACAAGCCCTGGTCGTTCGCTCTGGAGCTGCGCCGCAAGAAGGACTTGGACGGCGGCGGCGTGCCGCACCAGGGAGAGTCCGGCCTCTCCAGCAGGCAAGTGATCGACATGATCACGCCGCGGCTGGTCGCGTTGCGCGAGGCAGCGGCACGCACCAGCCGGGACCGGCTGCGGGAGCTGGAGGTCGAGGAGTTCGTCTACCTCCCCTCGGGTGCGCCACGCGACGGCGGTGTCTACGGGCCGGAGAGCGTGCACGCCCACCTGGGCGACGCCGTCGACGAAGGCGCGGAGGCACGGCGTCACTTCCTCCGCATCCGTGTGGGCGCGTGGGAGGAGCAGGTCGTCGTCTCGCTGTTCGTGCGCGTGCACACACAGGGCGGGATGCTGGTGCTCGAGGTCGTGCCCCATGTGCTGGGCCCGGTCGCCGAGGAGTTCCGCGAGGTCGACGCGATGGTCGAGAGCCGCGCCGCCGGGCCGTTGCGCGAGGGGTTCCTCGCGCTGCTCACGGCCCCGGCCGTGACCGCCGCCGCGGGCATCGCGGCGATGCGCACGCTGTTCTCGGTCTGCCGGGTGTGGCTCGCCGCTCCCGAGTACGCGGCGCCGGACGCCCCGCTGCTGTCCGTGCGGGAGCTGGCGAGCACCCCTGAGCTGTCCCTGTTCCAGGAGATGGACGTCAGCCGCTACATCAAGACGGTCCAGGACAGGATCGCCGGCGGGGTACGGGACGCGCTGGAGCAGCGCGGCTTTCGCACGGACCGCTTCGAGCAGCAGATCGTCAACGTGCGGGACGGCGGCGTCTTCATCAAGGAGATCAGCGGCGGCACTGTCGCCACCGGTGAGCACGGCCAGGCACACCACGTGGAGGGGAGCCCCAAGTGACGTCAGGCAACGGTGGATCCGAGGAGCAGGAGACGGGGACCGTCGGGGGAGGGGGCGCCGTGCACATCGGCAGCATCTCGGGAGGCTCGGTCGCCACCGGCAGGCACGGCAGGGCGACTTCGACGTCGTACACCTACAACTCGCCGCCGCAGCAGACCGATGAGGCGACGCTCGCGCTGCTGGAGGCCGTGCGGGCCCTCCGCGCCGACATGAGCGTTCTCGCCGCCTCCGACGAGACACGCGGCGTCGACGGTGAACTGGGCGAGATCGAGGGCGAGATCGCCCGTACGGGGCGCACCGATCCGACACGTCTGGCCCGGCTGCGGGAGCGTCTGGAGTCCGGGGCCAGCGCGATCGGTCTGCTGGCTTCCGCGGCGACGGTCGCGCAGGCCGCCGCACAGGTCCTGGGGTGAGCCGGATGAGGGGGGAGCTCGGATGATCCGCTTCGACTCGGACCACCAGCGCTGGGTGGACCACGAGGCCGAGGTGCTGCGCGCACAGCGCCACACCGAGTCCGCGCGTCAGCAACGGCAGGTGCTCAAGGGCACGTTCGCGGTGCTGGCGGTCTGCGGACTGGCCTTCGGCACGTGGGCCCTCGGCTGGAAGGACGAGCCGGCGCCGCTGCCGGAGAGCCGGCCGGAGGCCACGCCCACGATCTCGCAGGCGCCCTCCTCGCCCCCGGCCGAGGACCCCTCGACGGACACGGACGACGAGCCGGTCGCATCGGAGTCCGGCGCTCGCCCCGGGTATTCGGTGAAGGAGGACCCCGAGGGCTTCCAGGTCGCGGTGCCCGACGGCTGGGACCGCCGAACGGAGGGCCGCGAGGCGGGCTCGAAGGTCGTCTTCTACGAGGAGCCGGGCCGCTCCCGCCAGCTCCAGATCTTCTGGGTCGAGGACGCCGATCCGTACGCCTCCCTTGAACTCGCGGAGAAGAACGCCGAGAAGAACAAGGACTACGAGCGCAAGGCCCTCGACCAGCTCGACAGCGGCGACGGCAGTGCCGCCGCCCGCCTCGAGTACACCTACGACTCCGATGAGCACGGCGGCACCCGGCACGTCATCGACCACCGCTTCGAAGCGGAGGACGGCGAGCTCTACGCGATCGTGGCCTACGGGCAGACCGAGGGCGGCACCGCGGAGCAGGAGAAGGAGCTGCTCGACACCGCGCTGACGTACTTCTGCCCCTCGGGTGCCGAATGCACGGACGTGGCTTCCGGCAGCCCTTGATCGTTTGCCGCGTGCGTCCGTAACGAGTGCGAACGTCCGTCGTCGGGCTGTTTCTCCTGAGAAAGGTGAGGCGGCAGGTTCCAGCATGGGTCACGCCCCGTTACTTTCCTGCATCACCTCGTCGGCGACGGTCGCACTTGTTCACACCCGCCATAGGATGCCAACAGAACCGGTCAAGTCGGGACCTTCAATCGTCAGAAATCCGCATAGAACGTACTGATCCAGCACTTCGTCCGGGCCCGACGGACTTCGGCCAGTGAGTAAGCACACTTATCTGTCCCACACGGACATGCAAACGCGAAGACGGGGCAGGGTTCGCTCCTGTCATGTGCCCTGCGCATGGCCGCAAGACCGTGGCGGTCACGAAGAGAGAATTTCGTGTCACGCAGCGTTTCGACAGCTTGGAAGGCAGTACAGAGGGTGTCCGAAATCGACAGCATTCACATCGACGGCGAGTGGCGGTCTGCCGCAGGCGGGGGGACCCGTGAGGTCCTCGACCCCGCCGACGCCACCACGCTCGCCGTCGTCGCCGAAGGCGGCCTGCAGGACACCGATGCGGCGGTCGCCGCGGCACGGCGTGCCTTCGACGAGGGGGAGTGGCCCCGTACGCCCGTCGCTGAACGGGCCGCCCTGCTGCGCCGGGTCGCGGACCTGCTGCAGCGGGACCGCGAGGAGATCGGACTCACCGAGTCCAGGGACGCGGGAAAGACCTTGGAAGAGGGCCGGGTGGACGTCGACGACGTCACCGCGGCCTTCCGTTACTTCGCGGACCTCGTCGCGGGCGAGTCCGCGGGCAGGGTCGTCGACGCGGGCGACCCCGACGTGCACAGCGTCGTCGTGCACGAGCCCGTGGGCGTCTGCGCGATGATCACGCCCTGGAACTACCCGCTGCTCCAGGCCAGCTGGAAGGTCGCTCCCGCGCTGGCCGCCGGCAACACGTTCGTGCTGAAGCCCAGCGAGATCACGCCGATGACCACCGTCCACATGGTCAAGCTGCTCGCCGAGGCCGGTCTCCCGGCGGGAGTGGCGAATCTCGTGACGGGCGCGGGCGACCCCGTGGGCGCGCGCCTGGCCGAGCACCCGGACGTCGACATGATCTCCTTCACCGGCGGGCTCGTCTCCGGGACGAAGGTCGCGCAGGCCGCCGCCCCCGGCGTGAAGAAGGTCGCGCTGGAGCTGGGCGGCAAGAACCCCAACGTCGTGTTCGCCGACGCGTGCGAGACCGAAGAGGGCTTCGACACCGCCGTCGACCAGGCGCTCAACGCCGCCTTCATCCACAGCGGCCAGGTCTGCTCCGCCGGAGCCCGCCTCATCATCGAGGAGTCCGTGCGTGAACGCTTCGTCGCCGAGCTCTCGGCGCGCGCCCAGCGCATCCGGCTGGGCCGCGGCACGGAGAAGGGCGTCGAGTGCGGACCGCTCGTCTCCGCGCAGCAGCTCGCCAAGACGGAGGCCTACGTCGCCTCCGCGCTGGACGAGGGCGCGGTGCTCCGCAGCGGCGGGCAGCGGCCCGAGCCGTCCGACGTACGCCCCGCCGAGGGCTACTTCTACTCGCCGACGGTGCTCGACAACTGCCACCGCGGGATGAAGGTGATCCGGGAGGAGACCTTCGGGCCGATCCTCACCGTCGAGACCTTCCGCACCGAGGACGAGGCCGTGGCCCTGGCCAACGACACCGAGTACGGCCTCGCGGGCGGCGTCTTCTCCTCGGACACCGCCCGGGCCAGGAGGGTCGCCGGCCGGCTGCGGCACGGCACCGTCTGGATCAACGACTTCCATCCCTATCTGCCGCAGGCCGAGTGGGGTGGCTTCGGCAAGTCCGGCGTGGGCCGCGAGCTGGGCCCGCACGGACTCGCCGAGTACCGCGAGACCAAGCACGTCTACGAGAACCTGCGTCCCGCACCTGTCCGCTGGTTCTCCGGCTGACGGAGCACCCACACCTCCGTACAGCACCCGTGAATCCCAAGGAGCACAACACGGAAATGTCCAACCACGACAAGTCCAGCTACGACTACGTCATCGTCGGTGGCGGCACGGCCGGGTCGGTGATCGCCTCACGGCTCGCCGAGGACCCGGCCGTCAGCGTGGCTCTCATCGAGGGAGGGCCCTCCGACATCGACCGGCCGGAGGTCCTCACACTCCGCCGGTGGCTCGGCCTGCTCGGCGGCGAACTCGACTACGACTACCCCACGACCGAGCAGCCCCGCGGCAACTCCCACATACGCCACAGCCGCGCGAAGGTGCTCGGCGGCTGCTCCTCCCACAACACCCTGATCTCCTTCAAGCCGCTCCCGTCCGACTGGGACGAGTGGGAAGCGGGCGGAGCGAAGGGATGGGGGGCCGCCGCCATGGATCCCTACTTCGGGAAGCTGCGCAACAACGTTGTCCCCGTCGGTGAGCAGGACCGGAACGAGACAGCCCGGGACTTCATCGCCGCCGCGAAGGACGCGCTGGGCGTCCCGGAGATCGACGGATTCAACAAGAAGCCGTTCCACGAGGGCGTCGGTTTCTTCGACCTCTCGTACCACCCGGAGACCAACAAGCGCTCCTCCGCGTCGGTCGCCTACCTCCACCCCCACATCGAGGCGGGCGACCGCCCGAACCTCGACATCCTGCTGGAGACCTGGGCCTTCCGCCTGGAACTCGCGGGCAACGAGGTGAAGGGCGTGCACGTCCGCACGGAGGACGGCGCCGAGCGGCTGATCTCGGCGGAACAAGAGGTCCTGCTCTGCGCGGGCGCCGTGGACACCCCACGCCTGCTGATGCACTCGGGGATCGGCCCGAAGGGGGACCTGGAGGCGCTGGGCATCCCCGTCACGCACGATCTGCCGGGCGTGGGGGAGAACCTGCTCGACCACCCCGAGTCGGTCATCGTCTGGGAGACGGACGGGCCCATCCCCGACAACTCCGCGATGGACTCCGACGCGGGCCTCTTCATGCGCCGGGACCCGGGATCGTCCGGCCCCGACCTGATGTTCCACTTCTACCAGATCCCCTTCACCGACAATCCCGAGCGGCTGGGCTACGAAAGGCCCCCGCACGGAGTGTCGTTGACGCCCAACATCCCCAAGCCCCGCAGCCGCGGGCGCCTTTACCTGACCTCCGCCGACCCGGCGGTCAAACCCGCCCTGGATTTCCGCTACTTCACGGACGAGGACGACTACGACGGCCAGACCCTGGTCGACGGCATCAGGTTCGCCCGCGAGGTCGCGCGGTCCCAGCCGTTCGCGAAGTGGCTCAAGCGCGAGGTCTGCCCGGGCCAGGAGATCACCTCCGACGAGGAGATCAGCGAGTACGCGCGCAAGGTCGCGCACACCGTCTACCACCCGGCGGGCACCTGCCGGATGGGGGCCGCCGACGACGAACTCGCCGTCGTCGACCCCCGGTTGAAGATCCGCGGCATGGAGGGCATCCGCGTCGCGGACGCCTCGGTCTTCCCCACGATGCCCGCCGTCAACCCCATGATCGGTGTCCTGATGGTCGGTGAGAAGGCGGCTGACCTCGTCCGATCCGATCGACCTGCTACGACTACGGCACCGGGAGGTGTTGCGTGATGTCCGAGACCCACGAGTCCGCCGGGATCGCAGAGAACGCAAAGAACGCCGAGGACAAGGCGGCCGCGAAGAGCGCCGGCTCCGCGAAGTCCGCCCCGGTGATATCCGTACGAAATCTGTGGAAGGTGTTCGGTCCCAAGAGCCATCGAATACCCGGAGATCCCGAGCTGAAGGACCTCTCGGCCGCCGAGCTGACCAAGCGCACCGGCTGCACCGCCGCCGTGCGCGACGTCTCCTTCGACGTCCAGAACGGCGAGGTCTTCGTGGTGATGGGCCTGTCGGGCTCCGGCAAGTCCACGCTCGTACGCTGCCTGACCCGCCTCATCGAGCCGACCGCCGGAACGCTGGAGATCGACAGCCACGACGTTCTCGGCATGGACAAGGCGCGACTGCGTGAACTGCGCCGCAAGCGTGCCGCGATGGTCTTCCAGAACTTCGGCCTGCTGCCTCACCGCACCGTCATCGACAACATCGCCTACGGCCTGGAGATCCAGGGCATGGCGAAGGCCGAACGACGTGCGAAGGCCGCGGAGATGGCGGAGAAGGTCGGCCTGGCCGGGCTCGGACAGCGCCGCCCCGTGGAGCTGTCCGGCGGCCAGCAGCAGCGCGTCGGGCTGGCACGCGCGCTGGCCGTCGACCCCGAGGTGCTCCTCTTCGACGAGCCGTTCAGCGCGCTGGACCCGCTGATCCGCCGTGACATGCAGGAGGAGGTCATCCGGCTCCACCGCGAGGAGGGCCGGACGATGGTCTTCATCACCCACGACCTCTCCGAGGCGCTGAGGCTGGGCGACCGCATCGCCCTGATGCGCGACGGCGAGATCGTGCAGTGCGGCACCCCGGAGGAGATCGTCGCCACCCCGGCCGACGACTACGTACGGGACTTCGTCCGCGACGTCCCCCGCGAACAGGTCATCTCCGTGCGCCGCGCCATGCGTCCCGCGGACAAGTCCGAAGCCAACGGCGGTGCGGAGCTCTCCCCGGACACCCTGGTCTCCGACGCGATCGAGACCATGGCACGCGGCGGCGAGAACCTTCGCGTCGTCGACGACGGACGCACCATCGGCGTCATCGACTACGCCTGCCTGCTCAACGTCGTCGCCGGCCTCGACGAGGACGGCGAGGGCGAGCCCGACAAGGGCAAGGAGGTGGCAGCCGTATGAACACGCGCTTCACCGCGCTGTCCGTAGGAACGGGCGGCTTCGAGGACGACGCGACGGGGAGGCTGATGTGAGCACTCCCACGATCCACGAGCAGGGTGAGCAGAAGGCCCCTGACGCCCCGCCACCCCGACAGGCGGACACCGGGCCCGAGCAGCATGCCGCCCCCAGCGCGCTGCAACGTCTCGCGGGCAGCCCCAAGGCACTGCTCGTCCTGCTGACGGTCCTGGTCGTCGTCGTCAGCGCGGCCGTCTCCGGCTCCGGCGCCTGGCCGCAGGCCTGGACGGTCGACATCAGGACCCCGCTGAACGACCTGGACAACTGGCTCGTCGACAACCGCGAGACGAGCCCGATCTTCCTGTACTTCCTGCTGCACATCAGCAACTTCGCCGAGACCTCGGTGGACGCGATCATCAGCCTGTTCGACTCCATGGGCTGGATGGGCGTCACCGTCGTCGGCACGCTGATCGCCTGGGCGTCGGGCGGCGCCGACCTCTCCCGGCGCGCACTGCGTACGGGCGGCACGGCGCTGGGCGTCTTCATCGCCTGCGGTGTGCTGAACATGTGGCAGGCCACGATGGAGACGCTGGCCCTGATGACGGCGGCCGTCTTCGGGTCGGCCCTGCTCGGCCTGCTGCTCGGGCTCGCGGCCGGGCTCTCGGACCGCTTCGAGCGGATGCTGCGGCCGGTGTTCGACACCATGCAGGTCATGCCGGCGTTCGCGTATCTGCTGCCGCTGCTGCTGATGTTCAACATCGGCGTCCCGTCGGCGCTGATCGCGACCGTGATCTACGCAGCTCCGCCGATGGCGCGTCTCACCTCGCTGGGTCTGCGCAGTGCCGACCCGGCAGCGCTGGAGGCCTCGGCCTCGCTCGGTTCGACTCCCTGGCAGAGGCTGTGGACGGCGCGGTTCCCGCTGGCCCGCAAGCAGATGATGCTGGGCCTCAACCAGGCGATCATGATGTGCCTGTCGATGGTCGTCCTCGCCTCCCTCATCGGTTCCGAGGGTCTGGGTGACGAGATCTATCAGGCGCTGGGCAGCCTGGACATCGGCACCGCGCTGACCGCGGGCATCGCCGTCGTCCTGATCGCCGTGCTGCTGGACCGCACGACATCGGCCGCCGGGGAACGTCTGGACGCCACCGTGAACGTCGGCACGACCCGGCTCATGGCACGTGTGCGTCTGGCCGTGTGGGGGATGACTGCCGTCCTGCTCGGCGTCTTCGCCGCCATCGGTTCCTCGCTCGGTGAGCGGGAGTGGCCGGACGCCTGGACGGTGGACATCACCCGGCAGCTCCAGAGCGGGGTCGACTTCTTCACCGACCACCTCGGCACCGGTGTCCCGGTGCTGGGCGGCACGGTGACCTGGGCGCACGGGTTCACGGACTACCTGCTCAACCCGATGCGCACCGGTCTGCTGACCACCCCGTGGTGGGCACTGGCGCTGCTGGTGGGCGTCGTCGGCTGGCTCGTCGGCACCTGGCGCGCGGCGCTGACCGGGGTCGTCTGCCTGGCCCTGATCGGCATGATGGGGCTGTGGGAGACGTCGATGGACACTCTCTCGCAGGTGATCGGCGGCCTCGTGCTGACCATGGTCGTCGGTCTCGTCTTCGGCATCCTGACGGCCCGAGTCGAGCGTGTGGAGCGGATCCTGCGTCCGGTGCTCGACACCATGCAGACGATGCCGCAGTTCGTGTACCTGATCCCCGTGATCGCGCTCGTCGGCCTCAGCCGCAGCGCGGGCATCATCGCGGCCGTGATCTACGCCGCCCCTGCGGTCATCCGGATCACCTCACAGGGGCTGCGTTATGTGGACCCCGCGGCGATGGAGGCCTCACGCTCACTGGGCGCCACGAGCAAGCAGCAACTCCTGCAGGTGCAGCTGCCGCTGGCCCGCAAGGCGCTGCTCGTCGGCGTCAACCAGGGCGTCGTGCTCGTGCTGTCGATGGTCGTCATCGCCGGCCTGATCGGCGGCGGTGCGCTCGGCTACGAAGTGGTGCAGGGCCTGTCGAAGGGCGACCTCTCACAGGGGCTGCCCGCCGGCATCGGCATCGTCTGCCTCGGCATCATGCTCGACCGGATGTCGCAGCCCGCGGGACAACGGCCTCGCGAGTGACACCCCCGAACACCCCCCAGCGGTTCACCCACCCGAGAAAAGAAGACAGGACTCACACATGAAAACCAAGCAGATCCGTAACTCCGTCATAGCCGGCATCGGCGTTCTCGGCGTGCTCTCGCTCTCCGCTTGCGGCGCGGCCGACACCAGCGGCGGCGGCGGCAAGGACGACAAGGTCGTTCTCGCCGAGCCCTCCTGGGTCGGTGCGCAGGCCAACGCCGCGGTCGTCAAGAAGCTCATGGAGGACGAGCTCGACGTCAAGGTCGAGGCCAAGCAGATGGACGAGCCCGTCGCCTTCGACGCGCTCGACAGCGGCAAGGCCGACGCCATTCTCGAGGACTGGCACGGGGTCCCGAAGAAGCAGAAGAAGTACGTCGAGGAGAAGAAGACCGTCGTCTCCGGCGGAGACCTCGGCGTCATCGGCCACATCGGCTGGTTCGTGCCGAAGTACTACGCGGACAAGCACCCCGACATCAAGGACTACAAGAACCTCAACAAGTACGCCAAGGACTTCCGTACGTCCGAGAGCGGGGACAAGGGCCACTTCATCGGTGCGGCCCCGTCGTACTCGCAGCACGACAAGGGCCTCATCAAGAACTTCAAGCTCGACTTCAAGCACATCCCGAGCGGTGCCGAGGCGGCCCAGCTCAAGGAGATCCAGCGGCTCTACAACGCCAAGAAGCCGTTCCTCACCTACTGGTGGGAGCCGCAGTGGATGAACAACAAGATCGACATGACCGAGATCAAGCTGCCGAAGCACACCCCGGGCTGTGAGACGCCCGAGGCGGACGCCAAGTGCGGCTACGAGACCAACCAGCTCGAGAAGTTCCTCAACGCCGACTTCGCCAAGAGCGACAGCGACGCGGCGAAGTTCATCAAGAACTTCAAGTGGACGACCAAGGACCAGAACCAGGTCGCGGGTGACATCGCCGGCAAGAAGATGAAGCCCGAGGACGCCGCCGAGAAGTGGATCAAGGCCAACAAGGCCACCTGGCAGAAGTGGATGCCGAAGAAGTGACCCGGCGGCGCAGCCGCTGAGCACTGAACGAACGGCCGACGGGGCCGGGACACCGCAGAGGTGTTCCGGCCCCGCCGCTCTGCCGGTTCCGGGAAGACCGGGAAGACCGGGAAGACCGGGAAGACCGGGCAGAGAGGCGCTCCCGCAGCACCCTGAACACTCCCCCCGCCGCAGCGGGCGTTGAGGGCCCCTCATGGCCGGTGCGTGCGTCGTGCGACCGCCCTCAACCGCCGTGGCGCAGCTCCTCAGCCATCTCCTTCACGGCGGCCATCGCCCGCTGCGCCAGCCCGCCGCCGAACGTCACCCGTGCCGCGCCCGCGGCTCCCAGTTCGCCCGGGGTGGGCCCGCCCGCCGGGGACAGCGCGTTGACCGGGACCTTCAACTCCCGTGCCAGCACGCCGATGTCACCGGGCGGTGCCCCGATGGGATAGACGCACTCCGCGCCCGCCTCGACGTAGAGCCGTCCGCGCACCAGCGCGTCGGCCAGGGGATCCGCCGCACTGTGCACGTAGCTGTCGACACGGGCGTTGAGGAAGATCTCCCCGCCCGCCGCCGCGACGACCTCGGCCAGGAAATCCGCCTGGAGCCGCGGATCGACCAGGGCGCCCTCCTGCGAGTCCTCCAGGTTGCAGCCGACGGCCCCGCACTCCCGCAGCCGCTCGACGATCTGCTTCGGGGGAAGCCCGTAGCCGCGCTCGATGTCCGCCGTCACCGGGACTTCCACGGCTCGTACGATCCTGGCCACGGCGGCGAACATCTCGTCGGCCGGTGTCTCACCGTCGGCGTTGCCGAGGGAGGCGGAGACGCCGTGGCTGGGGGTGGCCAGCGCTTCGAAGCCGGCGTCGGCGAAGATCTGTGCGCTCGCCGCGTCCCACGGCCCGGGCAGCACGAGCGCACCCTCGCCGGGACGCCGGCGGTGGAGCGAACGCAGCCGCGCCACGCCCTTGTCGGCGTCCGGCCCGGCGCTCACGGCCGGCTCGCACGGGTGGCGGGACCGGCCGGAGCGGAGCGCGTCGTGACCTGGGACGCGGCCGTTCCCTTGCAGCCGCCGGGAGCGGCCCGGAAGGCATCCGTCCTCGGCTCCGGGCCGGCGCCCCTTTCGCCCTCATGGTGCGCGTGTGTCGCAGTCGTCGTCATGATGCCGACTCTACGAGGCACCTACGACAGGGGAGTTGATCGTTCCGCGTGGTCGCGGGCCTCAGGCCTTCTTGGAGGCCAGCTTGACGATCGTGACGTCCGATTCCGCGCCCACTCGCACCGGCGGCCCGAAGGCTCCCGCTCCACGAGTGACGTACAGCTGGGTGTCGCCGTAGCGCTCCAGACCGGCGACAGTCGGATTGGCGAGCGCCGCGAGGTACTGGCCGGGCCAGACCTGACCGCCGTGGGAGTGCCCGGACAGCTGGAGGTCCACGCCGTGGTCGACGGCCTCGTGGATCTGCACCGGCTGGTGCGCGAGCAGCACCGAGGCCCGTGAGGTGTCACGGTCCCCCAGCGCCTTGCCGAAGTCCGGTCCTTCGCCCGACTCCTCGCCCCGCAGGTCGTTGACCCCGGCGAGGTCGAAGCCGGGCAGCTCGCGGCGGGCGTTCTCCAGCGGGTGGACGCCGAGTTCGCGGACGTGGTCGACCCACTCGCCCGCGTCCCCGAAGTACTCGTGGTTGCCGGTGACGAAGAAGGAGCCGTCCTTGGCGCGCAGGCCGCGGAGGGGCTCCGCGGCGGGCCCGAGATCGGCCACGGTGCCGTCGACCAGATCGCCGACGATCGCGATCAGGTCCGGCTGGGCGCTGTTGATCGTGTCGACGATCCGCTGGGCGTGCGCGCGTCCGAGGACGGCGCCCAGGTGGATGTCGCTGACCACCGCGATGCGGTAACCGTGTGCCGCACGCGGCAACTTGGCGAGCGGGACGGTGATGCGCTTGAGCGTGGGCCCGTTGAGCACGCTGTACGTGCCCGCGCCGACGGTCCCGGCCGCGGCTACCGCGGCGCCCGCGGCGACCGTACGTGCGATGAAGAGCCTTCGT
>NZ_JACBXA010000070.1 GCF_013870515.1 Streptomyces albidus (ex Kaewkla and Franco 2022) | reverse complement strand
GGCCAAGTGGGCCGCCGCGGGCATGCCCGGGCTCGTCGCGGGCGGCGCGATCGTATGGCTGTGGGGCCGGATCGACGGCCGGTGGGGTGACCCCATCGCTCAGGGCGGGGACGGCCTCCAGCAGGCGCTGACCGGGGCCGGACCGGTGCTGCTGCGGGTCGCGGCCGTCGCCAGCGCTCTCTTCCTCGTGTGGCGTGCCCGGCGGCCGAAGGCCTGAGTACGCCGAGGTCGGAGGCCTGATCCAGGCCGGACGGGGAACAGCGTGGGTTCTCCCCTCCCGCCGGGAGCCGTCCACCGAGAGGACAGTGCGATGACCTTCACCGGTGTCACGCCGTACCTGTACTACGAGGACGCGGCAGCCGCCCTCGACTGGCTGACGGAGAAGCTGGGCTTCGGCCCCGACACCCGGTACGAGGGACTCGACGGCCGCGTGGAGGAGGCGGAGATCCGCGTGGGCCCGTCCGCGCGCGTCATGCTCACCGGGCGGGCACCGGGGGCCGACGAGGGCGGCGGGGCACTGCTCATCGTCCATGTCGACGACATCGAGGCGCAGTTCGAGCGCATCACGGGTGCCGGGGTGGATCTGGAGCCGCCGAAGGACGAGCCGTACGGACCCCGCACGATCCACGTGACCGACCCGTGGGGGTACCGCTGGTACTTCTGGGAGGGCGACGCGATGCCGCCCTCGTGAGGACCCGGCCCCCGCCCGGAATCCAGATGCCGGGGCCACGGACCCCGTGCGACGCTTCGGCCCATGGCCAGGCTGACGGTGGCGACGTGCCAGTTCCCGGTGAGAGCCGATGTCGAGGGCAACAGCCGTCACGTCATGCGGCAGATGCGGTCGGGCCAAGGAGCGGGGTGCGGACGTCGCGCACTTCCCCGAAGCGGGCCTGTCGGGTTACGCGGGCGCCAACTTCGACAACTACGACGGGTTCGACTGGGAGTTGCTCGAATCCCTCACCCGCCGCGTCATGGCCCTCGCGGCGGAGCTGGGCATCTGGGTCGTCCTCGGGTCCACGCACCGCCTGACCGGGGATCACAAGCCGCACAACAGCCTCTACGTCATCGACGGGAACGGCCGCATCGTCGACCGGTACGACAAGCGGTTCTGCTCCGGCGACCCCGAAGGGCGCACAGGCGACCTGGCGCACTACTCGCCCGGTGACCACTCAACTGTCTTCACCGTCAACGGAGTCCGGTGCGGCACGCAGATCTGCTACGACTTCCGGTACCCGGAGCTGTACCGGGAGCTCAAGCGGCAGGACGTCCAACTGGTCCTCCACAGCTACCACGCGGCGAGCATGTCGCCGGAGAAGGTCGCCGCCATCCGGGCAGCCGTCGGGGAGGACGTGCTGCACCTCAACCCGGGCGGCACCTACCCCGGCATCACCATGCCCGCCATGATGGTGGCGGAGGCGGCGGCCAACCACGTCTGGATCAGCTCCTCCAACTCCTCGGCCCGAGAGAGCGGTTGGGGCGCCTTCTTCGTCCGCGCCGACGGCGTCACCACGGGACGGCTGCCGCGCAACCGGGCCGGCGTTCTGATCTCCACGCTCGACACCGAGGAACCGCTCTACGACTCCACCGAGCACTGGCGCCGTCAGGCCATGGACGGTGTGCTCCACAGCGGGACCCTGGTGAGCGACCCACGCTCCGAGCAGCGCACGCAGCTGTGACCGCAGAGCCGAGGCGGAGGGCTGCTCACCCGCCGGACGGCGCCGCACGCCCCCGCGTGGGGCGGGTTTCACCGCGGGCCGGAGCCGCCGGGGCAGACCCCGGTGCCGGGCGTGCGGCAAGGCAGAATGCTGGGCATGGCACCGCACGCTTCGCACTCGCACCGTCCCACCATCGGCTTCGACCTCGACATGACGCTGATCGACTCACGTCCGGGAATCCGCGCGACCTACGTGGCGCTGTCCGCCGAGACCGGCACCTACATCGACGCCGACGCGACGATCACGCGCCTCGGGCCGCCGCTGGAGCAGGAGTTGGCGCACTGGTTCCCCGACGACCAGATCGCCGGGGCGGTCGAGCTCTACCGCGAGCTGTACCCGTCGTACGGTATCGAGCCCACCCGCGCCATGCCGGGCGCCCGCGAAGCAGTGGACGCCGTACGTGAGGCGGGCGGCCGCGCGGTCGTCGTCACGGCCAAGCACGAGCCGAACGCGAAGCTGCATCTGGAACACCTCGGCATCGAGCCGGACGCGGTGATCGGCTGGCTGTGGGCGGAGGCCAAGGCGGAGGCGCTGCGCGAGTTCGGGGCGAGCGCGTACGTCGGCGACCACGTCGGCGACGTACGTGGCGCGAAGGCCGCAGCCGTGCTCTCCGTGGCCGTGCCCACAGGCCCGTGCAGCGAGGCCGAACTCAGCGCCGCCGGTGCCGATGTGGTGCTTGCGGAAGGGCTGCCGGGCTTCCCCGAGTGGTTCCGCGGCTGCCTCGGCTACGACGGCGGGTTCAGCGCGGACCGCGCCTCGCGCCGCTGACTCGCGGCCGAGCGGACCAGCCCCGCAGCGGCCGTCGCGAACCCCACTCCCATCAGCATGCACACGAAGTAGGCGGGCGCCGGAAAGGGTTCGGTGCCGAGGAAGAGCGGGGCCACGGTGACCAGCGTGGCGAGTGCGCCGACGAGGAAGACGACGCCGCCGATTCGTACGAGAAGATCACCGGCGTGGGACGTTTCAGTGTTCACGTGGCCAGGGTAGATCCGTGGGCAACTGTACGGAGGAACCGCTCGGCGGCTCCCGCTGGGCCCTGAAGGGCCCGGGGGGACCCAGGTCGCCGGGCACCGGGGGGATTAGCCTTGGTGGTGAGCGGGTCATCGGACCCGCTCAAGTGCTCTTCGGAGCCGGATTCAGGACGAGATCACTAGCTTTCAGGACGCAGCCGAGGCTGCCCGGCAGTACGAGGACGAGGACAGACGTGCCTACCGGCAAGGTCAAGTGGTTCAACAGCGAGAAGGGCTTCGGCTTCCTCTCCCGCGACGACGGCGGCGATGTCTTCGTGCATTCCTCCGTGTTGCCCAGCGGAGTGGACGCGTTGAAACCCGGCCAGAAGGTCGAGTTCGGCGTCGTCGCCGGGCAGCGCGGCGACCAGGCCCTCTCCGTGAGCGTGCTGGACCCGGCCCCCTCGGTAGCCGCGGCTCAGCGGCGCAAGCCCGACGAGCTGGCCTCGATCGTCCAGGACCTCACCACTCTCCTCGACGGCGTCTCGCAGTCCTTGGAGCGCGGCCGCTACCCGGACAGGCAGCACGGCCACAAGATCGCGGGCATGCTGCGCGCCGTGGCGGACCAGTTGGACGTCTGACCCTCAGGGGAAGGCGAGGGCGTCGCCGGCGAGCGGAGGCACAAGTCCCTCCGCCGCCGCACGTGTCAGGAGTCCGCGTACCGCGGCGAGGCCGTCCTCGCCGAGGTCCGCGGTGAACTCGTTGACGTAGAGCCCGATGTGCTGATCGGCGACCGCGGGGTCCATCTCCTGCGCGTGCTCGAGTACGTACGGACGTGACGCCTCCGGGTCCTCCCAGGCCATCCGTACCGATTCACGCGCGGCAGCGGCCAGTGCGCGCAGCATGGGCTCGCCCAGTGAGCGGCGGGCGATGATGGCGCCCAGCGGGATGGGCAGCCCGGTCGTGTGCTCCCAGTGCTCGCCCATGTCCGCCAGCCGGTGCAGCCCGTACTCCTGGTACGTGAAGCGGGCCTCGTGGATCACGAGTCCGGCGTCGACCTTGCCGTCCCTCACCGCGGGCATGATCTCGTGGAAGGGCAGCACGACGACTTCGCCGACGTCGCCCGGGACCTCCTCGGCCGCCCAGAGGCGGAAGAGCATGTAGGCCGTGGAGCGCTCGCTCGGCACGGCGACCGTCCTGCCGCGCAGATCGGCGGGGTCCATCGGTCCGCTCGTGAGCACGAGGGGACCGCAACCGCGCCCCAGAGCACCGCCGCAGGGGAGCAGCGCGTACTCCTCCAGCACCCACGGCAGCATCCCGTACGAGATCTTCAGGACGTCCAGCTCGCCGCGCTCCGCCATCCCGTTGGTGATGTCGATGTCGGCGAAGGTCACGTCGAGCGCGGGCGCTCCGGGGACGCGGCCGTGCGCCCAGGCGTCGAAGACGAACGTGTCGTTGGGGCACGGCGAGAAGGCGATGCTCACCGGGCGTTCGGACTGGGCGTGGCCGTGCGTGCTCATGGCTTCCATGCTCGCAGCACGGGCACCAGAGCGGCGAAGCCACCCCCGAGAGCCGCCAGGGCCTCGGGAATCCGCCAGGCTGCACGCTCGCGCGGCCCGACGGAGTTGGAGACGGTACGCACTTCCAGCACGGCGGCCCCGTGCGCGGCGGCGGCCTCCGCGACGCCGAAACCCTCCATCGCCTCGGCCACGGCGCCGGGATGGCGTGCAGCCAACTCCTCTGCACGCTCTGCCGTTCCGGTCACCGTCGAGACGGTGAGCACGGGCCCGGCGGCGGCACCTGTGGCCTCCGCGACGTCCCGTACGAGCTGCTTTGGCGGGGCGTGCTCCACGGTGCCGAAACCGAGTTCACCGACGGAGGCGAAGCCCGACGGCGTCATCGCACCCAGGTCTGCCGCGACGATCGAGGAGGCGACCACCACACCGCCGAGCGGCTGTTGGAGACCGCCGGCGATGCCTGCCGAGACGACAAGGTCGTAGGGGGCGTCCGCTGCGGAGGCGGCTGTGAGCGCGGTGGCCGTCCCGGCTGCTGCGGCGGCAGGGCCGACGCCGGCGGCGACCACGTCGAGGACGAGCGGTGCGGCCGGGCGGTGCAGGACGTAGCCGCCGGGAAGCCGGAGCGTCTGCGGGGGGCCTTCGGCGTTCAGCCCGGATGTCACAGCGTCCCGTTCGGCGGGGACGGCGGTGACGACCAGGACCCGCACGGTCAGCCGGTCTTCTTGAGCTTCAGGTGCCAGACGCCCTTGAACTCGCCGTCGTCCATCTGCACGACGGTCGCCTTCACGGACTTCTTCGTCGTCGCCTGGCCGTTCTGGCCCTGCTGCTGGAAGAGGGAGTCGCCGTTGAAGGTGTAGTACGTCTTCTTGGAGGTGCCCGGCAGCACGGGGCGGTTGTCGATGATGAAGAGCCAGCCGGTCTCCGCCATGTCCGGCTCGACGCCGAGGCGGAACTTGTCGCCCGGCCCGACCTCGACTGTCTTCTCGGCCTTCTCACCGAGGCACTTCTTGGCCTCGGCGCCCGGGAGGCTTCCCTCGTCGGCGTGGCAGGCCGCCTCAGCCGTCACCGTCTCGCTGTTGACGGTCGCGGTCACCAGCGGGCTCGGCTTCTCGCATCCCGAGAGAGCGAGAAGGCCGAGGGAGACGGCACCGATGGCGGTGGAAGTGCGCAGACGCCGCCGGGAGATCGCGTAACTCATGGCGGCAGGCTACCGGGCCGTGCAGGTCAGGCCACGCGCGGGTAGGGCGTGCCGTGACGGGCGGCGCGCAGCAGGTTGCGTACGGACAGAGCCGCACCCACCGCGATCACGACCGAACCCACGCCCATCCCCAGCGGGCCGATGAGCGGCAGCGAGATGCCGAGACCCCCGCCCACCACCCACGACATCTGCATCAGCGTCTCCGAGCGCGCGAAGGCCGAAGTGCGCACCTCCTCGGGCACGTCCCGCTGGATCAGGGCGTCCAGGGACAGCTTGCCGAGCGCCTGCGAGATGCCGGCGGTGGTGGCGACGGCGGCGAGCGTGAGCGTCCCGTAGAGCGCTGACGCGGTGATGGTCGCCGCCAGGGCGCACGCCAGCACGACCGCGATGATCACTTCGGGGCCGCGGGCCTTGAGCCACGCGCCGATCGCCGTGCCCAGCGCGTTCCCGCCACCGGCCGCGACGGCCACCAGCGCGAGCGAGAGCGCACCCGCGAGACCGTTCAGCGGCTGGTCGCGCAGGAGGAAGGCGAGGAAGAACGTGAGGAAGCCGGAGAGGCCGCGCAGCGCGGAGTTGGCGACCAGCGCGCTCCGTACGGAAGCGCCCACGGTGCTCAGCCCGGGCCGGCGCTCCCGGGCGGCGTTGTCCTGCTTCTCCCGCGCGACTTTCCGCAGCGAGACCACGCCGGGTGCCAGTTGCGCCTTGCGTTCGCCCTTGGCCGAGTCGACCTTGTGCGGGAGCGAGAAGGACAGGAACGTGCCCAGGACGAAGACGACGAAGGCCCCGTACAGAGGCCAGGCCGAGCCGATCTGATGCAGCCCCGCGCCGAGGGGCGCCGCGAAACCGGTGGCGAGAAGCCCTGCGAGGGTCACGCGCGAGTTCGCCTTCACCAGCGAGAACGCCCGTGGCAGCAGACGGGGGACCACAGCCGAGCGCACCACCCCGTACGCCTTCGAGGACACCAGCACGGCCAGCGCCGCCGGATACAGCTCCAGGGCCCCCGAGGCCACCGCCCCCGCCATCGCCAGCGCGAGCAGCGCGCGAGCGAGCATCGACGCCGCCATCGCGGCTCGCCGACCGTGCGGCAGCTTGTCCAGCAAGGGCCCGATCACGGGAGCCAGGAGCGCGAACGGGGCCATCGTGACGAGGAGATAGAGCGCCACCCGGCCACGGGCCTCACCGGTGGGGACCGAGAAGAAGATCGTCGAGGCGAGAGCGACCGTGATCAGCATGTCGCCCGCGGAGTTGACCGCGTGCAGCTCGATGAGCTTGCCGAGGCCGGATTCCCCCGCTCCTTCGGCGTGCGTGATGCGGCGGAGGCGACGGGCGACAGCCGCGGGTGGCCGTCGCACGGCACGCGCGGCTCCGCGAAGCGCTTGACGCACACGTCCGGGCTCGGCAGCCACGAGCTTCAGTTTGCCCCACAACGCCTGCTGGATGCGGGCAGTCCACGCCGGATGACGCCCCCTGCCGAACTCTGCGGGCCTCCCTCGGCCATTCCGGTTCGATCTGTGGGGTAGCGTGGGGCAGCGGTGCGCTCCGCACGGCCCCGAGCGGGCGCGGACGTCGCAGCGGCTCCCCGGTCCCGCTCCGTCCACATCCCGCCCGTCCCTCCACGGGCCGCGGTACGGCAGTGCACGCCGACAACGGCGCTATGGCGTAGGAGAGACGATTCTTGTGAGTGCTTCATGAGTGCCGCGACGCGAAGCGCGCGTACCCGCCGCGCCCCCGCCCCGGACCGGCTGTGCGTCGAAGCCGTCGCGTTCGCCCGCGAGGCCGTCGAGGCTGCCGCCGCTCCCGGAAGGGTCGGCGAACACCTGGAAGCGGTGGCCGACGGGGACCGCGTAGTCACACACTTCTTCGAGTGCCTGGAGTCCGCGTACCGCGGCTGGCGCTGGGCTGCGACGCTGACTCGGGCATCCCGGGCGAAGACGGTCACTCTGGATGAAACCGTTCTGCTGCCCGGTCCGAGCGCGCTCCTCGCGCCGGAATGGGTCCCCTGGAACGAGCGGCTGCGCCCCGGCGACCTCGGCCCGGGCGACCTGCTGCCGACCGACGCGGAGGACCTCCGCCTGGAACCCGGGTACGCGGGCGACGAGAACCTGCCGCCGAAGGCGCCTCTCGGGGACGACGCGGAGCTGTCGGACGCCTCGGGAGTTGCGGTTCCGGGAGTGCGGGAGGTGGCCGAGGCGGAGGACGCGGACCTGGAGCCGGGTTCCCCGCGTGAGGTCGCGTCACCTCCGGAGCGCGGGACGATCGCCGCCGTCGCGGCCGAGATGGGCATGGCCCGTCCCCGAGTGCTCTCCCGCTACGGGCTGCACACCGCTGCCGACCGCTGGGAGGACGAGTACGGCTCCCGTACGCCCATGGCCCAGTCCGCGCCGGCGAGTTGCGTGAGCTGCGGCTTCCTCGTGCCTCTGGTGGGGTCGCTGCGGCAGGCGTTCGGGGTCTGCGCGAACGAGTACAGCCCGGCGGACGGGCACGTGGTGTCGCTGTCGTACGGGTGCGGGGGTCACTCGGAGGCCGCGGTGATGCCGAAGCCGCCCCAGCCGCCGCCCCCGGTGATCGACGAGACGAAGGCGGACGAGCTGTCCTAGCACCTGGTCCGTGGCCGGGGTCGGGGCGGCTGCCGCTCCGCGGGGTTGGCGGGGTGCTCCTGCCGTTCGTGGTGGGTGCGGGTGCGTGCCGCTCCGGCGGCGGCTCCGGGACGGCATGATTTACGGCCCGGCCCACCAGAAAGCTTCAGTAGCCCTCGTATTGGCCGGGCCACAAATCATGCTTGAGTGTCCCGGAACCACCGCCTGTGCGTCCCACCCCCTCATGCCGTCGGGCGGCTGTCCCAAGAGCTTTCGCCCCCGTGCAGACGGAGCCAATTCGCCTTCTGGTGTCTCTCCGGCGCCAGGGCCGGATCCAGGGGCAGTCGCGAACGGTCGGAGGGGGTGGGACGCGCAGCGGGTGACTTCGGGACACTCAAGCGTGATTTGCGGCCCGACGTGTAAGAGGCACACAGGGCCTGTTCCGGGGGGTCGGGCCGTAAATCATGCCGTCCCGGAGTTGCCCGCGGAGTGGCACGCACCCGGCCCGGGTCCAAGAGCACGCGCACCCGGCCAACCCCCGCGGAGCGGCAGGCAAGCGGAACCACGGCAGAGCCGCGGGCGCAGCCCCGATCACGCATGCCGTACCGTCACCGGGCGGGGTGCGCACGATGAAGGAGGCGGCGATGGGCCAGGGAGAATCGCAGGCGGACGTGTTCGAAACGGCACGGCTGCGGCGGGGTGTGCTCGACGCGTGGACAGCCTCACCCGCCCGTTTCCGTGAGGACGCCAACGCCGAGCAGGAGCTGGCGCTCGGCGGCTACCGGGACCGCCTCGTCATCGAGTTGGCGCAGAACGCCGCCGACGCCGCCGCCCGCGCAGACGTACCCGGGCGGCTCCGCCTCACTCTCAGCGACGGCGTGCTCGTCGTCGCCAACAGCGGCGCGCCGTTGGACGCGACGGGTGTCGAGTCCCTCTCGACGTTGCGTGCTTCGGCGAAGCGGGACGAGCAGGACGCGGCGGCCGTCGGCCGGTTCGGCGTCGGGTTCTCCGCCGTGCTCGCGGTGAGTGACGAGCCTGCCGTCGTGGGCCGTTCAGGCGGCGTGCGATGGTCGCTCACCGAGGCGCGCGAGCTGGTGAACCAGGCGGCGCGCGAAGTGCCCGCGCTCGGCGAGGAGTTGCGCCGCCGGGAGGGCCACGCTCCGCTGCTGCGGCTCCCGTTGCCCGCGGAGGGCACGGCGCCCGAGGGTTACGAGACGGCCGTGATGCTGCCGCTGCGCGACAGTGCCGCGCATGAACTCGCGGAACGGCAGCTGGCCGCCGTCGACGACGCCTTGCTGCTGACGTTGCCCGGCCTCGCCGAGGTCGTCGTGGAGTCCCCCGAGGTGGGGACCAGGACGCTGACCCGGCACGTGGACGGCCCGTACATCGAGATCAGGCACGAGGACGGCGACGGCACGCGCAGCGCCCGGCGTTGGCGCGTGACCCGTGACAGCGGCATCGCGGCCGAAGAGCTGCTGGCCGACCGTCCGGTCGAGGAGCGCATGCGTCCCGCCTGGTCGGTGACCTGGGCCGTTCCGGTGGAGGAGGGTGGCCCTGCGCGGCCGCCGACCGAGCCGTGCGTGCACGCTCCGACGCCCACCGACGAGCCGCTGGGCCTGCCGGCCCTGCTCATCGCGAGTTTCCCGCTGGAGCCGACGCGGCGGCACGTGGCGCCGGGCCCGTTGACCGACTTCCTGCTGGAGAAGGCCGCGGACGCCTATGTCGGGCTGCTGCGCGACTGGCGGCCCGTGACGACGGAACTGGTCGGTCTCGTGCCCGGGCCGCTGGGGAAGAGCGAACTCGACGGTGAGCTGCGCCAGTTGCTCCTCTCGCGGTTGCCGCGCGTGCCGTTCCTGGCGGGCGCCGGTACGGACGAGGAGGGCGAGCCCGTCGTGCTGCGCCCCCGCGAGGCGGAGATCGTGGAAGGCGCGGGGGCCGACACGGTCGGTGTGCTGGCGGAGCTGTTCCCCAGCCTGCTGCCCGCCGGGCTGGAGCGACGTACGGAGCTGCGCGCGCTGGAAGTCGGGCGGGTGCCGCTCGGTGAGGTCATCGACCGGCTTGCCGGGGTGGAGCGGGCACCGGAGTGGTGGCGGCGGCTGTACGACTCGCTGGCCGGAGTGGATCCCGACCGCCTCACCGGTCTTCCCGTCCCGCTGGCGGGCGGTGGCTCCGGAGGCTCGGGCGCGCAGATCGCCGTCGGGCCCCGGCATGTGCTGCTGCCGCTGCCGGATCCGTCTCTGGAGCAGGAGCGGGCCGGGCAGTTGGCGCGGCTGGGCCTGAAGGTCGCGCACGCCGAGGCGGCTCACCCGCTCCTGGAGAAGCTCGGTGCGACGAGCGCGACGCCTCGCGCCGTCCTGAGCACGCCGCAGGTGCGGGCGGCGGTCGCTGCTTCGCTGGACGCTGAGGACCGCTGGGACGACGGACTCGGCGAGGAGGGTGAAGGCCCTCTGGACGCCGAGGAGTTGGCGGAGGTCGTGCTCGGGCTCGTACGGGACGCCGCTCTCGCGCCCGGCGACGAGCCCTGGCTGGGAGCGCTGGCTCTTCCCGACGAGGACGGGGAACCGGCTCCCGCCGGCGAGCTCGTCTTTCCGGGCAGCCCCTTCGAGCGGGTCATCCGTGAGGGTGAACTCGCCGCTTGCGACGCGGAGTTGGCTGACCGCTGGGGCGAGCAGCCGCTGACGGCAGTCGGGGTGCAGGCCCGCTTCGCACTCGTACGGGCCACCGACGTGGTGCTCGATCCCGATGAACTGGAGCCGCGTGAGGGCGACTTCGCCGAGCCGGACGACGTCGGTCTGCTGGACGCGGTCGACGTCTGGTGCGAGGACGTGCTCGACCAGCTTCCGGAGAGCGAGATGGCGGTGCCGCCGGTCGCGTCCGAGCTGGTGGCCGTACGGGACCTGGACCTCGTCGACGACGAGTGCTGGCCCGAGGTGCTGGCGATGCTCGCCGAGCCGCCGCTTCGCGACGCGCTGACCGCGCCGGTGCGGGTGCTGCTTCCGGACGGCGTGACGGAGACCGTACGGCCGTACACCGCGTGGTGGCTGCGCGGTCACCCCGTGCTGGAGGGCCGCCGTCCAGCCGGTCTGCGCGCGGCCGGCGGCGATCCGCTGCTGGACGGGCTGTACGAGGAGGCGGACGCCTCCGGGTTCGGCGACGCACAGGTGCTGCGGGCGCTCGGCATCCGTACCTCCGCGGCCGCACTGGTGGAGGAGCCGGGCGGCGCCGCTGAACTGCTCGGACGGCTCACCGAACCGGAGTCGGAGGTCACCCACTCCCAACTGCACGGCCTGTACGGCTTGTTGGCCGAGCTGGACCCCGACGAGGTCACGCTCCCCGACGAGTTGTGCGCGGTACGCGCGGACACGGGCGCGGTCGAGGTCCGGTCGTCCGGCGACGCCGTGATCGCCGACGCGCCCGACCTGGTCGCCCTCGCGGGCGAGCAGGCACTGCTGCCCGTGCCCCCTTCGCGCGCCGAAGGACTGGCCGCCGTGCTGGACGTGCGCCGGCTCAGCGACGTCGTGCCGGGCGCGGTCGACAAGGCCGCCTCCGGCGAGGGCACGGAACGGGAGGTGCCGGAAGCGGTGCGGGTTCTGCTCCCGGGCGCCCCTCGCACCTACCGCGAGCACGACGAGCTGGTCGTGGACGGCACCGACGTGGACTGGCGCCGGACCTCCGACGGCGTGCTGCACGCGGCCACCCTGGAGGGCGTCGCCGCCGGCCTCGCCTGGACCGCGGGCCACTGGGGACGCCGCTTCGAGGTGGCGGCCCTGCTGGAGGACCCGGAGCGGGTGGCGGAGCTCGAACGGGCACGCTGGTTCGACTGATTCACCGGCGGCGGGGCGCTCCGATGAGTTCCCCGCCGCCCGGGGGTCTGCCCTGCATGACTTCACTCACGCTCACCACCTTCCTGACACTGGACGGCGTCATGCAGGCGCCGGGCGGCCCCAAGGAGGACCCCAGCGGGGGCTTCGAGCACGGTGGCTGGCTTGTTCCGTACGCCGACGCGGACATGGGCGCGTTCATGAGCAGATGCTTCGCCGAGGCGGACGGCTTCCTGCTCGGCCGCCGTACGTACGAGATCTTCGCCTCGCACTGGCCCAGCGTCACCGACCCGGACGACCCCATCGCCTCCAAGCTCAACACCCTGCCCAAGTACGTGGCCTCGACCACTATGGAGAAGGCGGACTGGTACAACACCACCGTGCTGAACGGTGACGTGCCGCAGCAGGTCGCCGAGCTGAAGAAGCAGCCGGGCGGTGAGCTCCAGATCCACGGGAGCGGCGCGCTCGCCCAGTCGCTGCTGGCGCACGACCTCATCGACGAGCTCCGGCTGCTGGTCTATCCGGTCGTACTGGGCTCCGGGAGGCGGCTGTTCGCGGAGGGTGCGTCGCCCACAGCGATGGACCTGACGAGCTCCACGACGACCAGCACCGGTGTCGCGATCCACACCTACAGGTGGTCGGGCCGGCCCACGTACGGCACTTTCGAGCTGGACTAGGCCCTGTCTGGCAAATCTCGCCTTGCTCGCGACGACGGGCACGCACATCCTCCCCCGCTTCGCGGGAGGTGCCCCCAGTTGTCGGATCGACCGAGTAGCCCACCACGAGGCGATCCTCCGCCTTGCGGCTGCACGCACCATCCGCCGCTAGCACCGCCTGCGGCGGACGGCGCAATTGGTCAGACAGGCCCTAGCCTCGCGTGGATGAGCACAGAAGAGGGCCACACCCGGCCCTTGACCCAGGGCCGGGCACGGGCGTTGCTCGATGCGGCCGGGGAGCGAGGCGGCGACGCGGAGCTGCTCGCGCTCGGTGAGAACGCCGTCTTCGCGCTGGACGCACCCGATCCCGTCGTGGTGCGGATCGGCAGGGGACCGTGGCTCCGGGAGCGTGCCGAGCGTGAACTGCGTGTCGCCTCCTGGCTTGAGGACCACGACGTGCCCGCGGTACGGAGCGCCCGCCCCGGGGTCTCCCTGGTCGAGGGGCATCCGCTCACCTTCTGGCAGCGCCTTCCCGATCCCGTGCGGGAGGCGACGCCCGCCGATCTGGCCGGGCTGCTGCGTCTCGTGCACGCCCTGCCTCCGGCACCGTTCCCCCTGCCCCGACGCGATCTGCTGGCGGGCGTCGAGAACTGGCTGCGGCTGGCCGGTGACGCGGTGCCCGCCGAGGACGCGGCCTATCTGAGGGCCCGCCGCGACGACTTCGTCGCCGCCGTCGCCGAGCTGGCCCCCGTCCTGCCGCCGGGCCCGCTGCACGGTGACGCCCTGCCCCGCAACGTGCACATCGGTGCGGACGGCCCCCGCCTGCTGGATCTGGAGACCTTCTCCGACGACATGCGCGAGCACGACCTGACGGTCCTCGCGCTGAGCCTTGCGAGGTACGGACTCGGCGAGGACGCCTACGCCGGCTTCGTGGACGTCTACGGCTGGGACGTGCGCGACTGGTCAGGCTGTGCCGTTCTGCGGGGCGCGCGGGAGACGGCGAGCTGCGCGTGGGTGGCGCAGCACGCACCCGGGAATCCGGCGGCGCGCCGGGAGTTCGGACGCCGGGTGGCTTCGCTGCGGGAAGGCGACGCGGGCGTGCGCTGGTACGCCTTCTAGCTCCCGTTGCCCGCGGCACGCCGTTCCGGAGCGGCCGGGCGGTGATCGACGAGGCGCCAGGCGATCTCCAGCGCGGCTGCGGCCGCCACGGCCACGGCCACCGCCGTCAGCGGCATGACCGTGTCGACCAGCTTCACCGCGAAGAAGTCCTGGAGCGAAGGCGTGGCCAGTACGGCCAGGAAGGCCAGCCCCATCGTCAGCACCAGTGCGACCCGCCACCACGTGTACGGACGGGCGACGATCGCCAGCACCCACATCGCGATCAGGAAGAGGGTCAAGGTCGCCACGCTCGTCTCGGCGGCCAGCGCCCCGGGCCCGGTGTAGTGGTGACGGGCCAGCAGGTACGTGGCGAAGGTGGCGGTCCCCGCGATCAGCCCGGCCGGTACGGAGTACCGCATGACCCTGCGCACGAAGTGCGGCCGGGCGCGCTCGCCGTTGGGAGCAAGGGCGAGGAAGAAGGCGGGGATGCCGATGGTGAGGGAGGAGAGCAGCGTCAGATGGCGTGGCAGGAAGGGGTAGGGGACCTGCCAGGCGATGACCAGCAGCGCGAGCAGCACGGAGTAGACGGTCTTGGTGAGGAAGAGGTTGGCGACGCGCTCGATGTTGCCGATGACCCGGCGGCCTTCGGCGACGACGGAGGGAAGCGCGGCGAAGTTGTCGTCGAGCAGCACGATCTGGGCGACGGCCCGCGTCGCCTCCGAGCCCGTGCCCATGGCGACGCCGATGTCCGCGTTCTTCAGGGCCAGTACGTCGTTGACGCCGTCCCCCGTCATCGCGACGTGGTGCCCGTGCGCCTGGAGTGAGCTGACCATGGTCTGCTTCTGCTTCGGCGAGACCCTGCCGAACACGGTGCCGCCCTCCATCGCGCGCACCATCCCCTCGGCGTCCTCGGGCAGTCCGCGGGAGTCCACCGGGGTCTGCGCGCCCGGAAGCCGCAGCTTGCCGGCGACGGCGCCGACCGAGAGCGCGTTGTCCCCGGAGAGGACCTTCGCGGTGACGTCCTGGTCGGCGAAGTAGCGCAGTGTGTCGGCAGCGTCCGGGCGCAGCCGCTGCTCCAGTACGACCAGGGCGGCGGGCTTCGCCCCGTCCGCGGCGTCCGGCGCGTCCGGGCCGCCGTCCGTGGCGGCCAGCAGCAGCACGCGCAGCCCTTCGCGGCTGAGCCGGTCGACTTCCGCGAGCGTGGAATGCCCCTGGGGCAGCAGGATCTCGGGGGCACCCAGCAGCCACGTACGGCTGGTGCCGTCCTGCTCGACGATGGTGGCGCCGCTGTACTTGCGGGCGGAGGAGAAGGGCAGCGACTGCTCGGTCCGCCAGGCACCCTCGGCGCCGTCGGGCCCCGAGCCGTCGGGCCCCGAGCCGTCGGGCGAGTACGCCTCGACGATGGCCCGCATGCTGGCGTTCGGGCGCGGATCGGCGGCGGCGAGAGCGGAGAGCACGCGCTGGACGTAGGCCTGGCCCGTCCGTTCGCCGCCGGACGAGCCGTTCTGCAGGACCCGCACCTCGGCGACGTCCATTCCGCCCTCGGTCAGCGTGCCCGTCTTGTCGAGGCAGACGACGTCCACCCGGGCGAGCCCTTCGATGGCGGGCAGCTCCTGCACGAGGCACTGCTTGCGGCCGAGCCGTACGACGCCGATGGCGAAGGCGATGGAGGTCAGCAACACCAGCCCCTCCGGCACCATCGGTGCGATGCCGCCGACCATGCGGCGGATCGCGTCCTCGATGTCGCTGTGCGCGACGACGAGTTGACTGAGCACCAGCCCGATGCCCGTCGGGATGATCATCCAGGTGACGTACTTGAGGATGGTGTTGATGCCATTGCGCAGCTCGGAGTGGACCAGTGTGAAGCGGGACGCCTCCTCCGCGAGCTGGGCGGCGTACGCGGCCCGCCCGACCCGGGTCGCGGTGAACGCGCCGCTGCCGGCGACGACGAAGCTGCCGGACATGATCCGGTCACCGGGGCTCTTGACCACGGGGTCTGCCTCACCCGTCAGCAGCGACTCGTCGATCTCCAGGCTCTCGGCCTCGTCGATCTCTCCGTCCACCACGCACTTGTCGCCCGGTCCCAGTTCGATGAGGTCTCCGAGCACGATCTCGTGGGTGGCGAGGTCGACGGAGGCCCCGTCCCGTCTGACGGTGGGCCTCGCCTCGCCGATCACGCCGAGGTTGTCGAGGGTCCGCTTGGCACGCAGCTCCTGGACGATGCCGATGAGGGTGTTCGCGAGGATCACGAAGCCGAAGAGGCTGTCCTGGAACGGACCGACGACGAGGATGATCAGGAAGAGCACGCCGATGATGGCGTTGAAGCGGGTGAAGACGTTGGCGCGCACGATGTCCGTGACGGAGCGGCTGCTTCGTGCGGGTACGTCGTTGATCTCGCCGCGGGCGATCCGCGCCTGAACTTCCGCTGCATCGAGTCCGCGCCCCCGGCCGGGAGCGGACCGCCCGGCCGGCCGCTGTGTCATGCGTCCGACGTTACGGGCGTTTAGCGAACCTTGCCCTCACTTGTTCCGTCCGGTCGGCGAGTCGGAGCGCGGCGAGCTGCCGTTGCCGGAGGCCTCCGCGACGGGGACGGAGGACCGCCGCGTCGGGGACGCGCCGCCCAGCGCCGCCCGGAGGGCGGAGCTGAACGGTTCCGGCAGCGGTTCACCCTGGGTGCTCTCCACCAGTGCCGCTGCGACCTTGTGCAGCTTGACGTTCGTGTTCTGGGAGACGGCGACGAGGGCGTCCCACGCGGCTGACGGCGCGCAGCGGTAGGCGGCCATCAGGACTCCGTGCGCCTGGTCGATGACCGGCCGCGTCTCCATGGCTCGGCGCAACTGTTCCAGCTCGGCATGCGGTGTCTCCGCGTCGCCCATGCTTGCCCCAATTCGACTCAGGGTGGCCTGAAGTGCGCCGCTGACACAGCGGGCCGCAGGGCATATGCCCGATGACGGATCATACTCATCCACCCGCGCTGGACTGGGCTTTCGGCGCCGTTGCGCTAGTCGGGGAGGAGCCCGTGAGCAAGGGTGTGGCGGCGCAGGTGACTCTGCTTCAGCCCGGGGAAGTTCTGCACCCGCTGCCACTGCGGAGTCGGCCCGCCGATGCCCGTCCCGGGGGACTCCAGTGCGTCGATGTGCGCCTGTGTGCTCTCCCACTCGGCGTAGTTGAGTACGCTCCGGCCGTCGGTGCTCAGATGGAAGTGGGCCGAGATGCCACCCGGGTGCGGTGCCGGGTCGGACTCCAGCGCCTCGAACACCGCATCCACCCAGGCCCGTTGAAGCTTCGGGTCCCCTCCCTCGGGGACGTCGAACTCGACGTCGACGGTCACGACGCACCCCGGCACGCGAGCGTCGGCGTCGAGGCTGCCGCTGCGGTAGTGCCGGTATCGGCCGAGTCCGATGCGATCGATGCCGGGAGCGGCCGCGTCGATCTCGTCCACCCGGGCCTGGCGGTGGCGGCGGACGAAGTCCTCGTAGGCGTCCTCCCCGGTCCACTGCGAGTGGTGCAGCAGCGTCCGGCCGTCCTCTCCCTCGTAGACGTAGTAGCCGAGGAGGCCCGGAGCCGGCCAGGGGTCCCGCTCCCAGACCCGGGCGATCGCGTCGAGCGCGGCCTGCCGGGCGTCAGGGTCCGGCAGCTTCCACGTGCTGAAGAGCGTGGCGCCGATGTCGGAACGGGCGGGGTCGGGGTAGCGGGTGGTGCGTACGGTCATGGCTGCTTGCCTCCGGGCGTGGTGCGCGCGGGCGTGCGGGCACTGACCACGCTCGTACTTCAAGCGTCGTTGAAGTCAAGCAGGCGGATCTCAGGCGGCGGGCGGTCCGGCTTCCTTCTCCGCGTCGCGCTGGATGGCGCGGTCGCGCACCCGTACGTACCAGAGGCCGAGCAGTCCGAGCCCGGCCCCGGCGGCGCAGGTCCAGATGAACCACTCGTGCCCGTGGTCCCGGTACCAGTCGTAGAACGGGAGTTGGGCGAGGAAGAGGACGAGCCAGATGCCGATGCCGACGATGACCGTGCCCCTGATCGGCCCCTCCAGCGGCTCGGGGGCCTCGCGCTTGCCGTCGGTCCATCGGTCCATGAGGCCCATCGCCGCAGCTCCTTCTCGCGCTCGCAGGTCGGCTCGTAGGTCGGGCACAGCCTATCCAGGCCCGTACGGACGCCTGTGGCCGGTGGCTCTACGCGCGGAGATGGCGTCGGAACGACCTGTTTGTTCATACTGAATGCAAATTGGCCTGGCCGGAATCCATCGGCGCATGTCCAATTCAGTACCGCTTCTGCACATCGGCCCGCCCTGCTGCCGGCCGCACCGCACCATCGAGGTCACGCATGCCCTCCACGGCCACCAGCCCGGTCGACCGCTTCTTCCGCATATCCGAGCGTGGCTCGACGATCAGCCGGGAGCTGCGCGGTGGATTGGCCACGTTCTTCGCGATGGCATACATCGTCGTGCTGAATCCGATCATCCTGGCCTCGGGCCAGGACAAGTTCGGCCATCACCTGGACAACGCGCAGCTCGTGACGGCCACCGCACTGATCGCGGGCATCACGACCGTGCTGATGGGCGTCATCGGCAACGTGCCGATCGCGCTGGCAGCCGGGCTCGGCATCAACGCCGTCGTCGCACTGCAGCTCGCGCCGAAGATGAGCTGGCCGGACGCCATGGGCATGGTGGTGCTGGCGGGCCTCGTGCTCATGATCCTCGTCGCCTCGGGCCTCCGGCAGCGCGTGATGGACGCCATCCCGAACGGCATGCGCCGCGCGATTGCGATCGGCATCGGCCTCTTCATCGCGCTGATCGGCCTCGTCGACTCCGGCTTCGTCACGCGCAACCCCGACTCCGCGAACACCACCGTCCCCCTCGGTCTCGGCCAGGCGGGGCAGCTGAAGGGCTGGCCCGTGCTGGTCTTCGTGCTCGGGGTGGCGCTGATGTTCTTCCTGATCGTGCGCAAGACCAAGGGTGCGATCCTCATCGGCATCGTCGCCATGACGGTCGTCGCGATCGTCATCAACGCCGTCGCGGAGATTCCCGACGCCCAGTGGGGCCTGGCCGTGCCCAACGTCCCCGACTCCGTCGTCAGCACTCCGGACTTCGGGCTGGTCGGGCAGGTCAGCCTGTTCGGAGGCTTCGAAGAGGTCGGCGTGCTGACCGGCTGCCTCTTCGTCTTCACCGTGCTGCTGTCGGGCTTCTTCGACGCGATGGGCACCATCATCGGCGTGGGTGAGGAATCCGGGCTCACCGACGAGAACGGTCAGCTGCCCGGCATGGGGCGGATCCTGATGGTCGACGGCGTCGCCGTCGCGGGCGGGGGCTTCGGCTCCGCCTCGGCCAACACCTGCTTCGTGGAGTCCACGGCGGGCGTCGGGGAGGGTGCCCGTACGGGCCTCGCCAACCTGATGACCGGCGGGCTCTTCCTGCTCGCTCTCGTCCTTACGCCGCTGGCGACCATCGTGCCCTCGCAGGCCGCGACCCCGGCCCTGGTCGTGGTCGGCTTCCTGATCATGGCTTCGAACGTCGGCTCGATCGACTGGAGCGACGCCACCATCGCCGTGCCCGCGTTCCTGACGATGGTCTCGATGCCCTTCACGTACAGCATCACCAACGGCATCGGGCTGGGCGTGCTGGCCTTCATCCTGCTGAAGACGGCGACCGGGCGCATCCGTGAGGTGCCGTGGCTGCTGAACGTCGTCGGCGCCTGCTTCCTCGTCTACTTCATGCTCGACCCGATCGAGCAGGCACTCGGCGTCAAGTGACGGCTGAGGCGGGGGGTTGAACCGTGCCGCCGGCGCCAGGGGAGTGGCGGCCGGCGGCCCGGACGGTCACGGCCAGGAGGTGGCCACCGTGCCCTGCGAGGTCGTGGAGGTGGGCGCCTCGTCCCGTATCGGGGCGCCGCCCGCGCTGCTTCTCGCGGCGGCGCCGGCCTGGCCGCCCCCGCGGACGGAGCGGTCCGTCGAGCCGTAGAAGCGCTCCGTCTCCTCGACGGAGGCCTTGAAGCGTTCGTCGAAGTCGTCACGCACGAGCGTGCTGATCACATAGTCCTGGACGCTCATCCCGCGCTTGGCCGCGTGGTCGTGCAGCCGGGCGAACAGCTCGCTGTCCATGCGCAGGCTGAGCACCTTCGAGGTCATCGAAGTCATGCGTCCACGGTCCCGGTCGGGCCGGGGGTGATGCGTCAGATTTCCGTGCGAACTCACTCGTATGTGTGACTCGACAGACAATGCGTGACGCCTCTGCCGCCTGTTCTTTAGAGTGGGTAATGAGTTACGCTAACAACATGCCGGAACCGTCCGAGCGCGGCGCCACCCCTGCCGCGGACAGTGATCTCGACATGGCCGCTGTGAACGCACTGCGCACCGCCGTCATGCGACTTTCGAGGCGCCTCAAGCACCAGCGGGTGGACGAGTCGCTGAGCCCGACGGAGATGTCGGTGCTCGGCACGCTCGCCCGATGCGGCTCGGCCACACCCAGCGAGCTGGCCCGAAAAGAGCATGTGCAGCCCCCGTCGATGACACGTATCGTCGCGATGTTGGAGGCCAAGGGGCTGGTCCGTCTGGAGCCGCACCCCGACGACCGCCGCCAGAAGACGGTGACGCAGACCGAGCAGGCCGAGTCGATGCTCGCCGCCAGCCGCGAGAAGCGGAACGCCTGGCTGGCAGACCTGGCCGGTCAGCTCGACGAGGACGAATGGGCACGGTTGCGTGCGGCGGCACCCGTGCTGGAGAAGCTGGCGCACTCGTAGGGCGCGGCCCCCGAGAGGGAGCGAGACGAAAACCGGACGAGAGACAGACGAAAGACGAGGAGGCGACCCGTTTGAGTACGGGAAACGGAGCACATTCCGCACCCGCACCTGATGACAAGACCGCAACCGACAAGCAGAACCCGGGGGCGACATCCGCCTCCCGGCCGTCGATGTTCAGTTCGCTGCGCATCCGCAACTACCGCCTCTTCGCCATGGGCCAGGCCGTCTCCAACACGGGGACGTGGATGCAGCGCATCGCGCAGGACTGGCTGGTGCTCAGCCTCACCGGATCGGCGACCGCCGTCGGCATCACCACGGCGCTGCAGTTCCTTCCCATGCTGCTCTTCGGGCTCTACGGCGGTGTTCTGGCCGACCGCTGCGACAAGCGCAAGCTGCTGTTGCTCACCCAGTCGGTCATGGCCGTGACGGGGCTCGCGCTGGCAGCGCTCACGCTCAGCGGCAACGTGCACGTCGTGCACGTCTACGTGCTCGCCTTCGTGCTCGGCGTGGCCACCGTGTTCGACAACCCGACCCGGCAGACCTTCGTCTCCGAGATGGTCGGCCCCGATCAGATTCGCAACGCGGTCTCGCTCAACTCGGCGAACTTCCAGAGCGCCCGCCTCGTCGGCCCCGCGATCGCCGGTGTGCTGATCTCCGCGGTCGGCAGCGGCTGGGCGTTCCTCTTCAACGGCCTCTCCTTCCTCGCCCCGCTCGCGGGCCTGCTGCTGATACGCACCGGAGAGCTGCACCGTGCCGAACGCGCACCGCGCGGCAAGGGCCAGCTGCGTGAGGGACTGAGCTACGTGCGCAGCAACCCCGAGCTGATGTGGCCCATCGTCCTCGTCGGCTTCATCGGCACCTTCGGCTTCAACTTCCCGATCTGGCTCACGGCCTTCACGGACAAGGTCTTCGATGAGGGTGCCGGCACGTACGGGCTGCTCAACACCCTCATGGCCGTCGGCTCCGTGGCGGGCGCGCTGCTCTCCGCAAGGCGGGGCACCTCCCGTATGCGGCTGATGGTGGGGGCGGCGCTGCTCTTCGGGGTGCTGGAGACGGTCGCGGCGCTCACGCCGTCCTTCTGGCTCTTCGCCGCGCTGATGGCGCCCATCGGAATCATGGGTCTGACCTTCAACGTCACCGCCAACGCGAGCGTCCAGCTGGCGTCGGACCCGACGATGCGGGGCAGGGTGATGAGCCTCTACATGATGGTCTTCGTCGGCGGTACGCCCATCGGCGGGCCGGTCATGGGCTGGGTCACCGACACCTTCGGTGCACGCGTCGGCTTCCTCTCCGGTGGTCTGATCTCGGCGGTCATCGCCGTGGGTGTCGGCCTGGCGCTGGCCCGCGCGGGCGGTCTGCGGCTCCGCGTCGACCTGCGTCGCGGGCACCGGCACCTGGTGTTCGTGCCTCGGGAGGAGCCCGCGAAGGCGGACGAGGAGGACAAGGCCGACCGTGACGGGGCACATTCACACGAGCGTGACCGCCTGACCACCTCTGCTTGAGGGAGCACCTCTAAGGTGACGGCCATGAGTCTCACCGAGTCGTCCCCCGCCGACGACGCTCCTCTCACCGCGGCGGAGTCCGCCGAGCGCAAGCACCTGATACGCAGGCGGCTCGAGAGGCTCATCGGCATCGCCGCGACCGAGGGCAACCAGCTGGACGTCCTGCGGAACGGGGACGAGATCTTCCCGGCGATGCTGGAGGCGATCCGTTCCGCCAGCCACACGATCGACATGATGACGTTCGTGTACTGGCGGGGGGAGATCGCCCACGAGTTCGCCCGCGCCCTTGCCGACCGCGCCCGGCAGGGGCTGCGCGTACGGCTGCTGCTCGACGGGTTCGGCAGCCGGCCGATAGAGGAGCGGCTGCTCGACGACATGGCGGACGCGGGCGTACAGGTGGTGTGGTTCCGCAAACCGCTGTGGAGTTCGCCGGTGAAGCAGAACCACCGGTGCCACCGCAAGGTGCTGGTCGTCGACGAGTCCGTCGCGTTCACCGGCGGGGTGGGCATTGCCGAGGAGTGGTGCGGCGACGCCCGGCACGAGGGCGAATGGCGTGACACCCACATCCGGGTGAGGGGCCCCGCCGTCGACGGGGTGAGCGCGGCCTTCGCCCAGAACTGGGCCGAGTGCCACCGTGAACTCTTCGACGACAGGGACCGGTTCATCGAGCAGGAGGCGACGGGGACGGCCGTCGTGCAGGTGGTGCGCGGTTCCGCCAGCTTCGGTTGGCAGGACATGCAGACCCTGCTGCGCGTCGTGCTGGAGTCGGCGCAGGAGCGGGTCCGCATGGCCTCCGCGTACTTCGCGCCGGACGACTTCTTCACCGAGCTGCTGTGCGCCACCGCGCGCCGCGGCGTCGCCGTGGACATCGTGCTGCCCGGTCCGTACACGGACAAGCGGGTCTCCCTGATGGCCGGGGAGCGGTACTACGCCGATCTGCTCGACGCGGGCGTACGGGTGTGGCAGTACCAGCCGACGATGCTGCACACCAAGATCATCACAGTGGACCGTGTGGTGTCGCTGGTCGGATCCACCAACATCAACCGACGCTCCCTCGACCACGACGAGGAGGTCATGCTCGCCGTCATGGACGAGACGCTCACACAGACGCTGGACCGGCACTTCACGGAGGACCTCGCCTCCAGTACCGCGATCACGGCGGAGGCCTGGAAGCGCCGGTCCGTCGCGCGACGGGTGCAGCAGTCGGCCACCCGGCCGATCCGCCGCTTCCTCTAGAAGCTGCGGACCGGTCTTCGACCGGCACTCCCCACCCTTGCCGCCGGGCACGGCATCCTTGCCGCATGAGACTCTTCACGGCCATCCTCCCGCCCGGCCACGTGCTCGAAGGGCCGGGCCAACTCGGCGACGCCGTCAAGGAGTTGCAAGCGCTGGACGGTGCAGCCGGGCTCCGCTGGACCGACGTGGCCAACTGGCACATCACCCTCGCCTTCTACGGCGAGGTGCCCGAGGAGCGCGTCCACGGCCTCTCGGAACGTCTCGCACGGGCCGCCGGGCGCGCTCACCCGATG
>NZ_JACBXA010000007.1 GCF_013870515.1 Streptomyces albidus (ex Kaewkla and Franco 2022) | reverse complement strand
CCGCCTTGCGGAGGCTCTTGCCGAAAGGGGGTTGCGGTGACCGGGGCCGCGGCCCTCCGCCGTAGCGGGGGCGGCGGCGCCGGATCCGTCAACGGCCGGCGTTTCGGGCCCGGTTGCCGTTTCGGACGGGGGGTCGACGGGGTGTACGAAGGACATCGGCCCTCCCGGGGCACCGGATCAGCGCGGCGACTGCGGTGTGGCGGCATCGATACTGGCCAACCGCCGCACCAAGGTCAACACGTCAACACGACTGATCCACGCCGAAGTTGGGTCACCTCCGCGAGTGCGCCGGCAGATCCAGGTACGAGCAGAGCTTGCGCGCGGCGGGGCTGGCGGCATCGCCGTCGGGTATCGCGACCGAGACCTGCCAGATCGGCCGGGGCCCTTCCGTCAGTTCGACTGAGCGCAGCCCCGCCGCCTGGGGCTTGCGCGCGAAGTGCCGTGGGACGACGGCGACTCCGAGGCCCTGCTCCACGAGCTCGAGCATGCTGTGGACGTCGTTGACCTCCAGGGCCACCTGGCGTTCGACTCCGGCCGCCGCGAAGGCCCGGTCGGTCGACTGACGCACTCCCCAGTCGGACTGGAAGTCCACCAGCGCCTCGCCCTTCAGCTCCGCCCAGCGGGCCTCCTCACCCGCGGCGAGCGAGTGGCCGGGGTGGCACAGCAGGATCAGCGGTTCCTCCGTGAGCGGCATCAGGCGGACGCCCTGCGGAGGGGGTGCGCACAGTGCGACGAAGGCCAGATCGAGGCGCCCCGCACCGACCGCCTCGGCGAGCTGGGCCGAGCCGGCCTGCCGCAGCCGGATCTCCACCTTGGGGTGCTCTTCCCGGAAACGGGCCAGCAGGCGCGGCACATGCACGCCGGCGATGCACTGTTCGGTGCCGACGGAGAGACTGCCGCGCAGCAGTCCCTGGACGGCCGCGACGGCCTCCTTCGCCGCCCGCATGCTCGCCAGCGTCCGCGTCGCCTCACTCAGCAGCGCCTTGCCGGCGCCCGTCAGCTCGACGCTGCGCGTGGTCCGTACGAACAGCTTGGCGCCCAGCTCCCTCTCGAGCGCGCGGACGGACGCCGAGAGCCCGGACTGGGAGACCAGCAGCCGCTCGGCGGCGCGCGTGAAGTGCCGCTCTTCGGCGACGGTGACGAAGTATTCGAGGTGCCGTAGTTCCACATTGAGAAGGCTAGCCGCTGAATCCGTTCGCTTTCTTCTATTGGACGCATTGCTCGGAGCGAGCCAGCCTGGAGAAGTCCACTGCCCACGACCCTCGGGAGCGCACACATGCGGACCACCACACTGGGAGCCACCGGCCTTCGCGTCTCCCGCGTCGCTTACGGCACGTGGCAGCTGGGCGGCGACTGGGGGTCCTTCGACGAGGATGCCGCGATCGCCGCCATCCGCCATGCACGTGAGCTGGGCGTGAACCTCTTCGACACGGCGCAGGCGTACGGATTCGGCGCCTCGGAACGGCTGCTGGGCAAGGCGCTGCGCGAAGAGCTCACCAGGGACCGGGACAGCGTGGTGATCGCCACCAAGGGCGGCGTCCGCCCGGACGGGGGCGGACGGGACGCCTCGGCGGCCTACCTGCGCGACGGTGTGGAGCAGAGCCTGCGGGCGCTCGGCGTCGAGACGGTCGACCTGTACCAGGTGCACTGGCCGGACCCGGACGTGCCCGCGGCGGAGACGGCGGGCGCGCTCCAGGAGATGGTCGACGAGGGCAAGCTGCGGCACGTCGGGGTGTCCAACTACGACGCGGCGCAGATGGCCGAGTTCGCGGCCGTACGTCCGGTGGAGACCCTCCAGCCGCCCTACCACCTCTTCCGCCGGGGCATCGAGGCGGAGATCCTGCCCTACGCCCGCGAGCACGGGATCGGCGTACTCGCCTACAGCCCGCTCGCCAGCGGACTGCTGACAGGCAGGTTCGACGAGAACACCCGTTTCGAGGACGGCGACTGGCGCAGCCAGGCGACCGCCTTCACCGGCGACGCCCTGCGGAAGAACGTGGCCGTGGTGCGCCGGCTCGCGGACTTCGCGGAAGCGCGCGGATACAGCGTCAGCCAGCTCGCGATCGCGTGGGTGCTGGCAGGGGTGGACGTGGCCCTGGTGGGCGCCCGCAGCAGCCGCAACATCGAGGCCAGCGCCGCTGCCGCCGACATCTCACTGAGCGACGACGACCTTGCGGAGATCGGACGCATCGCCGCCGACGGAGTGCAGATCGAGGGCGCCAGCCCGGAGGGCGTCGCCTGACACACACCGTTCCGGCCCGTTCGCCCGAGACGGAGACCCGGCGTGCCGGTGTCCCGGCATCGCGGCCGTCCCGTTCCACCGACCGTAATCCGAGCAGCACTTGAGGAGAGAGTCCACCGTGTACCGAGCAGAGCCCGGCCGCTACGAGCAGATGCCCTACCGCCGTACGGGCCGCAGTGGCCTCCGCCTCCCCGCGATCTCCCTGGGCCTCTGGCACAACTTCGGCACCGACCGCCCCCTGGAACGCCAACGCGCCATCGTGCGCCGCGCCTTCGACCTGGGCGTCACCCACTTCGACCTGGCCAACAACTACGGGCCGCCGCCCGGTGCGGCAGAGACCGCGTTCGGGCGCATCTTCCACGAGGACCTGCGCCCGTACCGCGACGAGATCCTCGTCTCCACGAAGGCCGGTCACCTGATGTGGCCCGGTCCGTA
This sequence comes from Streptomyces albidus (ex Kaewkla and Franco 2022), assembly GCF_013870515.1. Classification (GTDB taxonomy): domain Bacteria; phylum Actinomycetota; class Actinomycetes; order Streptomycetales; family Streptomycetaceae; genus Streptomyces; species Streptomyces albidus. The sequence continues at coordinate 60,394 of NZ_JACBXA010000007.1, read as the reverse complement.
CGGTGAATGGGGCTCCCGCAAGAGCCTTCTCGCGTCCCTCGACCAGAGCCTCGGACGCATGTCTCTCTCACACGTCGACATCTTCTACTCGCACCGGCCCGACCCGGACACGCCGCTCGAGGAGACGATGGGTGCGCTGCACTCCGCGGTGCAGCAGGGCAAGGCCCTCTACGCGGGCATCTCCAACTACTCCCCCGAGCAGACGCGTGAAGCGGCCCGCATTCTGCGGGAGTTGGGGACGCCGTTGCTCATCCACCAGCCGCGCTACTCGATGCTCGACAGGGCCCCCGAGGAAGGACTGCTGGACACCCTGACGGATCTGGGAGCAGGCTCCATCGTCTTCTCGCCGCTGGCGCAGGGCCTCCTGTCCGACCGCTATCTCGACGGCGTACCCGCCGACTCCCGTGCGGCCGGGGCCAGTCCGTTCCTCAGCAGCGAGCAGATCACCGAGAAGACGGTCGGCATGCTGCGCGGCCTGAACACGGTGGCACGGGAGCGCGGGCAGTCCCTGGCTCAGATGGCGCTGGCCTGGGTGCTGCGCGGCGGCCGTGTCACCTCGGCGCTCGTCGGCGCGAGCAGCCCTGAACAGCTCGCGGACAGCGTCGCGGCGACGGAACGACTCGACTTCGCCGACGACGAACTGGCCCGCATCGAGGAGCTGTTGAGCCAGGTTCCACCGCTCGGCTGATCACCCTGCTCCACCGGGCCGCCGACGGCTCAGCGCCGCTTCGGCGGCCCGGTGGGAGCACGGCGATTCCCATCACCTTGAACGGGGCTTCGCAGCCCGTCAGTTGAACGTCTCGGGGTGGGGCCCCACGCGTTCCCCGGTCTCCAGGGCTCCGAGGGCGGCCTGGTCCGCCTCGTCCAGTTCGAAGCCGAGAACGTCGATGTTCTCCCGGATCCGGGCTGGCGTCACCGACTTGGGGATCACTACGTTCCCGAGCTGGAGGTGCCAGCGCAGTACCACCTGCGCCGGGGTCCGGCCGTGCTTCCCGGCGATGCCGGTGACGGCCGGGTCGTCCAGCACGCCGTTGCCGCGTCCCAGCGGAGACCATGCCTCGGTGGCGATGCCGTGGCCGGCGTCGAAGGCGCGCAACTCCTCCTGCTGCAGACGCGGATGAAGCTCGACCTGGTTGACGGCGGGGACGACGTCCGTCTCCTCGGTCAGCCTGGTCAGGTGCGCGGGCTGGAAGTTGGAGACGCCGATCGACCTCGCTCGGCCCTCGGCATGGACCTTCTCCAGCGCCCGCCAGGTCTCGACGTACAGATCGCGGGCCGGCAGCGGCCAGTGGATCAGGTAGAGGTCGACGTAGTCCATGCCCAGGCTCTCCAGGGAGGAGTCGAAGGCCCGGAGAGCGGCGTCGTATCCCTGGTCGGTGTTCCACAGCTTGGTGGTCACGAAGAGTTCTTCGCGAGGTATACCGGACTCCGCCAGCGCTCGGCCGGTGCTCTCCTCGTTCCCGTAGAGCGTGGCGGTGTCGAAGCTGCGGTAGCCCGCCTCCAGTGCGGTCGCGACCACCTGCGGGGTCTCCTCGTCCGGCACCTGGTAGACGCCGAAGCCCAGCTGCGGCATGGGGATTCCGTTGTTGAGTGTGAGAGCGGGGACGTTGCTCACGTGGCGCACCTCGGATCGTCGCGGTGATGGTACGGACCCCGACCACTCTAGGGAATGGAGAATTCCGCTTACCCGGGGTCAGCGGCCGATCGCGCCGTGCTCCCCGACGCCCGCACGGACTTGCCCTTCACCCCGACCTTCCAGGACCCCGTCGCCGCCGAGGGGCTCCGGCTCACCGTGAGGCGCACCCCGTGACGTACGTGCGCCGGCGAGCGGAGCCGGTTCGGAGCTCCCGTCCGGCCGCGACCGGTCGGCCGCCCTCCGCCTGCCCGCCGCCGCCGCCAGGACGAAGGTGACGCTGATCAGCAGGGCCCAGGCTCCGAACTTGGCCGGGGAGACCGGCTGCCAGCCGTCCAGTTGGTCGGGATAGCTCCATGCGCCCGCGTAGGTGGCGGCGTTCTCCGCGATCCAGAGGAAGAAGCCGATGAGGACGAAGGTCAAGGCGAGCGGCATCCGGTGGCGGTACGTGCCCACGGTGTAGCGCACCCATGTGCCGCAGGTCGCGACGAGCATCAGTGCCGCGAGCACCCAGCGGGCGTCGGGCAGCCAGTGGTGGGTGAAGAAGTTGAGGTAGACGGCGGCGGCCAGGACGGCCATGACGCGAGGCCGGTAGCCGGTCAGCCTCAGTTCCAGCAGGTGCCACGCGCGGCAGACGTAGCTCCCCACGGCGGCGTAGAGGAATCCGCCGTAGAGCGGGACGCCCGCGACCTTCGTGAACGCGGGTTCCGGGTAACTCCACGACCCGAGGCGGACCTTGACCAGTTCGAAGAGCAGCCCGATGAGGTGGCATCCGGCTATCACCGCGGTGTCCCGCCTGCTGTCCCAGTCCAGCCGTCTCGCCAGCAGCGCCAGCGCGATGCCGTACACGAGCACGAGGTCGTAGCGCGCGACCGGCAGCCGCGGCAGGAGCCCCGAGACGGCGATGCCGCCGAGCAGTGCGACGGCGAACGCACAGCAGCGTGCCTGGTCCCAGCCGAAGACGAGCAGCTGCCGCACCGCACACGAGATCTTGCCCATGCCGGTAGGACGCCCGCGTTGGCAGGCGTGGTTCGCCGGTGAAAGCAGCTCCGTCGAGCGCGGGGCGGAGCCCTTCCATTCCCCTGTCGGCTTTCCGCGGTCTACGGCAGCACGAGCGCGTCTTCCTCTCGGGGCATCGACGAGATCGCCTGGCTCCCCGGCACCAACGGCACCGATCCGGCTCAAGCCCACGGCTGCCGTTCCGATGCACGTCGACGGACACGACGCCCGAGTCGCGATCATGCAGATCCGGCGAAGCTGAACCGGCCCTGAGCCCCGTCAGGCGGCGGAGTTCAAGGGCGCGGCGCCTGCCTGCGCTCGTCCAGCGGGAGCCACACGCGCATGGGGCCGTCCTCGCGGTGGGCCCACAGGTGGTACGGGACGGCGGTCACCTCGAACGGGCCCTCCGTCTCCGCGCCGGTGGGACCGGCAGCGACGTCAGGGGACGGCCTCTCGTCGTACGGCCACCAGGAGCCGGCTGGTGGAGGCGCGGCCGTCCGAGCGGTGGCCCCGACGGTGACCGTGCCGCCCAGCAGGTCCTCCCGCCTGGTCTCGGTGAGCGGACGGGCGGGGTCCAGCCTCAGGTCGTCGAGCCGCGTGCCCGAGGGCTGGTCGACGCGCTCGACGCAGTACACGAGGGGACCGCGTTCGACGGCGACGCATCCGCGGACCGCGTCCACGCGCGAGGGAGGGGAGGTCAGCCGTGATGCGAGGTCCAGTTCCAGGACCACCTTGTCGCCGCGGCGCCACGGGCGGCGCAGCCGCAGCCACCCGTCGTCGGTGACGGCCTCCTTCGCGCTCAGGGGTTCTCCGGCGACGCGCGCCGACCAGCGGCCTGCCGCCCAGTGCGGGATCCGCAGGGTCAACGGCCAGTCGCCCGCCGCCTCTTCGGCGCCGGACCCCGTCACGGTGATCTCGACGCGGCCGTTCCAGGGGTAGTCGGTGGCGACGTCGACGGCGGCGGTACCGGCCGCGTACGAACCGGTCGCGTACTGGTGCAGGAGCAGGCCCTCACCGTCCGACGCGGCCATGTAGTGCGGCAGCGAAGCAAGGAGCCGCATCACGTTCGGCGGGCAGCAGGCGCAGCGGAACCAGCGGGTGCGGAACGCCGTGTGGTCGCCCTCGCTCTGGACGTGGCCGTCACGGACCTGGAGCGGATTGACGTAGACGTAGCTCCGGCCGTCGAGGGAGACGCCGGAGAGGAAACCGTTGAAGAGCACCCGTTCGAGATGGTCGGCGTAGCGGGCGCGGCCCGTGGCCAGGAGCAGCCGCCAGCTCAGCATGGCGGAGGCGATGGCGGCGCACGTCTCGGTGTAGGCGCGCTCCGGGGGCAGTTCGTACGGGTCGCCGAACGCCTCGTCCTCGTGGTGCGAGCCGACGCCTCCGGTGAGGTAACTCCTCCTGGCCGCCGCCTCCTCCCACAGCCGCTCGGCGGCCTCCAGCAGCGTCGTGTCGCCCGTCTCGGCGTACACGTCGACGACCCCCGCCAGCAGGTACAACTGGCGCACGGCGTGGCCTGCGACGGCATCGGCGTCCCGTACCGGCACGTGGTCCTGCCAGTAGCGGCTGCCGAACCGGCCTTCGGGGAGCAGGCCGTGGCCGCGACGGTCGACGAAGTAGCGGGCGAGGTCGAGGTACCGCCGCTCGCCGGTGCAGCGGTACAGCTCCACCAGTGCGGTCTCGATCTCGGGATGTCCGCAGACACCGTCGATGCGGCCTTCGCCGGTGCCGAAGCGCTCGTCGACGTGGTCGGCCAGCCGGCGTGCGACGGCGAGGACTTCGGTACGTCCGGTGGTGCGGACGTGGGCGACGGCGGCCTGGACGAGGTGGCCGGCGCAGTACAACTCGTGGCCCCATGCGAGTTCCTGGAAGCGCACCGACGGCTTCTGCACCTGGTAGTAGGACTGCAGGTATCCGTCGGGCTGCTGGGCCTGTTCGAGCAGGGTCGTCAACTTGCTGATGCTGTCAGCGAGTTCACCCGCGGCCGCGGTGTCCGTCGCCGGATCCCCGAGCTGCCAGGCAGCGGCCTCCAGCCACTTGTAGGCGTCGGAGTCCATGAACGGCAGGTCGTTGACGTACGCGCCCTGTGAAGTGCCCGCCGCCAGGCGGAGGTTGTGCAGATTCCCCGCTTCCTCCAGCCGCTCGTAGCCGTCAGGGATGCTCGTACGCGCATTCACGGTGCGCCTCGCGTCCCACAGGCCGCCCGTGATCCGAGCCGCTCCGGCGGGACGCAGGACGGTATGGGCGCCGGAGGTGAGGCCGACCGGTCCGGGGGCCTCGTCGGCTCCGGCGGTGGACTGCAAGGGCATGCGGGGATGCTCCTCTGTGGCAGGGGCGGGACGGGAGGGGTCGGCCGGCCGGGCGGCCCACGGGAACACATGAGGCAGTCGTTCCTCACGGAAGCTAGGACCGGCACGAGATCCGGGTCAAGGAACAAGAAGCGGACGCCGCCAGGCATCTCCTGACGGGCAGCTCTGCCCGCATCGCGCACTTCCCAGGGCCCGCCCCGGCATCGAGCGGCCGCCGCGTCAGGCGGACCCGGGCGGGCTGGGGCTGACCGGCTGCCGCGGGCATCGAGGGCGAGGCCGCCCCGGCATCGAGCGCAGGCCCTGCCGTCCCGTGGTCCCCGTGAATCCGCCGACCCCCGTCCCGGCGGCTGACCAGGACCGTGCGTTGGCCGTATGGTCGCCGTACCGGCCGAGCGGAGCGGAATCAGTGGCTCCGCAAACGGTGAGGACTGCGTTGGTTCCGTCCGGGCGGGCAGGCTCGGGGCGGAGAACCAACACGCGACGGGGCGGCTCCCACGGGCCGCCCGGAGGGAGGCCCCGGTGGGCACCTACGAGGACATCTTCCGCGCGAGCGTGTCGGACCGGGAACGGTTCTGGCTGGACGCGGCCGACGCGCTGGAGTGGCACAAGGCCCCCTCGAAGGCACTGGACGACTCGCGGCCGCCCTTCTACCGATGGTTCCCCGACGGCGAGTTGAACGTCTCCTACAACGCGCTGGACCGCCATGCGGACGGCGGACGCGGCGACCAGCCGGCGCTGATCCACGACTCCCCCGTCACCGGCACGAAGACGACCTACACCTACAGCCGTCTGCGCGACGAGGTCGCGACCTTCGCCGGGGCGCTGCGCGACATGGGCGTCGGGACCGGCGACCGTGTCGTGATCTACATGCCGATGGTGCCGGAGGCGGCCGTCGCGATGCTCGCCTGCGCGCGGTTGGGCGCGGTGCACTCGGTGGTCTTCGGCGGCTTCGCCGCGAAGGAGCTGGCCGTACGCATCGACGACGCCTCTCCGGTCGTCGTCGTCTCCGCTTCCTGCGGGATCGAGGGCTCACGCGTCATCGAGTACAAGCCGCTGCTGGACAAGGCGATCGAGCTCGCCGCGCACAAGCCCGCGAAGTCGGTGGTCCTCCAACGCCCGCAGGCGAAGGCCACGTTGGGCGAGGGCGACGTCGACTGGGCGGAGGCCTGCGCGGCGGCCGAACCTGCCGCGCCGGTGCCGGTGAAGTCCACCGATCCGCTCTACGTCCTCTACACCTCCGGGACGACCGGGAAGCCGAAGGGCGTCGTCCGCGACGGCGGCGGCTACGCCACCGCCCTGGCCTGGAGCATGACCAACGTCTACGACGTCGGCCCAGGTCAGACGCTGTTCACCGCGTCCGACGTCGGCTGGGTCGTGGGCCACTCCTACATCGTCTACGCGCCGCTGCTGGTCGGTGCCACCTCGGTGCTCTACGAGGGCAAGCCGGTCGGCACCCCCGACGCGGGGCAGTTCTGGCGGGTCGCGTCCGAGTACGGGGTGCGCTCGATGTTCACCGCTCCCACCGCGTTCCGGGCGCTGAAGAAGGAGGACCCGAACGGGGACCACGCCCGCGAGTACGACCTGTCCTCGCTGAAGTACCTCTTCCTCGCCGGGGAGCGGCTGGATCCCGAAACCTACCGCTGGGCCTCCGAGTTGCTTCAGATCCCGGTGATCGACCACTGGTGGCAGACCGAGACCGGCTGGCCGATCGTCGCCAACCCGGCGGGCATCGAACTCCTGCCCGTCAAGCCCGGATCGCCCACCAAGCCGCTGCCGGGATGGGACATCCAGGTGCTCGACGGCGACGGCAAGCCGGTGCCGACCGGAACCAACGGCGCCATCGTGGCGAAGCTGCCCATGCCTCCGGGGTCGCTGCCGACGCTGTGGAACGACGACGAGCGATTCGTCTCGTCGTACATGTCGGCGTTCGACGGCTTCTACCTCACCGGTGACGGCGGTTATCTCGACGAGGACGGCTACCTGTACGTGATGGGGCGTACGGACGACGTCATCAACGTCGCCGGTCACAGGCTCTCCACCGGCGGCATGGAGGAGGTCCTGGCCGGCCATCCCGACGTCGCGGAATGCGCCGTCATCGGTGTCGCCGACCAGCTGAAGGGCCAGGTCCCCCGCGGTTTCGTGGTCCTCAAGTCAGGTGTCGACGCCGGCGCCGACGGCTACGAGGAGGGCCTGCGCGCGGAGTTGGTCCAGATGGTGCGGGACCAGGTCGGGGCGGTCGCCTCGCTCAAGGAGGTCTCGGTCGTGGCGGCCCTGCCCAAGACCAGGTCGGGGAAGATCCTGCGCAAGACCATGCGGAACATCGCCGAGGGCACTGACGAACCTGTGCCCGGCACCATCGACGACGCGAGCGTCCTCGACGCGCTCCGCCCGGTCCTGCGCAACGAGTAGAGGGGCCCGGAGCACCTGCGGGTCCGGCTCCGTACCGCCGACGGCTGCGGCAGCCGTCGGCGGTACGGCCGTTGTCACAGACGTCACCCTCGCCGGGGGCCGACACCATCCTCGCCCAGGAGGAGTTGCTCGCATCGGCCCCCGGCCCCGGGCCCGCCGAGGACGGGCCGCTGCTGGCCGTGGTGGACGGCAGGGGGCGCGTAAGCCGATGGACGGAGCTGCGCGACGCCGGCCACTGGTCGGACGTGCTCGCCCTGCACTCGCAAGCCACCTCACCGCACCCCGCGGCGCGTCGGGTACGGCAGCTGGTCGAGGGCACCGAACGGGTCGATCTGGAGGCGGTGTTGAGGGCTCTCGCGGAGACCGAGGGCGCCCGTACGGTACGTGTCGACAGCGGCGGCGCCCTCAACGGTGCCCTCCTCGCAGCCGATCTGCTGGACGAGGTGAGTCTGCTCGTACACCCGTGCCTGGCCGGGCCGGGCGAGGGGCACATGTGGCACGGGGCATCGGGGCGTTCCGGCGCTGTGCTGGAGCTTGTGGCGAACGAGTCCCTGCGGGACGGCCTCGTCTGGCTCCGCTACCGCCTGCGCAGGTGACCGCGCCGGCGCTGATCCAGCGGAGTGGCCCTCCCCCTGGGTCAGCGTCGCGGACCCGGGTACCCAGCGTCCGTCCGCACAATGGGTGCCGGCACCGGCAGGCGCCGGACCGAAGTTCGAAGGGATCCGCATGTCCAAGCCACCGCTTCCCGAGGCCGCAGTCACGATGCTGGCCAACGCCAATCCGTCCGTCATCACGACCCTGCGTTCCGACGGGCAGCCGGTCTCCACGGCCACCTGGTACCTCTGGGTCGACGGACGCGTTCTGGTCAACATGGATGAGGGTCGGAAGAGGCTGGAGCACCTGCGGAACGACCCCCGGGTCACGCTCACCGTGCTCGACGAGGCCAACTGGTACACGCACATCAGCATCATCGGCACCGTCGCCGAGCTCCGCGAGGACGAGGGTCTGGCCGACATCGACCGCCTCGCCCGGCACTACACGGGAAAGCAGTATCCGCAGCGGGACCGCGGCCGGGTCAGCGCCTGGATCGAGGTCGACCGCTGGCACGGCTGGGGGTCCTTGAAGGACAGCGGCCAGGCCGGATGACCGAAGTGCGCTCACTCGCCGTGGTGTGATCAGCGGCCACGGCGAGTACGGGGGCGCCGGACGCGCACACCCGGCAGCCGTGAACGACCGGCCGCCGACGCGTCGTGCCCTGCCGCTCGCCCCGGCCTGGGACGCCTGCCGGCGGAGCCCCTGCCCAGCGGCCGCCCGCCGTGCCGGATAATGCCGCCATGCGGATCTCGGCAAAAGCGGACTATGCGGTGCGCGCCGCGCTGGAACTCGCGGCCGCGCAGGACGACGGCCCCATCAAGACCGAGGCGATCTCCAAGGCCCAGGGGGTCCCGCACAAGTTCCTGGAGAGCATCCTCAACGACATGCGGCGGGGCGGACTCGTTATCAGCCAGCGCGGCGGCCAGGGCGGCTACCGGCTCGCGGCACCCGCCGAGTCGATCACCGTCGCCGACGTGATCCGTGTGGTGGACGGCCCCCTGGTGTCCGTACGCGGCGAACGTCCCCCCGAACTCACCTACACCGGCCCGGCCGAGTCGCTGCTCCCGCTGTGGATCGCGGTCCGTGCCAACGTCCGCGCCATCCTGAGCGAGGTCACGCTGGCCGACGTCGCGGCCGCCGACCTTCCTGAACACATCCACCGGCTGACGGAGTTGCCCGAGGCGTGGACGAATCCATGACCGTGTCCAGCTGACGAGACGCCCTTGACCGGCGCATCACCGTCGGCACATTCTCTATCAAGACGATAGGGATACTAGGGAATGGGGTCGGAGTCGCATGCGCACGCTCATCTTGCTGGCCCTCGCCGGCCTCGGTGCCCAACTGGTCGACGGCAGCCTGGGAATGGCCTACGGGGTCACGTCCACGACCTTGCTCCTGGCAGTGGGCACCAACCCCGCGGCCGCGTCCGCCACAGTGCACCTCGCCGAGATCGGCACGACGCTCGTCTCCGGTGCCTCGCACTGGCGCTTCGGCAACGTCGACTGGCGCGTCGTCGCGAAGATCGGCGTCCCCGGGGCCGTGGGCGCGTTCGCGGGAGCGACCGTCCTGTCCGGACTGTCCACGGCCGTCGCCGAACCGGTCATGTCCCTCATCCTGCTGGGCCTGGGGCTCTACCTGCTGACGCGGTTCACGTTCTTCGGACTCTCGACCCGCAATCTCGGCAAGCCGCTGCGGAAACGCTTCCTCTCCCCGCTCGGGCTGGTCGCCGGGTTCGTCGACGCCACCGGCGGAGGCGGCTGGGGCCCCGTCGGCACTCCGGCCATCCTGGCCGGCGGACGACTGGAGCCGCGGAAGGTGATCGGTTCCGTGGACACGAGCGAGTTCCTGGTCACCGTCGCCGCCAGTATCGGCTTCCTGACGAGCCTCGGCTCCGAGGGCGTCAACCTGAGCTGGGCGGCGGCGCTCCTGGTCGGAGGCGTGATCGCCGCACCGCTCGCCGCATGGCTGGTACGCCGTGTCCCCCCGCGCGTCCTCGGGACTGCGGTCGGCGGCATCATCCTGGTCACCAACGCCCGCACCCTGCTGCACAGCGACTGGATCGCCGCGGACGGCGCGGTGCCCGGCACCGTCTACGCCGGGCTGTACGTGCTCTGGGCAGCCGCGCTCGCCTACGCCTTCCGGGAGCACCGCCGGAACATCGCTCTGGAACGGGACGCAGCACCGGCCGGGACCGGCTCCGCCGCGAAGGAAAGCGCGTCCTCGGTATGACTGACGACCCGGCTCGTGAACCGCGTATGACAACTGTGTGGCACCGCCCGGGCTTCCCTTCCGCGGCCATCGCCACCCCGTCTACGGTCGGGTCAGTCGTTTCACGACGGCCGTGTGCCCGAGAGGCTGAGGGGCTCGCCTGCAACGCGAGTTACGCGGGTTCGAATCCCGCCGCGGCCTCCACAGCGGCGCCCCGCCCCGCGGGCCGCATGCGTTCAGCAATGCTCACCACGCGCGGACACATCGACCTGCTGCGGGTGGCGTCCGCGGTCTGTCGCGGCTGCTGACGTCTGCCGCAACTCCCCCGCTTTTTCCAACTTTTCGCCTCGGCGGCTCCGCTCACACGCCTCACGCGTGCAGAGCCGCCCAGGGCTGTCCCGCTGCCCACGTGGAGCCTTCAATGAGTGTCAGTCACGCCTCTCCGGACGCGTCCGGTGCGGCGCCGCATCTGCTGCCCGAGCCCGTCCTCGAACCCATCACCTCCGACACTCGACGGCGGGCCCGTCTCCCCCGCTGGCTGCGCCGCACCTCCGGCCCGGTGCTGCTGCTCGCCCTGTGGCAACTGCTCAGCTCCGTGGGGGTACTTCAGGCCGACGTGCTCGCCTCACCGGGCACGATCGCCCAGGTCGGCGGCGGCCTCGTGGCCGACGGTTCGCTGCCCGAGGCGATGGGCGTCTCGCTGCAACGGGTCGCCGTGGGGCTGCTGTGCGGTGCGCTCGTGGGCACGCTTCTCGCCCTCGCGTCGGGCCTGTTCCGGATCGGCGAAGACCTTGTCGACGCGAGTGTCCAGATGCTGCGCACGGTGCCCTTCGTCGGTCTGATTCCCCTGTTCATCATCTGGTTCGGCATCGGGGAGACCCCGAAGGTCGCCATCATCACGATGGGCGTCACCTTCCCGCTGTACCTCAACGTCTACGCGGGCATCCGCGGCGTGGACGCCCAACTGATCGAGGCCGGCGAGTCGTTGGGCCTGTCCCGCTGGGGGCTGGTGCGGCACGTCATCCTGCCTGCCGCGCTGCCCGGCGCGATGACCGGCCTGCGCTACTCGCTCGGCATCGCCTGGCTCGCGCTCGTCTTCGCCGAACAGGTCAACTCCGACGCCGGCATCGGCTTCCTGATGGTCCAGGCCCGCGACTTCCTGCGTACCGACGTGATCGTCGTCTGCCTTGTCGTCTACGCCTTCCTCGGCCTCCTCGCCGACTTCATCGTCCGCACTCTCGAAAGGCTGCTGCTGCAATGGCGACCGACGTTCACCGGCCAGTGAAGGCACGCACCCCAGACCGTCCGACCGCCTCCCCCGACACCGTCGTACGCGTCGAGGGCCTCACCCGCGAGTTCGACGGCAACGCGGTCGTCGACGGGCTTCAACTGAACGTGCGGGCCGGTGAGTTCGTGGCTCTGCTGGGCCGCAGCGGATGCGGCAAGAGCACCCTGCTGCGCATCCTCGCGGGCCTCGACCGTGAGATCGGCGGCACCGTTCTCGTGCCGCGCCGCAGGGCCGTCGCCTTCCAGGCTCCCCGGCTCATGCCCTGGAAGCGGGTGTGGCGCAACGTCCTGCTCGGGCTCCCCGGGCGGCCCGGACGCGAGGTGGCCGAACAGGCGCTGGAGGAAGTGGGGTTGACCGAGCGGTCCGACGCCTGGCCCAAGACGCTCTCCGGTGGTGAGGCCCAACGCGCCTCGCTGGCCCGCGCCCTCGTACGCGAACCCGATCTCCTGCTGCTCGACGAACCGTTCGGCGCTCTCGACGCACTCACCCGCATCAAGGCCCAGCAACTCGTCGACGAACTCTGGCAACGCCGGGGCTGCGCCGTACTTCTGGTGACACATGACGTCGAGGAGGCCCTCCTGCTCGCCGACCGTGTGCTGGTCATGGACGAGGGCCGGATCGCCTACGAGTCACAGGTGGACCTGCCCCGGCCGAGGGACATCGGTGACCCGCGATTCGCCGAACTCCGGGCCCGGCTGCTGGACCGGCTCGGTGTCGAGGCACCCCTCCCCGCCTACGCGGGCGCCTGACCCGCTCCCCCTCAGCGCTGCTGCACGCAATCGACTTGAACGGACGCACCATGCGACGACGCACCATCCCCGCTCTGCTCATCCCCCTCCCCTTGCTGCTGGCAACTGCCTGCTCCGGCACATCGTCCGCCGGCGGTTCGGCAGCGGGCGGCTCCAAGGGCGGCACCGACGGCAAGGGCTCGCTCACCCTCAACGTCGGTGACCAGAAAGGCGGTTCGGAAGCCGTGCTGCGAGCGGCCGGCGAACTCGACGACCTGCACTACAAGATCAAGTGGTCCACGTTCACCTCGGGCCCGCCGCTGCTCGAGGCGATCAACGCCAAGGCCGCGGACATCGGCGCAGTCGGCAACACCCCGCCCGTCTTCGCCGCCGGCGCCGACTCGAAGATCTCGGTGGTCGCCGCGACGCACGGCACGTCGAAGGGCGAGACCGTCCTCGTGCCCTCGGACTCCAAGCTGAAGGAGACCAAGAGCCTCAAGGGCAAGACGATCGCCGTCGCACAGGGCAGCTCGGCCCACTATCAGCTCGTCGCGTCCCTGAAGAAGGCCGGGCTCACCATCAAGGACGTCAAGCTCAGCTACCTCCAGCCGGCCGACGCCCTGGCCGCGTTCAACGGCGGGAAGGTGGACGCGTGGGCGGTCTGGGACCCGTACACCTCCCAGGTCCTGCGCAGCAAGAAGGGCCGTGTCCTCACCGACGGCGACGGGGTCGTCAACGGTCTCAACTTCCAGGTCGCCGCCCCCGGCGCCCTCAAGGACAAGAAGAAGGCCGCGGCGATCCGTGACTACATCGAACGTCTGAAGAGGGCCCAGGCCTGGGTGTTCAAGCATCCGGAGAAGTGGGCGAAGGTCTGGGCGGAGGACACCGGACTGCCCTACCCCGCAGCGCTCGACGCGGTGAAGCGCACGAACGGCACCCGGGTGCCCGTCGCCATCGACAAGGCAGCGGTCGCCTCCGAGCAGGACATCGTCGACACCTTCGCAGGCCTGAAGCTCATCCCGCGCAAGTTCGACTTCGGCGACTACGTCGACCCCCGCTTCAACGGGGACCTGCCGCCCTCCACCGCCGAGCCGCGCTCGTACGGCAAGAACGGTTCCTGAGAGACAAGTTGGTTGCCCGGCCCGGTACTTCGCCGCGAAGTGCCGGGCCGGAAGTGCTTCCGCGACCGCCCCGTTCAGGATTCCGGAACGCACGGAGACATGCTGAATCAACCCTGAGCCCGGAAGGCGGGCCCTCGCCCGGAATCGTGCCGATCCTTCCGGTGCCTTCGAACCGCTTCTTCCAAGAAGAGGTTTCACACGACCGCTCGTCCCCTGTTCACTGGACGGGGGCGGGCAACCCGCGCCCCCACGGCCGCATATCCGCCGGGGCACACCGGGACCTGTGCCCGCGCGCGTTGCGTCGCCGACGGCGTTCGAGCGATCCGCGTTCAGGACATCGTGCTCAGCACTCCTGTGACCGTGGATTCACGAGTCGTCCTGGCACGTCGACGGACCGGCCGGCCACGCCCCTCTTTCATGCACTGCCCCCACCGAGCGATAGGACGCGATGACGGACTCCCGTGACGAGCAGCAGGCACAGGGCCCTTCCCGGGACCGGGAAGCCACCCACTCGGCGCGCGACGCACGCGACGCACGCGACGCGGAGGAGACGTCTGCTTCCCTGCCGGACCGGGAGAAGGGCCACCCCCCGACCGGCTCCTTCCCGGAGGGAGAGCCGGACACTGTCGGCCCCATCGTCACGGCGGTCAACCCCCGTATCGTCCCGGCGGGTTCGAGAAGCCCGGCCCCCGACGCACCGCCGCCCGGCCGGCTCCGCAAGACGGTCCTCGCCACGACGGCGGGCCTGGTCGTCGCAGGGCTGCTGACCGGCGGGGTCGTGCTCTACAGCGGAATCGACACCGAGGAGAGAGCAGATTCGGACGTCACACCCGGCCCCGAATGGACGGGCGGGCAGGACGACTACAACCCGCGTTCCCCGTCCCCGAGCGAATCGTCGTCCGGCAAGAGGAAGGACCCCGGGCCACGCGGCTCACGAACCGGGTCGCCCGGCGACGGGGACGACGGGAAGCGTCCGCCGCAGAAGGGCGACGGCCAAGCGCCGTCGGCAACGGCTCGGCCGCCCGGCGGATCAGGCGGCGGGCAGGGCTCTCCCGGCTCCGTCCGCATCTGGAACCACAACTCGGACCAGTGCATCAACGTCCCCGGCGGCCAAGGAGACGACGGGACGCCGCTGCAGATCCGCACGTGTTCCGGCGACGACGCGCAGCAGTGGAACTTCGCGAGCGACGGCACGGTACGCGCCCTCGGGCTGTGCATGGATGTCGCCAACGGCTCGAACGTGAACGGCACCGTCATCCAACTCGCGGAGTGCAGCGGCAATCCGGCGCAGCAGTTCCGGCTCAGCGACGGCAGCGACCTGGTCAACCCGCAGGCCGACAAGTGCGTGGCGGTGCGGGACGGCGACATCCAGAGCGGCGCTGCGCTCCAGTTGTCGGACTGCTCGGGCGAGGACCGCCAGAAGTGGAGTCCGGCCTAGCGCCGCGCGCACGGAGCTGCGGCCGCCCGGCCCCCCGCAGCTCCGTGCGCGCGATGAAAGCGGGAGTAACCAGGGGGCGTGCTCTGTCAGTTGGGGTGGTCCGCGAAGACGCCGTCGCCGGTGAAGGCGAGTTCGGCGAAGCGCCGGCCCATGCGGCGATGGGTGGCGGCGTCCGGGTGGAGCTGGTCCGGCAGCGGCAACTCGGCGGAGTCCGCCTCACCGTAGAGCTCGCGGCCGTCGAGGTGATGCAAATTCGGGTCCTCGACGGCCCGTTGAGCGACGATCCGGGCGAGCTCGTCCCGTACGACGTTCAGCGTCAGTTTCCCGCCGGCACGCTCCGCCGGATCGCCGGTCGCCCGGAACTGCAGTAGACCGGTGCTGAGGGTGCTGAAGTCCAGGGCGCTGGGGCCCGGCGTGTCTTCGTGGATGGGACACAGGATGGGCGAGACGACCAACAGCGGCGTGTCCGGGTGGCCTTCGCGAACGGTGTCGAGGAAGCCGTGGACGGCGGGGGTGAAGGCACGCAGGCGCATCAGGTCGGTGTTGACGAGGTTGATGCCCACCTTGAGGCTGATCAGGTCTGCGGGGGTGTCCCGGAGTGCGCGGGCGGTGAACGGGTCGAGCAGGGCGCTGCCGCCCAGTCCGAGGTTGATCAGCTCCACGCCGCCGATGGAGGCGGCGAGCGCGGGCCAGGTCGTGGTGGGGCTGGCGGCGTCGGAGCCATGGCTGATCGAACTGCCGTGGTGCAGCCACACCATGCGGCCGCGGTCCGCGGCCGGCTCGACGGCGGCGTCGGTGCGCAGGGCCACGAGTTCGGTGGTCTCGTTGTGCGGCAGCCAGATCTCGACGTCCTTGACACCCTCGGACAGCTCTGTGAAGCGGAGGGTGCCGATCTGCCCGGCGTTGTTCTCAGCGGTCCCGGTGGTCATGTCGATGGTCAAGGTGTTGCCGCCGAGCACGCTGGCCTGGCCGGCCAGGCGGCCGTCGACGAGCAGGTCGTAGACCCCGTCCGGACGGGGCGGAGCGCCCACGTAGACGCGCTTGGTGGGCAGGGTGTCCAGTTCGAGGGCGGTGGCCCGGGTGCGGAACACCAGCCGTACGCCGGAGGGTTGAGCCTCCGCCATGGCCAGTTGTCCGTCGGTGCACTGGGCGCGGGCACGAGCAGGCAGCCGGTGCGGGAGCACGCCCCGCGCAGTCCGCTCCACGTCCAGGGCACCGCGCAGAAGGTCAGCGGTGACGGGGGTGGTGATCCAGTCGTCCTTGGTGTGCATTGCCTCAACCTGATTGCTGTGTCGGGAAGTTCGCCGGTGTCCCGCCCCGGCGCTCGGGCTCGTGCGGACCGGTCATGCTTCGGGCCAGTTCCGCAGCAGGGCGTCGAGGCCGTCGAGGATCCTTGCCCAGGTCTCCTCGGTGTCGGGAGCGCTGTGGCTGAACCCTCCGCCCATCTCCAGGCTGACGTAGCCGTGGAAGACGCTGCCCAACAGGCGGACCGCGTGCGTCTGGTCCGGCTCCGTCAGGTCGTAGCCGCGCAGGACTGCCCGCGCCATCTGTGAGTGCCTGCCACCCGCGCTCGCGGCGGCCGCCGCCGGGTCGAGCCGCAGCTGGGCGGCCGCGTAGCGCCCGGGGTGCTCGCGGGCGTAGTCGCGGTAGACGTTCGCCAAGGCGGCCAGGGCATCCTTGCCCGCCCTCCCGGCCAGCGCCGAGGCGCCCCGGTCGGCGAGCTCCTCCAGGGCGAGCAGGGCGATCCGGGTCTTGAGGTCGTGGGAGTTCCTCACGTGCGAGTAGAGGCTCGCGACCTTCACGTCGAACTGTCTCGCCAGCTCCGAGACGGTGACCTGCTCGAAGCCGACCTCGTCGGCCAGCTCCGCACCCGCCTGAGCCAGGCGTTCAGCCGTCAGCCCTGCACGCATCATGCGCCCCCGTTCAGCAGACCCGATTGTGCAGTTGCCTAAAGCTTTTAGGCAAATCGGTCTGTCTTTTAGGGAGACCTGTGCGTGGTCCTGGACTGCCCCGAGGCCGCGCACCGGAGCCCATGCGACCGCCTCTGCTCGATGGGCCCGCGCCGTCGCCCAGGCGCCAGGGCTCCCGGAGTGGCCCCGTCGCCCTCAACGGTCAGCAACCGGGGGTCTTGAGCCGAGCGCGACGGCCCTGCGGGGCCTCGACAGCCATGGCCGAGCACGGACACACGCCCTTGATCGGCCCGTCGAACCACGCACGTGCGGCGGGGCGCCCGGAGGCCGCCGATGCGGCGAGACTGCAAGCGCTGTCATCGCTGTCCGTCGCGGCGAAGCCTGCGACGACCCAGGCGTCGGCCCCAACTGCCTCGCCCCCGCCCGGGCTTCATTCAGAAACACAAAGGAATGCCCGACCGAAGTACGGGCGAACGGGCTGGAGTTAACGCGAGGCACGCCCTCTCACCCTCTCGCGCGGCAACTCCCGGGCGAGTGCCTTGAGTTGACCGCACGCCGAAATACGCTACGCCCGAAACGCAATTGAAACAGACGTGCCCTGCACCGGCGGGAACCGGTGCAGGGCAGCATCATTGCGCGCGTTGGGTGCGTCAGGACTGTGCGGAATCCGGGTCCGCCGGGCCGGGCCAGTAAGCCGGGCAGGCGGCACCGTTGGGCTCACGGCCGGTCTCCAGGGAGACGTCGACCACGTCGACCGCACCCGGGAACGCGGCGTTCGGCGAGTGGATTACCGCTTCCGCGATATCGGCGACGTCCGAAGCATGCGAGAGCCCTGTAGCCGGTCCCTCGTCACCCTCGGTGAATTGCAGGCCCTGCGGCGTGCTGGGGAACAGGTCACGGAATGCCACCGCGCCGCCGTACTCGCGAATCAGCCGCTGGGAATTCTCCTTTGCGAACTGCACCCCGGCGGTCCGCATCGACGTCCCGGTTTCGTCGGCCCGGTTCATGAGGTCCTGGACGAGCGGACGGATCTGGGCGGACAGCCGGCTGCACGCGCCGGAAGGGCTGACCACTTCACCGAGGATGACCCACCAGGCTCCGGCAGCGGCACCGGTGTTGGCGATGAAGTCGGGGACCACCGTGACCCCCCGCTCCAGGAGACGCTGCTCCGCCTCGGGGGTGGTGGGCACGTTCGCCGCCTCCACCACGAGCTTGCCCCGGATCTGGTCGCAGTTGTCCGCGGTGATCGTGTAGGAGACGGCAGCCGGCACGAGCACGTCGACGTCCTGGCTCAGCCAGGAGTCACCCGGGCATTCCATGTCGTCGTCGCGCAGCGCGGAGCGGTCGATGACGCCGCCCGTGGTACGCGCGGACAGCAGAAGCTCCACGTCGAGGCCGCGCGTCTCGTTGAGGATCAGGCCCTGGGCGTCCGTGATTCCGACGATCTTCACGCCGGCGCGCGCCAGGTAGAGGGCTGTGGATCCGCCCATCGCACCGAATCCCTGCACGACCGCACGGGCCGTCTCAGCGGGAATGTCCCGGTGCTCCAAGGCCGCCAGGGCTGCCTCCGCCACGCCGTAGCCGCCGACCAGTTCGGACAGCTTCAGGCCCTCGGTGCGCGTGTTGAACGCCTGCCGGATGCGTGAGCGCACCTCGGCCCCGTCGGGGGCACGGACGACGGCTGCGTGGAGGGAGGTCTCGTCGATGCCGACCCGTGAAAAGGCCCGGTCGAGCTGCTCCTGCTGTGTCCCGAGGTCGCCCGCGGTCACCCAGAAGCGTTCGAGCAGCGGCCGGACCGCCTGCAGGAACCGCTCCCGTACCTCTTCGGCTCGGGGGTCCGCGGAGTCGAAGTCGATGCCGCCCTTGGCGCCGCCGACGTGAATGCCGAAGGCACCCATTTTCAGGGTCATCTCGCGGGCGAGTTCGCCCACCTCATTGACCGTGCAACCCGGCCGCATGCGCAGACCCCCCGTGGCGATGCCCGTGACCAGCTGGTCGATCACGACGAATCCACGAGCGGGGGTTTGAGTGTCGCGCCACGTGACCTGCAGATAGGGCTCATGCTCAAGCACCTGCAACGGCGTCTCGACAGCTGTTTGTGTCACTTGGCACTCACCCTTTCCAGTCACTGATAGGCACTTACTCATTCGTGCGGGACTTGCACCGACCTGGTCTGAAGGACCAGCAGCCAACGCCACCTCCCTGTAATTGCACAGAGTTCTTCCGCTGACTCGACCGGCTGCGCGCGATCGCGAACACCGAACGATTATTGAGGCAGGAGGAATTACGCCCTTAGGGCACACTTGCGGTGGGCCCTGATCAGGGGCGCAAAGAGATACTTCAGAAATACGCAGAGAACGCATCCGGTTGCGTTGTGCGTAGGGCCTACTGTGAGGTCGCGCTTCACCCCTTGTCAAGCAGTCTTTTGGGGTGGGTCCTGGGGCTCGTTTTCCGCTCCCCGTCGGCCACTTCGGGCAGAGAGAAATTGCAGCTCAGAGCGGTCGAGCTCGAATAGCCGCAGAGCCGCTGACGGGAAATCAGCCCCGGCACGGCAGCCCGGACGAGCGACGCGCCGACCCCCTCGGAAGGTAAGGGCGTGCTTCGGGCGTCGGGCACACCCTGATTCCCCGAGACGGACACACTCTTCGCGGCACCCGGTCGACCGCCGCGCTCCCGTTTCTCAGCCGTCCCGTTCGGCCGTCCAGGGACCCTTCGAGCGAACCACGCCCTCCGGAGGGACGCATCCCGTTCAGGCGCCTCAGGAGCGCTCACCAGGCGGGGTGCCGGAGCCCGGTTCCGGTCGCGGCGTGCGTGGATGCGGGTCGAAATTCGTCGTGAGAGGCAGGGCCGTTCGGGAGACCGTCCTGACCGCCCACGCATAGCTGACCCGACGGTGTGGTGTGGCCGCCGAGGTGGGCCTTAGTCGACGACGACGAGGACGCCTGGGACCGGAACGCAACGTCACGGGCGAGGCGGCGGACTGCGGCCTCGGCCTGCCCACGGGACTGCACAGCGAGAGGTTGCCTCCTTCGCTTGTGCGACTGCTGCCGGCTCCCGCCCCCGGAGCCGTCGTCGCGCTGGGCCCCTCGACGACGAGGAGTTGGCCCCGCCCTGGATCCCCCAGGCAGAGACGATCTTGATCGCAACGCCGGTGAGCTCCAGGCCCATCCTCACGCCCCGTGGCTGTACGACCGTCTGGCCGGCGTATGCACCCTCGTCGTGGCACTGACGGGAGGATGGTTCGTCTGGGACGAACACTGGAGTGAACAGGCCGACGAAAAGGGCCGGTTGAAGAGCGGGTCGGCCTGGAAAGACCCGCCTCGCCCTCGCCGACGGTCGCGACGTCGAGCTGGAGTACGGAGAACGCGGCCTGACCGAACGCCATCATGGAGCCGCCCGCAGCGCTCTGATGGCGTTCGGTAGAGCGCTGCGGGCGGCTCCATGTCCAAGCCCCGACTGCTCTTTCGCAGCGAGGAGGTGGACTGCGGTGGTTCCGCGCACCTGAGTTGGCGTTCCTCCGAAGGCTTCTCCGACCCGGAAGGGGCCAAAAAGTAGCCCTGCAGGGGCACTTCGGACTCCTGCGAACGCGGAGAGCCGGGTCCTCCCGGCTGGGAGGACCCGGCTCGTGGCCGCCCTGCGGCTCAGCCCCTGCTGACCGCCGCGAGGATCTCCGGTAGACGCGCTGACACCCGCGGAGCCGCCACCCGCAGAGCGAGGGCGGGCGCGGCGGCGCCGTAGAGGATGCCGAGCGGCAGCAGAAGCCAGAACCACTCGTGCCCTCCTGAGAGGTGCAGCCAGATCGTCAAGGCGATCAACGGGGCGCAGAGCAGGACGCCGAGGGCCATGCCGCCGAAGATGCTGAGGTAGGCGAGGGAGCCCTGACCGGGGACGACGTTCTTGTAGCCGTTGTCCTGCGGGATGGAATACGGGAAGCGGTACGACGAGAAGACGCCGGTGGCCATCAGGACGCCGAGCACTCCAAGGGTCAGCCCCAGCAGTTCGGGAAGTACCCGCCACTCCCCCAGGATCAACGTGTAGGCCACCGCCACAGCCGTGACGTAGGGCGTCGCGATGAGCGCGATGGCCAGTATCCGGCCGCGCATCTCGACGTACGCCTCACGTGGGGAGGAGATCGTCGAGGCCACGATCCAGAAGGCCGAGTGGTCCTGCCCGAACTGGTTGTACATCTGGATGCCGAGCAGTCCCGCCGCCCAACAGGCGTTGTAGACGCTGCCGTTGCCCTGAGCAGCGAAGACGGCGGGCAGCAGCGCGCCGACGCCGAGCGAGGACGCCCAGCCCACTTTCGTCTTCGGGTCCCGCCAGGCATAGCGCAGGGTACGGAGCATCACGGCGCCCGTACGGTCCTGCGGCAGGAGCCCGGCAAGCCCCTTGCCGGAGCCGGATCCGCGGGTCTTCTCCGGCGCCGTGGCCGCCTGGACCGTCGAGGCGTCCGGCGAGGTCATCAGCCGGTTGAGGCTGCGATGCCACCACCACAGCAGCGCGAGGAGCGCGGCAGCGGACAGGACGATCTGGACGAGCGCCGTGCCGTACGCACCGTCTCCCGCGGCCTGCACCGCGGCCACGGCGGAGGCGGGCGGAAGCCAGGCCAGCACGTCCGCCACGGGCTCGAGCGTCGAGAGTCCGCCCGGTGCGCCAAGTCGCTGAACACCCAGGTTGAGCAGCTGAATTCCGACGGCGATGATCAAGCCGCTCAGCAGGGCCAGGTCACGGCCCCGGCGGCTGGAGAGCAGGCGGACGTTGACGGCGGCCACCGCACGCGCCAGGGCAACGCACACGAGGATCATCAGCGGCATGGCGATCACCGCGGTCACCGCCCCCGCGACGCCCTGCGCGAGTGCGAGGACCGCGCCCAGCGCGAGCAGCACGGTGAACAGCGGGCCGATGCCGACGAGGGACGCGGTCAGCAGCGCCGGCATGAGCTGCCGGGCCCTCAGGGAGAGCATGACCAGCCGGGTCGGGTCGAGGGTCTCGTCTCCACCGGGGAAGAACAGCGGCATCACGGCCCAGCCCAGCGCCGTCACTGCGGCGAGCGGGATGACGGCCGCGGCGACGTGCTCGTTGCCGCGCAGCAGGATGAGCCCCAGGAGCTGGCTCGCGCCGAGCAGCAGCACGAGCACTATGGAGATGACGAACGCGGCGGTGCGGCCGGATGACTGGCGCAGACCGTTGCGCAGGAGGGACAGCTTGATTCGTACGAACGTCCAGGTGACGGACTGCGGTTCACTCACAGGGCGCCGCCGCCCGGGACCTTGCTGCCACCGCCGAGCCAGTCGAGACCGTCCCCCGCGGCGGCGCGCTCGCGCGCACCGACGAGTTGCAGGAACGCCTCGTGGAGGGACTCCGCAGAACCCACGACGTCCGCGAGCGGCCCGTGGGCGCGGATGCTGCCGCCGGCCAGGACGGCCACCCACTCGCACAGCGACTCCACCAGCTCCATCACGTGGCTGGAGAAGACGACTGTGGCGCCGGAGGTGGTGTAGCGCTCGAGCACGCTGCGAATGGTCTCGGCGGAGACCGGGTCGACGCCCTCGAACGGCTCGTCGAGGAAGAGCACTTCGGGGTTGTGCAGCAGCGCCGCGGCGAGACCGATCTTCTTGCGCATGCCGGTCGAGTAGTCGACGACGAGCTTGTGCTGGGCGCCGACCAGGTCGAGGGTGTCGAGCAGTTGCGTGGTTCGCCGCTCCACCTCGTCGCGGGGGAAGCCGCGCAGCGCGCCGAGGTAGCTGAGGAACTCACGCCCCGACAGCCTCTCGAACAGGCGCAGCCCCTCCGGAAGCACCCCGATGCGGGACTTGACGTCGACCGGGTCGCGCCACACGTCTCGCCCGGCCACCTCGACGGTGCCGGAGTCCGGGCGCAGCAGGCCGGTGATCATGGAGAGGGTGGTGGTCTTGCCGGCGCCGTTCGGGCCGACCAGCCCGACGAACTTCCCCGCCGGGATGTCCAGATCGATGCCCCCGACCGCCACGTGATCGCCGAACTGCTTCCGCAGCCCCCGCACTCGCACCGCAGCCGCGGGCTCCCGGCGGTCGGTGCCGTCGAGCTGCTGCTGTGGATCGTGCACTGTCACAGCCATGCCTTTCGTCGTCCTTCGCGGGCGCTCGAGGGAAGCTCCTGCCTGGGCCGGCCGTCGGACCAGGCCCGGCTCTGGTGTCTCAACCCCGTGGTCTGCCGGATCTCGATGCCCCTGGTTGACCATGAGTATCCATACGCGTCTCAGGAGGTGGAACCACTTCCGAGGACTCGATGCCCGACTGGTGCCGGAGCGTTGCGGCGGTCGCGCTGCTGGTGATGTCCGGCGAGCTCACCGGGACGAGCACGCCCCCAGGACGGTCGATCGTCTGAACCGTTGTCATGGGGCTCTGCCACTCACTCGTCCGGGTTAGTCTCCAGTGTGATCAGACTTGCCTGGGTGACGGTTCTCGCGGCCATTTCCCTCGCGGTGACCGGGTTCGCCGTGCTCGTCTCGTCATGGTGGTGGATTCCGGCCGTGGTCCTGCTGGCGCTCGCCACAACGGGCGTGCACGACCTCCTCCAGCGACAGCACTCGGTGCTCCGCAACTATCCCGTGCTCGGCCATGTGCGGTTCCTGCTGGAGAGCATCCGCCCGGAACTGCAGCAGTACTTCATCGAGCGCAACTACGACGGCCGTCCCTTCGACCGCGACGTGCGCAGCATGGTCTACGAGCGTTCCAAGGGCACCGCCGCGGAGGAAGCGTTCGGTACGGAACGGGACGTGTATGCCGACGGCCATGACTTCCTGGTGCCCTCGATCGCGCCCCGGCCTGTGCCGGAGGCGGTGCCCACGGTGCGGATCGGCGGTCCCGGCTGCACGAAGCCCTATGACATGGCGCTGCTGAACGTCTCGGCGATGAGCTTCGGCTCGCTCTCGGCCAACGCGGTCCTGGCCCTCAATCGCGGTGCCGCGCTGGGCGGCTTCGCGCACGACACGGGGGAGGGCGGGCTGTCCGAGTACCACTTGCGGCACGGCGGCGACCTGGTGTGGGAGATCGGCACCGGCTACTTCGGCTGCCGCACCGAGGACGGCGGCTTCGACCCTGCCCAGTTCGCGGAGAAAGCCGCGCTCGATCAGGTCAAGTGCGTCTCCTTGAAGCTGTCCCAGGGTGCCAAGCCCGGGATCGGAGGGGTGCTGCCGGGCGAGAAGGTCAACGCCGAGATCGCTCGTGTGCGAGGCTCGCCCAAGGGCGAGACCGTCGTCTCTCCGCCCTACCACAAGGTCTTTTCCACACCGCGTGAGCTGGTGCGTTTCATCGCGCGCATGCGGGAGCTGGCCGGCGGCAAGCCGACCGGACTCAAACTGTGCGTCGGCTCCCGGCGCGAGGTGCTGGCCTTGTGCAAGGCCATGCTGGACGAGGACGTCACGCCGGACTTCGTCGTCGTCGACGGGTCCGAGGGAGGCACAGGCGCCGCGCCGCTCGAATTCGCGGACCACCTCGGTCAGCCACTGAGCGAGGGCCTGCTGACGTTGCACAACGCGCTGGCCGGCACCGGTCTGCGGGGGCGGATACGCCTCGGCGCGAGCGGCAAGATCGCCACCGGCTCCGACATGGTCAAGCGTCTGATCCAGGGGGCCGACTACACCAACTCCGCCCGGGCCATGATGTTCGCCGTGGGATGCATCCAGGCACAGCGCTGCCACACCAACACCTGCCCCACCGGCGTCACCACCCACGACCCGCGCCGTGCGAGGGCCCTCGACGTCGGCGACAAGGCGCCTCGGGTCCACCGCTTCCAGCGCGCCACCGTGGAGAGCGCCATGAAGATCATGGCCGCCATGGGAGTCGACGGTCCGCATGAGCTGCGTCCGCACATGTTGCGACACCGGATCGACCCCGCCACCATCCGCTCCAGCGACGAGCTCTTCGAACGGCTCGCATCGGGAGAGCTGCTGGAGAGCCCTCCGGCGGACTGGGCAGCCGACTGGAAGTCGGCAGACCCTGACCGCTTCGCCCCCTGAAGCCCCGGGCTGAAGGGCCTCCGGGGCTCGCCACGTCCTCTGCGTCCTCTGCGACATGGCACTGGCGCCGAGGCCGGTCGGGGCGCGACGTAGGACGCTGGCAGCATCGCCGGCCGCCGCTCCGAGACGGGCGGCGGGCTTGCTGGCCGCTCTCACAACCTGCGGTGAGATCACCTCCGTTGGGCCTGGCGGCGGGGAGCTCGGTGGGTGCGGAAGCCGTGGCGTGCGCGGGCAGGCACCACCCTCGTTCCCGGTCCTGATCACAGCGTGGATACTGGGCGCGTGATCCCCACCCCTGACGGGCGGCAGGCCCTCCCCGCCGCACTGCGTTCCTACCTCGAAGAACTCGTTGCCCGGGCGGAATCGGTGTGCGGGGCTCATCTGGTGAGTGTCGTCGCGGTCGGTTCTCTCGCCCTGGACGACTACCGGCAGGGGCGCAGCGATGTCGATGTGACGGTCGTCGTGGACTCCTCATCGCCCGGTGCGGCCCTTCACGACCTGGCCGGTGCCCTCAGCCACCCACATCTGCACTGCCCGGCACCCGGCTTGGAACTCGTCGTCTACGAAGAGGGCTTCGCGGGCCGCCCCTCCGGCGAGGCCGGGTATCTGCTGGATCTCAACACCGGCCCGATGCTCGCGAACAAGGCAAGCTTCGACCCGGCGGAGTCCCCGGGGTTCTGGTACGTCATCGACCGTTCCGTCGCCCACCAGGCCGGGTTCACGCTGTTCGGCCGTCCCGCGCGTGACGTGATCGCCACACCGGAGCGCCCTGAACTGCTCGCCGCGATCAGCGCTTCCATCCGTGAGCACAGCGACGGCGAGGGCCACCTGGCGGACAACCGGGTGCTCAACGGCTGCCGCTCCGTGGCGTATTGCCGTACGGGGCGCTGGATGGCCAAGCGCCATGCGGCCGAGGAAGTCGCCGGGGCGGAGAAGGACTTCCGACCGCTCATCGAGGCCGCGGTGCGCAGCTTCGAGCGCCCCCGCTCCTCCCCGATTCCCCTGCCCAGCGGTGAAGTTCAGGCCTTCCTCGCCCGGGTACGAGAACGCGTCGAGGAGACCGCCCGGGAGACGGAGACCTGAGCGGGACGCCCGACGACGTGGTGAGGCTCGCGCGGCACAGCGCCGTCCGGGCCGATGCGCAGAGCGGCTGGACGCAAGGGTAGAGGGGCGCGCCCCTCCGACCGGGGCGCCATCGGCCACGGCCTCCCCTCAACTGCCCCCGGGCCGCCGCCCGTTGAAGGGACCTGTAGTGCCCCCCGCCAGGAGTCGTTCCGGCGCCGGGTCGTTCACCGCGACGAGTGAACATGCTCCCGCCTGCGTGGCCCCGGGGCCCCTGACACCGGTCGTCGATCCCGGTCAGGTAGCACACTGACACTCCCAACCACCCTTTTCATCAAGGGAGATGCTTGAGATGACCGGACCGAGTTCCGCCCCCGAGCTGCGGACGGGTCGCTGCCAGTGCGGCGACATCGCTTACGAGGTGACCGGCACCCCGGACGACCCCCACGCATGCTCCTGCGAGCACTGCACGCTCATCTCCGGCTCACCGGCCATGGCGTGGGTCGGGTTCCGCAAGGAGGAGTTGAACTGGACCGGCCCCGGAGGCGAGCCGACCTGGTACGCGTCCTGGCCCACCCTGCAACGCGGCTTCTGTCCACGCTGCGGTACCCACCTCGCCTCCGTCGCAGAGGACTCGGCGATGATGATGGTGACGATCTTCAGCCTCGATGAGCAGGGCGGCCTTGAGCCCGTCGGCCACAGCTTCCGCCAGGTCGCCGCGCCCTGGTTGACCATCACTCTCGCCCCCGACCCGCTCCTCCAGTAGCGCCACCCGCGCCGCTCCCCCGCCCGCACAGCAGCGGCCGGGATCCGGGCCTGGGGCGCCTCAACCCGCACAGCCGACGGGACGCATCAAGAGGTCCCGCTCATGCTGTGCTCTTCTCGGCGACACCGAAAGCGGCGACCTTACGGACGGCGATGATGGCGACCGTCAGCAAGATGCTGCTCCAGGACGGATCACCCGCGAGGCGGATCAGCCCGGCCGCCATGAAGAAGTCCAGGAGCATCGGCAGGGCGGAGCGGATGCTGCGCGTGGTCGCGTAGGCCGCCAGGAAGGTCACGACGCCGACTGCGGTGACCAGCAGGGCGGCCGCCTCGATCGCCGCCTTCACCCTACGGAGCCTTTCGCCCGCCGGGGCCGACGGGCGCGTCCTGCTGTGGGCCCTGCTCTGCCTCGCGTTCAAGCGCGGCGCGTTCATGGGCGATCTCACGGCCCAGGAAGTAGTTGAGGGCCGTCCGGATGGCGGCGATCGCGGCGAGCTGTCCGATCTCGGTGAAACTGGGTGCCACCGCGGTACGAAGCACGTCGCCCGCCAGCTGGAACTCGAGTCCCAGCACGAGAAACCTGCCCAGCGTCAGCCGGATCCGGTTGAAGCCGCTCACCTGCCCCCTGCCACGCACCAGCGCCGCGATGAAACGGGCGAACGCCCAGACCGCCCCGACGAAAATGATCAGCGCGCCTGCGGTCTCCACCACACGTACGAGGACGCCGATCGCCTCACGCAGACCCGACTCCGGCAGTACCTCCCACGAAAGGATCATGCCCATGGGTTACCCGTCGGCCGGAGTCGCTGTCACCGAGCGCCGTCAGGCCCTCCCAATGGCAGACACCGGGCGACGGGCACGAGCGTGCTGGTGGGCCGTGGCGACGGGCGCGAGCGTGCTGGTGGGCAGAGGCGGTGGGCGAGTCAGCCGCCGCGCCCCAGCCGGGGCACGCAGTGCTCACACGTGAACGCCTGTTCCACGGAAGCGGGAAGAGCGCGGCGATGAGAAACCAGCACCGGCGATGTCAGTACGGCGTGAACGCACATCCGAGTGAACGGAGTTCGCCATGATCTTCTCGCACGTGCTCGCAGTCGCTCCGGTTCGCGACATCGAGGTCGCCGTGAGCTGGTACGAACGCCTCATGGGCCGCCGGCCGGACACCAGGCCGATGCCGGGGCTGGCCGACTGGCACGTGGCACCGAGCGGCTGGGTCCAGGTCTTCGAATCGCCGGAGCACGCGGGGTCGACACTCCTGAACCTCGCCGTCGACGACCTGGACGAGACCTTGGTGGAGCTCGCGGAGCGGAGCATCGAGCCCGGTGACGTCCAACTGGGCGCCCAGCAGGTCCGGTTCGCGGCTGTGCACGATCCGGACGGCAACCGCATCACGCTGATCGAGAGCCCCGTCGCGTCGTAGCGTCAGATCACCGCGGTCTCCGTAAGGCGGGGCCCCAGTACCCTCAGCCGGCCGCATCAGCGGGCTGGTACGCGGCGACGATCACGCCGGTGCCGGTGACCGTGGACTCCACCAACCGGAACACGGACCGTTCCAAGCCGGGTTCGGAAAACAGGCGGCGTCCCGAACCGAGGACCAGTGGATGGATCAGAAGGACGAACTCGTCGATGAGGCCGTGCGGCAGCAGCGACCGGACCAGCACTCCGCTGCCGAACACGATCAGGTTCTCGTCCAGTTCCTCCTTCAGCCGGGCGACGGCATCCGCAGCGTCGCCCTTGAGGAGCGGCCGGGTCCGCCGCGGCTCTTCACCCTCTACACGAACGACGTCCCACCGAATCGACACGGCTTCGGACTCAGAAGGAGGCTCAGCGCGCCCCCGGGCCCTCACCGGAATCGAGGTCGCCGAAAGCGTCCAGCAGACGGGAAGGGGCGGCCTGCTTCCAGGAATCGACGAGGATGTCGCGCATCTCGTCACGATCCTCAAGTGCAGCGATACGGACGCGCACCCAGTGGGTTCCTGCCTCGTGCGGCGGAACCCAGAACTTCTCCGGCTCCGCCGCGATCAGTTCGGTCCTCTCGTGCTTGGGGCAGCGCACGGCGAACGACGTCTCATCGTCGGGGACCGTGATGAACATCTTGCCGGCGACGCGGAACGTGGGCATGCTCCACGCTTCCTTCTCCACTGTCTCCGGCAAGGACAGCGCGATACTGCGGACGTCCTCTGAGTCGAGCATGGCACCAACCTATGGCGGCCGGGGGCACGCTCTCGCACAGCGGGGCAGTGATCACCCACTCCTACGTGCCAGCTTCCGGCCCCATCCCTGCCCGGGTACTTCGATGCACCGGTAGGTAACCATGCACAGCGGCAGCAGCACGGCGAGGAAGCCCAGTTCGAGGAGAAGCCTGTCGTGTTCCGGACGGCCGGCCATCGTGCCGACGACCGACAGCAGCACCGGGTGCAGCAGATAGATCGAGTAGCTGATCGTGCCCAGTCCGGTCAGCCAACGCGGCACACGCCCGTGGCGCACTGCCCGTGCGACCCGGAAGGTGAGCATGGCCAGCGCGAAGGCCACCATCCATCCACGGGCGTTGAAGGTGCCGTCACCGTAGGCAAAGGCGCAGACCAGGGCGCAGGAGAGCACGACAGTGGCGGCCCGGGCAGCGCTCCGGTCGGGGATCTGCGCGTGCTCGGCCCGGTAGACGGCGGTGCCCAGGAACATCACCGCGAGGATCACCAGGCCCTCCCAGGAGGGCACGGTGCCGTTGAAGACGACCAGAACGAGCGCGAGTACCGCGCCCAGGACGGCACCGCTCATGCGCAGTGAATTGTTGCGCGCGGCGGAGCAGCACACGGCCGCCACCAGGATCGTGGTGGCGGCGACGGTGAGCGGGACGGTGCCCAAGGCGACTGACAGCGCTGAGGGTTGCAGGGTGCCTGCGACCACGCCGGTGGCGGCTGCAAGTACGGCCAGTACCGCCAGAACGATGGCGACCGGGACCGACCTGCGGTGCCTGCGGAGGGTGAAGAGAGCGACGACGAGGAGGTAGAAGGCCACCTCGTAGGAGAGGGTCCACAGGACGATCAGGACGCTCTCGATGCCCAGGAGTTCCTGGAGCAGGGTGACGTGCGCGAGAACGGCCGCCACCAAGCCGGTCGGCGACGGGTCCGGTAGGTGCGTGTGGAGCTGGGCGTGGCCCGTCAGGTACGGCGCCATTACGGCGGCCACAGCAGTGATCCCCAGGGGGTACATGCGGAAGACGCGGCCGATCCAGAAAGCCCGGACGCTGCCCCGGCGCTCGAGCGAAGCGGGGATCACGTACCCGCTGACCAGGAAGAAGAGCATGACCCCGTAGCGGCCGCAGTCGAACCACGGCATCAGATTCCTGCGGAATTCAGGAAGGAAGGCCGAAGAGGAGTGGTCGAGGACCACCATCATCGCCGCGATGCCGCGAAGGGCGTCCAGCCAGTTCAGCCTCGACGGGGCGGCGGATGCGGGTGCCGTCCGAGGTGGCACGGAGACCGGGCGCTTCGCGCGCCCGGGGGGCGTGGGAGATCGCTGCGAGGCCGAACCGGCGACATGCGCACGGTAGTAGCGGAGCGGGCGACCGCCGGTCGGCTGCGCCGCTACTACCGGCTGACCGACACGGGCGCCAGCCGACTCGAGGTCGAAGTCGAACGGATGCGCGCCAACGCCACGATCGCCACCGCAAGACTCCGCGGGCGGCACGGCCTGGCCGGAGGGACGGCATGAGCACGTTGGAGCACCGCTACCGCCGGCTGATGCGCGTCTATCCGCGGCCTCATCGCCACGTGCACGAGGAGGAGATGCTGGCCGTGCTGCTCGCCTGTGCCGCTCCTGGTCAGCAACGGATCACTTGGGCCGAGCGGATCGATCTGGTCCGCGGCGGCCTGAAGGTCCGCTGGAGGCACCTGCAGAGCGCCTTCGGCCAGGAATGGAGCGACGCGCTGGCGGTGGTGAGCCTCATAGCACCGCTGCTCATGCTCGCCTGCAGCCCGAACCCCATGATCGCGGTGGTGGCCGACGGAGACTTCGACCCTCGGGGACTCGACGGGGTCCCCTTCGATCCGACACGGATACTGGTCAGCCTCTACGTCGTCGGCTGGACCATCGTGACCGTGGCGGGCTTGGCGGGGAAGCGGTGGGCTTCCGCAGCCACAGCCGCAGCTCTCGCCGTCATGGCGCTGGGCTTCCGCATCTCTGACGTCGTGAACGGCTACTGGAGCGACATGCTCGACCCGCCGCTGCTGCTCACCGGGCTGATCGCCGCCATATCGCTCATCGCCTCGCCGGGACCGCGACGAGGCGCCCAACTCATCGGTGTGCGCGGCACTCTGCTCGCGGTCACCGGGGTGGCACTGCTCTTCGCCTTCAACAGCATGCCCTACAGTGCGCAGGATCCCTACGTGGGTCTGCTTCCCTATCTGCTTCTCGTCCTTGCGATGTTCGGACGGTCGGCGCTGCAACTGCGGGTCGCCGCCCTGCTCGTGCCGCACGTGGCAGGTGCGGCCACCTTCATCGGAGGTGCGGAGACGGGGCTGTTCACAACGGAGACGGACGGAGTGCCCGCCCTCATGTATGACGAGGCGTACTACTCGTCCTACGCGGTCGCCGTGCTGAGCCTGCTGCTTCTGGTCCTACGAGCACGTGCCGCCGGCGCGCCCGCCCGCGGCACGAGCACTCCTCATGACCGCAACCTGATCGCCCCGGGCTAGGGCGCCCGCAGAACCCGTCCGGGGCGGCGCCGGTCAGCTGCCACGCGTCCCGGGCGGCACCGTCTGTTCGGCCCAGATGACCTTGCCGTCCTTGATGTAGCGCGTGCCCCAGCGCTCGGCCAGCTGGGCCACGAGGAACAGGCCGCGTCCGCCCTCGTCCATGCTGGCCGCGTAGCGCAGATGCGGCGAGGTGCTGCTGTGGTCGAAGACTTCGCAGAAGAGCGTGCGGTCGCGGAGCAGCCGGACGTTGATGGGCCCTGTGCCGTGGCGCATAGCGTTGGTGATCAGCTCGCTGAGGATCAGCTCCGTGGTGTCCACGAGCTCCTCCAGCCCCCACTCCGCGAGGAGTTCGGAGACGGCGCCGCGCACGCGGCGAACGGCGGCGGGGTCCGACTCCAGGTCCCACTCGGCGACCTGCCCGGCAGCCAGCCCGCGCGTACGGGCGACGAGCAGTGCGATGTCGTCGCTCTGGACGTCCGGCAGCAGGGCGTCCAGCAAGGCGTCGCAGGTCTCCTCCGGCGCCTGGTCCGCGCGCGCCAGAGTCTCGCGGAGCAGCAGGAGCCCGGTGTCGATGTCCTGGTCGCGGCGCTCGACGAGGCCGTCGGTGTAGAGGACGAGCCGGCTGCCCTCGGGAAGCGGCAACTCGGTTGACTCGAAGGGCAGTCCGCCGATGCCGAGTGGAAGGCCGGACGGTACGTCCAGGAACTCCACCGTGCCGTCGGGGTGTGTGAGCGCGGGCGTCGGGTGGCCGGCCCTGGCGATGGCACACGTGCGGGAGACGGAGTCGTAGACGGCGTACAGGCAGGTGACGCCTGTGATGGCCGTGTCGTCACCGGCCGCGACGGCGTCCTGGTCGATGCGGGTGACCAACTCGTCGAGGTGGCCGAGGAGTTCGTCGGGCGGCAGATCCAGGGAGGAGAAGTTGTGCACGGCGGTGCGCAGCCTGCCCATCGTGGCGGCGGCATGCAGCCCGTGCCCGACGACGTCGCCCATGACCAGCGCGACCCGGGCGCCCGGCAGCGGGATGACGTCGAACCAGTCGCCGCCGACCCCCTCCTGCGCGGGGAGGTACCGGGAGGCGACTTCGACCGCGTTCTGTTCGGGCAGCGCGCGGGGCAGGAGGCTCCGCTGCAGGGCCACGGCCATGCCGTGCTCGCGGGTGTAGCGGCGGGCGTTGTCGAGTGACACCGCGGCACGGGCGGCCAGTTCGGCCGCGAGGAAGAGATCGTCCTGCTCGAAGGGCTCGGGCTTCTCGGAGCGCCAGAAGTTGACGACGCCCAGCATCGTGCCGCGCGCGGGCAGCGGCGCCGTGATGAGCGAGTGGATTCCGTATTCGAGGATGCGGGCGGCCCGCGCGTGGTCCACCGCCTGCCACCCGGGGGAATCACCCAGACGGGGCACCAAAACCGCCTGCCCGCTCTCGAGGCTGCGGACCGTCGGCGAGGACGGCACGAAAGTGATCATGTCGCCGGTGTCGAAGAGCGGAGCGTCATCGCGGATGCCGCTGGATGCCAGGCGACGCATGCGCGTACCAACGCCGTCGGTGCTGACGCCGGTGCCGTTCGCCCCGTGTTCGTCACCACGCCGCACGGACTCGGCCAGGTCGACGGTGACGAAGTCGGCGACGCGCGGGACCGCGACCTGCGCCAGTTCCTCGGCCGTCTGGGTCACATCCAGGGTCGTGCCGATGCCCCCGGTCGCGTCGTAGAGCAACTTCAGCCGCCGCCGCACCAGTTCGACCCGTTGCGACGCCTCACCGATCATCTCCATGACGTCGTCGGTGCCGATGTGCTCCTCTCCGGCAACCGCGT
The DNA here is from genome assembly GCF_013870515.1 of Streptomyces albidus (ex Kaewkla and Franco 2022). Lineage (GTDB taxonomy): Bacteria > Actinomycetota > Actinomycetes > Streptomycetales > Streptomycetaceae > Streptomyces > Streptomyces albidus. The sequence goes on along the minus strand of NZ_JACBXA010000007.1, from coordinate 27,429 downwards.
CGACCGCAAGCCGCGCGGACGCGGCGCCGACCGAACCGGCGAGCTGGGCTTCCGCGAAATGGGCCAGCTCCGGGGCCGCTTCGGATGCCGACGACTCGGGGCTTCTTCCCGGGTAGGAGCTCATGGCCCGCTGAGCGCCGTCCCTCCCGAGGAAGCGCTCGAGCAGCGCTTCCAGCTCACCGACCGTGGCACGGGACTGCCAGCGGCGCCGCTCCCTGACGGGCTCCGCGAGGACCTCGACGAACTGCATGGCCTGCACCCGCTCAGCGGCGTCCGGCCTGCCGGCGAGTGAGACCACGACGTATCCGCCGATGTTCAGAAGTGCGCTCCAGAACATCGCGTGGCTGATCGAGTCCATTCCCGACAGACCGAACAGGTGCTCCGGCCGGAGCAGCTCGATCCCGAGCGGACCGTCACGTACGAACGAGGCAGGCAGCAACCCGGCGTCGGCGAAGATCGGCAGCAGCAGCGTGTACGCCCATACCGCGAACCCCGCCAGCAGGCCGACGAGCACGCCCCGGCGGGTGCCGCCCTTCCAGAACAGGCCGCCCAGGATCGCGGGCGCGAACTGTGCCACCGCTGCGAACGACACCGTGCCGATCGATCCCAGCGCCGGCCCCTCGCCGGCGAGCCGGAAGTAGGTGTAGCCGAGCAGCAGCACCAGCACGATGGTCGCCCTGCGAATGCCCAGCACCAGCCGTGCGACGTCGGCCCGGTGCGCCAGCCGGGACCTGGTGTGCAGCAGAAGCGGCATCACCAGTGAGTTCGACACCATCGTGCTGAGCGCGATCGTCTCGACCACGATCATGCTGGTGCCCGCACTGATGCCGCCGATGAAGACGAGCAGCGCGAGCACCTGGGGGCCTTCGGCCATCGGCAGGGCCAGGACATAGGTGTCGGCGTCGACGGTCTTGCCGAACTTCAGCAACCCGCCGGCCGCGATCGGAAGCACGAAGAAGGTGATCGCGAGCAAGTACAGCGGGAAGAGCCACATCGCCCGTTTGAGGTGCCCCTCGTCGACGTTCTCGACGACGATCATCTGCCACTGCCGGGGCAGCAGCACGATCGCCAGCATGGAGAGCACGTTGAGCCAGACCCATTCGCCGTAGCCGGTCTCCTCCCGCACCGTGAACAGCCCGGTGAGATCGGCGTCCGCGGCCTGGGAGAAGAGGTCACCGAACCCCCCGAACACCCAGAAGGACACGAAGATCCCGACCGCGAGGAACGTCACGAGCTTGACCACGGACTCGAACGCGACGGCGGCGACGATGCCCTCGTGGCGTTCAGTGGTGTCCAGGTGCCGGGTGCCGAAGAGGATGGTGAACGCGGCGAGCAGCAGCGCCACGTAGAACCCGGTGTCCTGGAACAGCGGGACGTTGCCCAGCTCCGAGGTGGAGGTGATGTCGGGATGCCGGCGAAGGATCTCGAAGGTGTTGGAGATCGCCTTCAGCTGCAGCGAGATGTAGGGAACGATCCCCACCACGGCGATGATCGTCACCAGACCGCCCAGTGCGGCGCTCTTGCCGTAGCGGGCGGAGACGAAGTCGGCCAGCGAGGTGATCCGGAGCCGCCGGCTGACGCGGATGATTCTGCGCAGCACCAGCCAGCCCAGCGCGAACATGAGCATCGGCCCCAGGTAGACCGACAGGAAGCCGACTCCGTCCGTGGCGGCCGTGCCCACGTTGCCGTAGAAGCCCCACGCGGTCTCGTACACCGCGAGGGACAGCGCGTAGATGGTGGCGTTGTTGATCACGCTTCGGCCGGTGTCCGCCCGCCGTTCGGCGAAAGAGGCCACAGCGAAGAGCAGACCCAGGTATCCCACCGAAATGACGACGATGACCCAGGTCTGGAGCACGGCGTTACCTCGATCTGCCGCTGATGAGGGCGACCAGGCCGATCACGATCACCCAGACGATGTACAGGTAGGCCCAGAGAATCGGGACGCCGAAGACCCGGTCCGTTCGGTCGAACTGCGCCAGCAGCGGCGGAACGATCAGCACCATTCCCAACGCGGTCACGGCCACCAGGCGTCCGGCGAGCTGCTCGTCGTCTCGCGGGTCCGCCACCGGCTGCCTCCGTATCCTCGATGTCAGGCCATGGGAGCGACCGGGTATGTCCGGTGCCGCACCACGACGCCGATCGGCATCGTCATGATCAACACTCTGCCCAGTCCAACACGGCACCGGGACGCCCACTACCTGATGTGAGCCAGGTCGGCGAGAGCGATCACGAGCCGGCTGCCCCAGAGTGATCCTGACCGAAAAGTGGCAGCGCGGGTCACCGCCACACGGGCTCGAGACGGATTCTCGAACCGGACGAGCGATCGTGCCGCCTGGTCCGTCGAGGCCGAGTCGGAGCATCACCGTGAGCAGGAGCGGCAGGTCCGCGCTCTGCCGCCGTGTAGCGGGCGTGGGCCGGCGGGCGGTGGAGGCCCGAATCCGGATGACCTGGCGCGAGGCTGTCCCTATCCTCACTCCTCGTGGACGGGGACGTGGACGAGCACCTGCTGAACGTGGTCGATGTCGAAGCGACGTGCTGGGAGGGACGGCCGCCGCCCGGCCAGGTCAGCGAGATCATCGAGATCGGGCTCACCGTCGTCGACCTGCGCGTGGGCGAGCGCGTCGCAAAGCACCGGCTGCTGGTACGCCCGGCACGATCGAGCGTGAGCCCGTTCTGTACGCGGCTGACCGGGCTGACGCAGACCGACGTGGACCAGGGGCTGCCCTTCGCCGAGGCGTGCCGGGCACTCGCGGACCGGCACCGCACGGGCCTGCTGCCATGGGCCAGTTGGGGCGACTACGACCGGAACCAGTTCACCCGCCAGTGCCGGAACACGGATACGAGGTATCCCTTCGGCCGCCGTCACACCAACGCGAAGGCAGCCTTCACCGCCTCCCACGGCCTGGGCCGACGCCCCGGAATGGCCCAGGCGCTGACGGTGGCCGGCCTCCCCCTGGAGGGCCGTCACCACCGGGGCGACGACGATGCCTGGAACATCGCCGCCCTGGTGCTGCATCTGGCCGGGCGCGGAGACTGGCCGACCGGTTGAGCGACAGGTCGCTGAAGGAGTGTGCGCTGAGGAGGGCGCTGCAACGAAGTTCTCGATGTTTGCCGGCGGCCCGCGGATGTGCTCCGCAGGTTGCCTCCATCAGGCTGCGGACCTGGCCGCTTCAGTGAGACAGCTAAAGGATGGTGTGCGTGAACGAGACGAACAGCTGGCCCGAGGGCTTGGCCGTCGGCGCCACCCGGATCGGGCGGCGCTGCAACCGGTACGAGGAATGCGTGATCTTCTACCGCGACGTGGTCGGGCTGCCGTTGCTGTACGCCGCCGAGACCGGCCCGGACGACTTCGGCTGTGCGATTTTCGGCTTGCCCGGAGCATCGACCACGTTCGAACTGGTGGAAGGGCTCGAACCGGTGCCCGTGGACCGCCACGAGGAGCTGGTGCTGTACTTCTCCGGCAAGGCAGCACGCGATGTCGTGGCACGGCGGATCACCGAGGCCGGCTACGAGCCCGCGCAGCAGTACCGGTACTGGGATCTCAACGACGCGGTGACGTATCTGGATCCGGACGGGCGCGAACTCGTCCTGGCGCCTTGGGTGTTCGGGGAAGAGCCGCCACCGATGCGAGCGCGCGGCGGTACTCCACCGACAGGCTGAGAAGAACGGCTAACGAACACACGGACCGCTGCGGGCAGTTCAGCCGGTTCCCCGATCGCTACTCAATAATGCTTGTCAGGGGGCGGGCCTAAGCTCCCGCGCATGAACTCGTTGATCGGTGCCGTCCGCGAGCAGGAAGAAGCTGCCCGTTTTCTCACTTGGCCGGGGGACTTCGACCTGGACCGAGGCGACCATGTCGAGGAAGTCCACCTCGCCTCGGGTGCCGCGCTGGAGGGTTTCGCGGGCGACGGGGCCGGGGGCACCTTCTTCTTCTGCGGCGAGGGTGGCGAGGAACGTCCTGTCTTGTATGCGGACTCCGAAGGGGGTGCGGCGTTGCTGGCGATCGGCTTCCCCGAACTCCTGCAGCTCCTGTTGGTCGCCCCATGGTGGCGCGGCTGTCAGAGGTTCACTGCGGAGGAAAGTCGTCAGCTCGCGGCGGAGTACCTGGAGGAAGTGCCGAACCTCGAGGCTCGACGAGACCGTGCAGCCGCCGCCCTTGGCCTTGCCCTTGCTGCTGAAAAGGACGTCTTGGACCGCCTGCGGGAGGTGGTGCTGGGAATCGGAGGGAACTTCGTCCTCATCTTCACGCCGGAGGGCGCGCCCTACGAGCCTCTCTTCCCTGGCTGAGACGTACCGTGGCTGACAGCTGCGAGGCGTTCATCACGGACCTCAGGTTGTCCGCGTCGAGCGACGAGCCATCCGTCAGTCTCCGTCGCAGTGGAGCCGAGTGAACAACTGCGAGACATCCGCCTCGGTGAGACCGAGCGAGGGGACCCGTCGCGGCGAATCTGGCCAGGCGACAGGCCGGGACTGTCCATTCTTCTAGGGTCCTTGTCAGTTCCAGCAACCCGAGGAGTCTCATGCCAACCCTCGCCATCATCGGCGCAGGCCCGCAGATGGGCATGGCCGTCGCACGCGTCTTCGGCTCCCACGACCACCGGATTGCGTTGATCTCCCGGAACCAGGAGCGGCTGGACACCATGGCGACCGCCTTGGGCGAGGACGGTCTGGACGCTGCCGGTTTCACCGCTGACGTCCGGGATCACGAAGCACTCTCCAGCGCACTGCTCGAAGCTGAGAGGCACTTCGGCAGTATCGACGTACTCGAGTACAGTCCACTGCCCGCCTCCGACTACCTGCAGCCGGTGCTCGAGACCACACGGGAACAGGCACAAGCCGCCTTCGAGTTCAGTGTCCACGGCCCCATGACAGCCGTGGAGGCCGTGCTGCCCGGCATGCGCGAACGCGGAACCGGCTCCCTGTTGTTCGTCAGCGGCGGTTCATCGCTGGTACCAGCAGGGAGAGTTGCGGGCACCAGCATCGCGATGGCCGGCGAGGCCGCCTACCTGACCATGCTCCATGAGGCACTCGCCCCGGAGAACATTCACGTGTCGCACCTCGTGGTGCCGGTCAGGATCGGTCCCGGTGAAGCCCTCGGTGATCCCGGCGACTTGGCTGAACAGCTGTGGCGACTGCACGCGGATCGAGACCGGTTCCGGGTCGTGGTGGGCGCGTAGCTCCACCACGTGTTGCAGAAGCCCTGGTGTGCGACGCACCCCGGCGGTGGATCTGAGCAAGCGTTCTGGCCATTCGACGCGACCGCGCTTCCGGGGCAGGTGAGTTGGGTACTGTCCGGGCCGTGATCCAGAAGGCGAATCTTCAGCGAGACACGTACAGGCACGCGGCGCCAGGACCCCTGCGGGTGAGACGTCTCGCCCGGTGCAGAACGAGCGGGAGTGCGAGGCGGCGTGGGGAGTCGCACTGACCTCCGTGTCATCGCTCGTCGATGTCGGCGAGGGCCCTTCCGATTTCTGCGGGCAGCCAGCAGCGCCGGCGCCCGGTCCGCGCTGAGAGGCTGGTCATGGACACCCGCACGATTCGCCGCACGAGCGTCACGCTCCCCGCTTTGGACGCACCGGGCATCTGCTTATCCGACGTCACGTCGTTGGAGAGCGGTCGAGGCCGCATGGCGGAGTTCCACTACGCCGACGCCGAGCTGCGCGACCTCAGCCTGGCCGACACGCACCTGATGGACGGGCGGATCACCGGCCTCAAGTCCCGGCGCACCTGGCTCGACCAACTCCGGGTCGACTCCGTGGAGTTCTCCGACTGCGACCTGGCCGACCTCCAGTGGACGGACAGCAAGGTCGCCGGCACCGTCTTCCGCGACTGCACTCTGACGGGCGCCGCCCTGCGAGACGTCACGTTCGAGAATGTCCTCTTCGAGAACTGCAGGCTCGACTACAGCACCTGCACCCGCGTGCGGGCCACCGGTCCCGTGATCTTCGCCCGGTGCTCGCTGCGTGAGACCGCCTTCGCCGACGCCGACCTGAGCGGCGTCGTGATCGACGACTGCGACCTCCGGCTGACCGAGTTCGACGGCGGCAAGTACCGCGGCCTGGACCTGCGCGGCAACGACCTCTCCCAGCTCTGCGGCCTCGCCTCGCTCGAGCAGATCGTCATCGACCCGGCCCAGAGGCTCCAGCTGGCCGAGGCCCTCGCCGCCGAGCTGGATGTCACCTACGCGAAGACTCTCCACCGGTAAGACGCCGACGGGCCGATCGTTCCCCCACCGCGACAGCGATCGTTCGGCGTGCTCTCAGCGCCAAGGGCCGATGAACCGGCTCCCGGATGTTCATGCGAGGTGACGTCACCGCCCTGTCGCCCGACGGGGACAGCCCGACGTCGCTTCAGGGCAGATGACCGATCAGCCGGTCGACCAGCTCCACGGGGTGTGACAGCGCGACCAAGTGACCGCCCGGGACGACATCGGCCGTGACCCCGAGACGCTCGCGCGCGACTCGCCGCTGGAAATCCACGGGGAAGAACCGGTCCTCGGATGCGGCAAGCACGCGCGTCGTCACCTCCGGCCATCGCTCGATGCCGCAGGGCTGGCCGAAGGCGACATCGGCCTCCGGCCGCTGGTGCGCCTCCCCTGCGGCGGCGACCTCGGCCGGCACGTCATGCAGGAAGTAGGTGTCCAGGTCGAATTCCGAGGTGTACCCGCCTGCTTCGGCTGCCGCCACACGGGCCGCCTCCGATCCGGTACTCCCCCACCACGCCCCCGGCGTCTCGCCTGGCAACGGAATCATCGCGTTCACCAGGACCAGCAGATCCACCGGCACACGAGCGCAGACCATCGGGGCGGTGAAACCGCCCATCGACTGGGCCACCAACACCAGCTCATCGTGATCGCCGATCGCAGCGACCACCGCCTCGGTGTACTCGGGCAACCCCGCGTACTCGTCGGCGCCAGGCAGATCGACGGCGACCGCCTCATGGCCCCGCGCGTGCAACTCCGGCACGACACGGTGCCAGTACCACGCCGCGCCCCCGGCCCCGGGAACCAAGACGAACACGCTCATCTCTCACCTCTCCGTTTCGCTCTCCAGGTGGAGACGATCGGGAACGAAGAGAATCATCGGTGGCGACGGCCCGCTGGCGGCGTCCGGGCCCGGCACATCCGTACCGGCCGCCCGGACACAACGGCAAAGGCAAGCCGCGCACCCGAGGCGGCACCGGCGACTGCCGGAAGCAGAACGGGCCCCTCGCAACGTGTGCGAGGGGCCCGTCTCTGTGGATGTCAGAGCACGCCGAGGGACTTGAGAACCCGCCGCTGCTTCTCGGTCAGGCTGGTCGGGAAGTACAGGTAACACACGCCGCCCGTACCGGACTTGACCTTGCCGTCCGCGTCCTTGCGCTTCGTGCGGAGCCAGATGTTCTCCCACTGGCGACGCTTGTAGACGTGCCGCACCGCGTCGTTGTCGTCGGACGCGGGGTCGTTCGCGATGATGTCGCCTTCCTTGGTGAAGCCGACGACCGTCATCAGGTGCCCCGCGGTGCCGTATCCCGCACCGTCGAGTTCGGTCTCGATGAAGGACTGGGAGGTGATGACGGGGATGCCCGCGGCCACCAGGCGCTCCGCGTCGGTGAGGCTGCCGAGGCGCGTGACCACAGCCTCCATGTTCCGGTACGTGGCGGCATAGGCGGCGTTGAAGGGCCAGTTGCCGCAGCCGTCGTACTGGTAGTCGAAGGTGTGGCGAGCCGCGTGGCAGACCTGCGGGTCCGCGTAGTCGGGGTTGACCCAGGACAGGTCCTCGGCGGACGGCTTCCGGCCCCAGTACGAGAGGATCATCTGCGAGGAGGTCGGGCTGCACCACGCTTCGCCGCCGTTGTCGTACTCCGGGTACTGGCCCTTGTGGATCTCCTGCGAGTAGGGCGGCACGTCCAGCTCGACGCCGCGACCGACGCCGGGCTTCGATGCGGGGACCTCGAAGCGGTCGGGAACGTCCGAGCTCATCGCGCTGACGCGCCACACCGCGGGCTTGGAGCCGCTGGCGATCGCGCGGTAGAGGGTCAGGCGCACCTGGTAGGCCACGAGCCGGAGGCCGTCGGCCAGGTCGTCGATGGCGAAGGTGTCGGTCCACACGCTGGACTTGTCGTCCGTCTGGTCGTCGACGGACGTACGCCGCGGAACGTCCTTGCCGTCGCCGGCGGTCCAGATGCCCATGGTGTACCAGGGCGTCTTCGTGCCGTCGGAGTAGACGCCGTGGAGTTCGATGCGCAGCCAAGTGCCCTTGGGCGTATGGGCGTTCCAGGACGTGATGACCTCGCCGGCCGGCACGCCGGACTTGTGCAGCGGCGAGGTCCAGGTGGCGTACTCCCAGGTGGCGCTCTCGCCGGTGTGCGGGTCCTTGTACTCGGCGGTGCCCTGCGGACGCTCGAAGACGATGGAGGGCCGGTTCCCGTTGACCGCGCGCACCCCTTCGGCCTTGCCCTCCGCCCAGTCGCGGTAGCGGCTCCAGGTGCGCATCGAGATCTTCGACGCGTCGCGGCCCGCCTTCGCGGCCGCCCGCCCGCCCGCGTACGCCGGTGGGGCTCCCGCGACGCCGGCCGCCGTGGCGACGACGGCGGCCAGTACGGTGCGGCGCGTGGCGGGTCTGCTGTTCATGGCCATAGATCCCTCAACTCGGTTTCCGTACGGCGGCAGGTGCGCGTAAGAGTGCCACTATCGCCGCTGGAGCGCCCCTCGGGCCAGAGAACAGGCCTTCGACGCCCCCACCAACATTGGTGTGGACCAGTGACGCGGGGGTTCGGAGCGGACGGACCGTACGCTGAAGCCGATGCGTCCGATGAACCCGCCCGTCGATCCCCATATACCCGTCCCGCTCGCCCGTCTCACCGCCTGTCTTCGGGCGCTGCCGCCCTCCTGCGGGCCGGTGCGGCTCGTGGCCGTCGACGGGCACGCGGGGTCGGGCAAGACGACGTTCGCGGCCCGCCTCTCCGAGGAGCTGGGGGGTGCGCCTGTGGTGCACCTGGACGACCTGGCGAGTCACGAGTCCTTCTTCGACTGGACCGGACGGCTGACGGAACAGGTCCTGACTCCCCTCTCGCAGGGCCGGACCGCGCGCTACGCGGCCTACGACTGGACGCGCCGGAGCTTCCCTCCGGATGCTGACGTCGAGGTGCCGCCGGAGCCCGTGGTGCTCATCGAGGGGGTGGGGGCCGGCCGCCGCGCTGTGCGCCCGCACCTGGCGTGCGTGCACTGGATGGATCTCCGCGCGGATGAGGCCTGGCGTCGCGGACGGCTACGGGACGGCCAAGAGCTCGATGGTTTCTGGACAACTTGGACGCGTGCCGAGACCGAGCATTTCACGGAGGACGCCTCGTATTCGTATGCGAATCTCGTGGTGCGCCAGGGAGCCCGGGGATACGAGGTGCGCACGGGACCTGTGGGATGCCGCTGACAGTCCCAACTCGTCACTCTTGGTTACCCGTTGGGCGTGCATGCACCTTCCCCCAGGCGGGCTCCGGCCCGCCCCGGCGGCGGTGGCTCGGAGCCGCTTGACCCGGGAGGGCCACAGGAATTACGTTTCCAACAGGCGGTCTGTACAGGTCGCCTGCAGCGCGAAGCCCCCGGTTGTTCCCCCGTGATCGGGGGCTTCGTCCTGTCCGCCTCCGGTCCCGGTGGATCCCGCCGGCTCCTTCCTCACGGTGCGTGACCACCCGTCCCCGTACCGGAGTCCTTCCCTCCTGTCCGTTGCCGCACTTCTGCACCACCCTTCGAACGCGACGACCTCGCAGGTACGATGCGTAGGGGCGCTGGAGTCCGGGCAAACCAGGGTCAGCTGACCCCAATTCCCGCCCGGAGCACGGACGTTCGTCCGACGCCTCATCCGGTCGCCGGTCATCCGGCGCGGGGGACATCCCGGGGGGCGATGTCCCAAGGGGTGGAGCGGGCAGCCGTCGGCGGATGACGGGGGACGTTTCGTGGGGGACGTGATGGATTACGGCACGCAGGGCAGCCAGCACCTGCACGCCCCTGCCGATCTCGCCTGGCTTCGCGGAGTGGACGCCTACACCGTGGGGCAGTACGCCCAGGCCGAGGAGGAGTTCCACACCGCCGTCCGGCTCGACCCGGGCATGGCCGACGGCTGGCTCGGTCTGCACGCACTTCGCGCCGACACCCCCACCGCCCTGCTGCGCATGTACCAGAACCGGCAGCGCTTCGGTGAGCAGCGCTCGCGCTACGCCCGCAACCTCAACTCCTGGTACTGGCTGGGCTGGTGGGTCCAGCCAGTGCTGGAGAGCGAACGCGATCTGCTGCTGGCGCACGCCTCGCACTGGCTCGACGGACGGCACGTCGCCGAACTCGACCGGGCGCTGGCCGACTGCCCTCCCGTGGAGACCGACGCCCAGGTCCGCTTCCTGCACGCGTGCCGCGCGTACCTCGCCAAGGACTGGGAGCGGCTCGTCGCACACACCGAACTGCTCGTGGACGACCCGCTGTTGGGCATCGAGGCGGGGCTCTTCGCCGGGATGGCGCGAGTGCGCCTGGAGATGTACGGGCAGGCCGAACCGCTGCTCGCCGCCGCCCTGATGCGCTGCCGCAGTGAACAGCCGCAGCGCAAGGAGCTTCGCTACTGGCTCGCGCGCGCCCGCGAGGGCACGGGCCGCAGCGCCGCCGCGCTGCCGCTGTACCGCGCGGTGCACCGCATAGACCCCGCCTTCAGGGACACCGCGGCCCGGCTGACTACCATCGCCGAGGGCGACGGTCTCGGCGACCCCGGCGATCTGGCCGCTGCGGTCACCATGGCCGGTACGGGCACGGGCGGTGCGGGCCGGGGCGGTCGCGGCGGGCTGGACGGCCTCGACGGGATGGAGGGCGGTCTCGACGCGGGCATGGAGAGCGACGGCCCTCCCGGCGAGACGGCCACGGGCCCCGTCCCGCCCCCGGGCGGACTCGACGCTCCCGACCCGGCCGAGTGTGCCGACCCCGATGTGGACCCCGAGGCCGACGCGCTGCGCCTGGAGGACTCCGGTGACCCGGCCGAACCGGTGCGGGTGGACTCCGACGCCGTACGGGACCGGATCGTGCCGCACACCACCGATCCCGGTGTGGAACGGGTGCTCACCGGCCCCTCGGACCCGGTGCTGCTGGCGCAGGCGCTGGACGAACTGGAGCGGATGGTCGGCCTGGAGCCGGTCAAGCGGCAGGTGCGCGCCCTCTCCGCGCAGCTGCACATGGCGCGGCTGCGCGCCGCCCAGGGCCTGCCGGTGCAGCCGCCGAAACGGCACTTCGTCTTCTCCGGCCCCTCCGGCACGGGCAAGACGACGGTGGCCCGAATACTCGGCCGGGCGTTCTACGCGCTGGGACTCTTGGGCGGCGACCACTTGGTGGAGGCCCAACGGGCCGATCTGGTGGGCGAGTTCCTGGGGCAGACGGCCGTGAAGGCCAACGAGCTCATCGACTCGGCGATGGGCGGCGTGCTCTTCGTCGACGAGGCCTACTCCCTGGCCAACTCCGGCTACAGCAAGGGCGACGCCTACGGCGACGAGGCGTTGCAGGTGCTGCTGAAGCGGGCGGAGGACAACCGCGACCAGCTCGTGGTCATCCTCGCCGGCTACCGGGAGGGCATGGACCGGCTGCTCGCCGCCAACCCGGGCCTGTCGTCCCGGTTCACGACGCGCGTCGACTTCCCCAGTTACCGTCCACTGGAGCTGACCGCGATCGGCGAGGTGCTGGCCGCGGAGAACGGCGACGTGTGGGACGAGGAGAGCCTGGACGAGATGCGCAGCATCAGCGGGCACGTCGTCGACCAGGGCTGGGTCGACGAGCTGGGCAACGGCCGCTTCCTGCGCACCCTTTACGAGAAGAGCTGCGCGTACCGCGATCTCCGGCTCACCGGCTACCCGGGCACCCCCACCCGGGACGACCTGTCGACACTGCGGCTGCCCGACCTCATGCAGGCGTACGGTGAGGTGCTGTCCGGGCGGGGCCCTGACGGTCCGCGCGCTGACCCGCCGCCTCCGCTGACCTGACGGACGCGTCCGCCTGCTCGGCCGAAGTCCCCTCCTCCGCCGGGGAGTTCGAGGCGCCCTTCCCTTCTGCCGGAGGTTGCGTCCGCTGGCGCGGCGGTGTGCCGGCGGCTTCGTGTGCCGGGTCGTGCACCTCGCCGACGAGCATCTCCAGCACGTCCTCCAGCGCGGCAAGACCCAGCACCCGCCCCGAACCGTCCGCGACGGCCGCCAGGTGCGAGGCCGCGCCCCGCATGGCCGCCAGCGCGTCGTCCAGGGGGAGTTCGGCGCGCAGCGTGGTCATCGAGCGCCACAGGTGCTGCGGGACGGCGCGATCGTGCTCGGTCAGGTCCAGCACGTCCTTGACGTGCAGGTATCCCATGAAGGCACCGTCGGGCGGTGCGCAGATCGGGAACCGGGAGTAGCCGGTGCGCACGGTCAGCTCCTCGACCTCGCGCGGGGTGACGTCCGGTCTGACGGTCACCAGCGACGCAGGGGCCAGCAGGACGTCCGTGACGGGGCGGGAGCCGAGTTCGAGGGCGTCGGAGAGGCGTTCGTGCTCCTCGTGGTCCAGCAGCCCCGCCTGGCGTGAGTCCGCGAGGAGGTCCGTGAGCTGCTCGCTTGTGAAGACGGCCTCGACCTCGTCCCTGGGCTCGACGCGGAAGAGGAGCAGGATCAGCTTCGAGCAGTTGCCGAGGGCTGCGGTCACCGGGCGGCACAGCCGGGCGAAGGCCACCAGGGCGGGGCTCAGCAACATCGCGGTGCGCTCGGGAGCGGCCATCGCCAGGTTCTTGGGCACCATCTCGCCGATGACGAGGTGGCAGGAGACGACGACGGCGAGCGCGATGACGTAGCCCACCGGATGGACCAGGGCCTCGGGCAGCCGTGCCGCGTGGAAGAGCGGCTCCAGCAGGTGGGCCAGCGTCGGCTCGGCCACCGCGCCGAGCGTCAGCGAACAGACCGTGATGCCGAACTGGGCGGCCGCCATCATCTGCGGCAGGTTCTCCAGCCCGGTCAGCACCCTGCGGGCACGGGCCGATCCGTCGGCTGCGAGTGGTTCGATCTGGCTGCGGCGCACCGAGACCAGCGCGAACTCGGCACCGACGAAGAAGCCGTTGCCGAGCACGAGCAGAGCGGCGAAGACCAGTTGCAGGGCGCTCATCCTCGGCTCCCCTCGGCGGGCTGGGCCCGCCCGGCGAGCGCCGCGGTACGGGCGCCCTCCCCCACGCGCACGATGCGCACGCGCTCGGCACGGTGGTGGGAGACGAGCCGCACACGCAGCTGCCAGTCCGCGGCGCCCTCCTCGCCGTGCAGTTGCGCGACGTCACCCGGTGCGGGGATGCGGCCGAGACGGTCGGCGACGAGTCCGGCCACGGTCTCGTACGGGCCCTCCGGCGCGTCGAGCCCGATGCGGCGCAGCACATCGACGCGGCAGGACCCGTCGGCGTCCCAGGCGGGGCGGCCTTCCGGGTCGGGTGCGGCGGGGGCGAGCTCCGGCAGATCGTGCTCGTCGTGCTCGTCGCGTACCTCGCCGACGAGCTCCTCGACGATGTCCTCCAGGGTGACCACCCCGGCCGTGCCGCCGTACTCGTCGACGACCACGGCGATGGGCGCCTCGCTCCGCAGCCGCGCCAGCAGCGGCTGCACGGGCAGGGTCTCCGGCACGAGCAGCGCGGATGCGGCGATGTCGGAGACCGGGGTCCGCAGCCGCTCCTGGGCGGGAACGGCGAGTGCGTCCTTCAGGTGGGCCGTGCCGATGATCTCGTCCAGCCGTTCGCCGTAGACCGGGAAGCGGGAGAGGCCGGTGGCGCGCGTGAGGTTGAGTACGTCCTCGGCGGTGGCGCCGGCCTGCAGTGCGCACACCCGGACGCGCGGGGTCATCACGTGCTGTGCGGTCAGCCCGGTCAGGGAGAGGGTGCGTACGAACAGGTCGGCGGTGTCCTGTTCGAGGGCGCCGGCGCGTGCGGAGTGCCGTGCGAGGGAGACCAGTTCGCCGGGGGTGCGGGCGGAGGCGAGCTCCTCCGCGGGCTGCACGCCGAAGGCGCCGACGATGCGGTTGGCGATCGCGTTGAGCAGCGTGATCAGGGGCCGGAACGCGGCGGAGAAGAGCCGCTGCGGGCGGGCGACGAACCGGGCGACGGCCAGCGGCCGGGAGACGGCCCAGTTCTTCGGCACGAGTTCGCCGATGACCATCTGGACCGCCGAGGCGAACAGCATGCCTATCCCGACTGCCACACCGGGCACCGCTCCCTCGGGCAGACCCGCGGCACTCAGCGGCGGGCTCAGCAGCTGGGCGAGGGCGGGCTCGCAGAGCATGCCGACGACGAGCGAGGTGATGGTGATTCCGAGCTGGGTGCCGGAGAGCTGGAAGGAGAGCTCCCGGAGGGCGGCGGTGACGGCGCGGGCCCGGCGGTCGCCCTCGGCCGCGGCACGCTCGGCCTCGGGGCGCTCGACGGTGACGAGGCCGAATTCCGCGGCGACGAAGAAGCCGTTGGCCAGAATCAGCACGAAGGCCGCGGCGAGCAGTACGAGTGACAGGGTCATGCTGTGACTCCCCGGTCCGGCAGGGGAGGCACAGCGCAGGTACTACAGGACGATCCGTCCATTGGCGACGGGAGTCACTCCTCGGGTTGGGGGTCTCCCCGCCGAAGGCAGGGGACGGGGTCGTATGCGGGTGTCCGGCGGAACCGCCATTCCGACCAGAGTAATCAAGACTGCCGAGCCTGCGGCAGAGGCGTCGGCCGGACGAATTGGTTCCGCCCGGGCGGAGGGACTGGCGTGGCGGTGGGCTGCCTGTCAGTGCACCGTGTCCCCCGTGCCGTGCTTCTCCGCGAGGGCGCGCAGGGCTCGCGCGTCGGCGATGGCCTGCTGCCTGGCGATTCCGGGCTGGATGCCCATCGCGGGCAGGTTGGTGCCGTCCGCGAGGTCGAGGGAGACCCACGGGTCCCCGGGGCGGAGGATCACGCCCAGCACTTCCGCCCATTCGAGGCGGCGCCGGGTGGTCAGGTTGACGACGGTGACTCCGCCTTCGTCCGCGATGACGTGCGGACGCGAGAGGAGCAGGAGCACGCCGAGGAAGAGCAGCCCGGTGAAGACGAAGCTGACCCTCTCCCCCGGGCTCGACGCCGGAATGGTCAGACCGATCAGCGTGAGCACGGCGAAGACCGCGACGCCCACGCTGATGAGCACGACGCGGGTGCGCGTGGGGCGGAACGTGACGGGGAGGGCGGGCAGTTCACTCATCATCCGGGATCCTGACAGGGCGGCACGCCTCAGAGGCGGCAGGCGTGGATGCCTGTGGTGAGGATGGCGCGGGCGCCCAACTCGTATAGGTCGTCCATGATTCGCTGGGCCTCCTTCGTGCGGACCATGGAGCGCACGGCGACCCAGCCCTGGTCGTGCAGCGGGGAGACCGTGGGCGACTCGAGCCCCGGTGTGAGGGCGACGGCCGCTTCGAGGTGCTCCGCGCGGATGTCGTAGTCCATCATCACGTAGCGCCGGGCGACGAGGACGCCCTGCATCCGGCGGAGGAACTGGCGGACTTTCGGGTCGTCGTCAGGGGCGTCCTTGCCGCGTACGACCACGGCCTCCGAGTGCAGGATCGGCTCGCTGATGATCTCCAGGCCGGCGTTGCGCAGGGTGGTGCCGGTCTCCACGACGTCGGCGATGACTTCGGCGACGCCGAGCTGGATGGCGGTCTCCACGGCACCGTCGAGGTGCACGACGGACGCGTTCACGCCGTTCTCGGCAAGGTGGTTGGTGACCAGGCCGGAGAAGGACGTGGCCACGGTCATGCCGCCGAAGTCGCGCACGGACTCGGCGGTGCCGGGGCGCGTGGCGTAGCGGAACGTGGAGCCTGCGAAGCCGAGTTGGAGGATCTCCTCTGCGCTCGCTCCCGAGTCCAGGAGGAGGTCGCGGCCGGTGATGCCGATGTCGAGCTTGCCGGAGCCGACGTAGACGGCGATGTCGCGCGGCCGCAGGAAGAAGAACTCGACCTCGTTCTCCGTGTCGACGAGCACCAGTTCGCGACGGTCCTTGCGCTGCCGGTAGCCCGCCTCATGGAGCATCTCCGCCGCAGGCTCGGACAGTGAACCCTTGTTGGGGACGGCGATGCGCAGCATGGTGCGGGCTTCCTTCTTTGCGTGGGTGCGTGGGGTGTGTACGTCTTGTGGGAGCGGGTCCGGGCGCCGGGGCCGCGTGGCGGACGCGGCGGTGCGAACTCAGAGGTGAGCGTATACGTCCTCGAGGGAGACGCCGCGGGCGATCATCATCACCTGGAGGTGGTAGAGGAGCTGCGAGATCTCCTCCGCCGTCCGCTCGTCGCCCTCGTACTCGGCGGCCATCCACACCTCGGCGGCCTCCTCGACGATCTTCTTGCCGATGGCGTGCACGCCCTGGGAGGCCAGTTCCGCCGTGCGGGAGGTGATGGGGTCGCCGGTGGCGGCCTTCTGCTGGAGCTCGGCGAAGAGCTCCTCGAATGTCTTGTTCGCCATGGTGCTCTCAACTCTACGTGCAGCCCCCGCGGCCGCTAGCGCCAGGGTTCGGCCACGGTGCGCAGCACGGAGGCGGTCGCCACCGCGGCGGTGACCGCCTCGTGGCCCTTGTCCTCGGAGGAGCCCGATAGCCCCGCCCGGTCCAGGGCCTGTTCCTCGGTGTCGCAGGTCAGCACGCCGAAGCCGATGGGGACGCCACAGTCGACGGACACCTTCGTCAGCCCCTGCGTCACGCCCTGGCAGACGTAGTCGAAGTGCGGTGTGCCTCCGCGGATGACGACACCGAGCGCCACGATGGCGTCGTACCCGCGCTCGGCGAGCACCTTGGCGACCACGGGCAGCTCGAACGAGCCGGGGACGCGCAGCAGCGTCGGCTCGTCGATGCCGAGTTCGCGCAGGGCGCGCAGCGACCCGTCCACGAGGCCGTCCATGACCTGCTCGTGCCACTGGGCGGCGATCACGGCCACGCGCAGGTCGCCGCAGTTCTTGACGGACAGTTCGGGGGCGCCCTTGCCGCTCACGATGCTCCTTGCCTGAGTGCTGAGTTGGTTGTCCGGGTCCTTCGACCCGCTTCGGGGACCGGGGCGACCGGGCTCGCGCCGGGCCGGCTCGGGTTCATGTTTCGGTTCATGTTCGGGCTCTTGCTCGGGTCACGCCTCACGGCGCCGGCGTTGGTCGCCGCTCACTGGTTGGCGCAGGGAGAGACCGGCTCCACGTCGAGCCCCGGAAGGTCGTGGCCCATGCGGTCCCGCTTGGTACGCAGGTAGTGGAGGTTGTGCTCGCCCGCCTGCACCGGCATGGGCTCACGCGCGTTGACGCGCAGCCCGTACTCCGTGAGCGCGGCCGTCTTCTCCGGGTTGTTGGTCATCAGCCTCAGCGAACGTACGCCGAGGTCGTCGAGCACCTGGGCGGCGGCGGCGTAGTCACGCGCGTCGGCGGGGAGCCCCAGTTCGAGGTTGGCGTCGAGGGTGTCGCGGCCGCGCTCCTGCAGCTCGTACGCGCGCAGCTTGGACAGCAGGCCGATTCCGCGGCCCTCGTGCCCGCGCAGATACAGCACCACTCCGCGGCCCTCGGCCTGCACGCGCTCCAGCGAGGTCTCCAGCTGGGTGCCGCAGTCGCAGCGCAGCGAACCGAAGACGTCGCCCGTGAGGCACTCGGAGTGCACGCGCACCAGGATGTCCTCGCCGTCCACCTCCGCGAGGTCACCCGCGACCAGGGCGATGTGCTCGACCCCGTCGACGGCGGAGCGGTATCCGTACGCCTTGAACTCGCCGTGGCGCGTGGGCAGCCGCGTGACGGCCTCGCGCCGGACCGTCGGCTCGGCCTTCCTGCGGTGTGCGATGAGGTCCTCGATGGAGATGATCGCGAGATTGTGCTTGCGGGCGAATGGCAGCAGCTCCGGCAGCCGCAGCATGGTGCCGTCCTCGCCCGCGATCTCCACGATGGCAGCGGCCGGGCGCAGCCCCGCGAGCCGGGCGAGGTCGACTCCGGCCTCGGTGTGGCCGGCCCGCGCCAGGACGCCGCCGGGCTTGGCACGCAGCGGAAAGGCGTGCCCGGGGCGCACGAAGTCGGCGGGCACGGTCTCAGCGTCGGCGAGCAGGCGGATGGTGGCGGCCCGGTCGGCTGCGGAGATGCCGGTGGTCACGCCGTGGCGGGCGGCGGCGTCCACCGAGATGGTGAAGGCCGTGCCCTGCGCCTCGGAGTTCCGCTCGACCATCTGAGGCAGGTCGAGCCGGTCGAGGTCGGAGGCCTCCATGGGCGTGCAGATCAGGCCCCGGCACTCGCTCATCATGAACGCGACGATCTCGGGGGTGATCCGTTCCGCCGCGACGATGAGGTCGCCCTCGTTCTCCCGGTTCTCGTCGTCGACCACGACGACGGGCCTGCCCAATGCGATGTCCGCTATGGCGCGCTCGACCGGGTCCAGGGTGAAGTCCACCGGGCCGCCGTCCTGCCCGTCTCCTGCCTGCTCCGCCGCGTAGGGGCTCGGGGCTGCGTTCATGCCTGCGACTCCTTCGTGAGGCCCGCCCGGGCCGTCGGTTCGGGTCGTGGGGTTGGTGCCGGGGGCCGGACCGGCGCCGTTGCCGGTGCCGTTCATGGGACCGCTCCTTCCGCCGCGCCCCGGTGCGGCGCGGAGGTCTCCGCAGTGGCCGTCCGCGTCCGCAGCCACCAGCTGCGCAGACCCCAGAGCACGAGCCCGAGATAGACGACGTAGACGAGGCCGGAGAAGGCCAGCCCGCTGCTGAAGGCCAGGGGGACGCCGACGACGTCGACGAGGAGCCAGGCGAACCAGAACTCGACGAGGCCTCGCGCCTGGGCGGTCATGGCGGCGAGGGTGCCCACGAAGATGTACGCGTCGGGCCACGGGTTCCACGACAGGCTCGGTACGAGCGTGAAGAGCGAGCCGACGGCGAGGGTGCCCAATACCGTGCCGGCCAGGAGCAGCGTCCGCTCGCGTGCGCCGGCGAAGCGGACGGCGATGGTCCCGTCCCCGGTCTGCTGCTTGCCGCTCCGCCACTGCCGCCAGCCCCACACGGCGACGACGATGACCAGGAGCTGTTTGCCCACTCCGCCGGCGAGTTGGGCCGAGTAGTAGGCGCCGACGAGGATGACGCCGGAGAGCAGCTGCACGGGCCAGGTGAGGATGGAGCGCCGCCAGCCCAGTGCGAGGGCGGCCAGTCCGACGACGTTGCCGATGATGTCGGAGTAGATCACGTGCTGGCCGAACGCCGTGAACGCCTGGCTGTTCAGCCACTCGAGTCCGCTCATCGGACGGCTTCCTTCCCGAGCAGCCGCTCGACGTACTTGGCCAGTACGTCGACCTCGAGGTTGACCGGGTCTCCGGGCCGCTTGATGCCGAGAGTGGTCAGCTCCAGGGTGGTGGGGATCAGGCTGACCGTGAAGTGCTCGTCGCCTGCCTCGACGACGGTGAGGCTCACGCCGTCGACGGTGATGGAGCCCTTCTCCACGATGTACCTCGCCAGCCCCGGCGGCACTTGGACCTCCACCGTGCCGTCCTCGGTACGCCGGGTGATGTGGCCGGTGCCGTCGACGTGGCCCTGGACGAGATGTCCGTCGAGCCTGCCGCCGAGTGCCAGCGGGCGTTCGAGGTTGACGCGGGAGCCGACGCTCAGCGCACCGAGGCTGGAGCGGGTGAGGGTCTCCTGGATGACGTCGGCCGTGAACTCGCCGTCGGAGGTCTCGACGACGGTCAGGCAGACGCCGTTGACGGCGATCGACTCGCCGTGCCGGACGCCTTCCGTCACGACGGGGCCGCGCAGCCGGAAGCGGGCGGCGCCCGGCAGTTCGTCGACGCCGACGACCTCGCCCAGTTCTTCGACAATTCCGGTGAACACTCAGGACTCCTCGGTGGCAGCAGTGGAAGCGGTGGCGGCAGCGGAAGCAGCGGTGGCCTTGGCGCGGGGAGCGCCTTCGGGAACCGCGGTGATGCGCAAGTCGGCGCCGACACGTACGGATTCGGTCACCTTCAGCCGCAACGCCTGCGCGATGGTGGCGATTCCGGCGTGCCCGAGCGCCGCGGGTCCGGCGCCCAGCAGTACGGGCGCGATGTAGCCGATGACCTCGTCGACGGCGCCGGCCTCGACGAACGCGCCGGCGAGCGTCGGGCCGCCCTCCAGCAGGACCGACCGCACCTCGCGGGCGTGCAGTGCGTCCAGCAGCGCCGTCAGGTCCAGCCCCGGGCGTCCCTCGGCGGCGCGTGGAAGGCGCAACAGCTCTGCGGTGCGCTCGAGTTCACCGGCGTCGGCGTCGTCCGCGACGGCGATCAGGGTGGGGGCGGCGTCATCGAGGACGCGCGCGCCGGGCCGTACGGACTTGGCGTCGGTGTCGATGACGATCCGCAGCGGCTGGACGGCTCCGGCGACACCGCGCACCGCCAGGTGGGGGTCGTCCTCGCGGGCCGTGCCGGAGCCGACGATCACGGCGTCGGTGCGGGCCCTGAGCCGGTGCACGTCCGCCCTCGCCTCGTCGGAGGTGATCCAGCGGCTCGAGCCGTCGGCCGCTGCGATACGGCCGTCGAGTGTCGCGGCGTACTTCCAGATGACGTACGGGCGCTGCAGCCGCATCGCGGTGAGCCAGGCGGCGTTGCCGGCCACGGCCTCCTCAGCGAGCAGCCCCCGCTCCACGTCGACGCCCGCCTCGGCGAGCCTGCGGGCGCCTCCGCCCGCGGCGGGATCGGCGACGGCGTAGACGACGCGCGCGATGCCCGCGTCGATGAGCGCCAGAGAGCAGGGGCCGGTGCGGCCGGTGTGGTCACAGGGTTCGAGGGTGACGATCGCGGTGCCTCCGCGGGCGTCGTCACCGGCCTCGGCAAGTGCGTGGATCTCGGCGTGCGGGCCGCCGGCCCGCTGATGCCAGCCCTCACCGACGGGAAAGCCCTCGGAGTTGAGCACGATGCAGCCGACGACCGGATTGGGGCTGGTGGATCCCAGCCCGCGGGCGGCGAGTTCGACCGCTCGGCGCATGGCAGCCCGCTCTGCCGGATCGGCTGACGGTGCTGACACTGCGGCGTCGGTGGCCACCGGGTCTCTCCTGCCTCTAGGGCACGGACTCCGGGGCATGTGGGATGTGTACGGGCTTGCGAGCGGTGGACACCACCTGGAACCAGAACGGTCCTCGGAAGCGGAACCGGCCCCGTCGCGGATACGACGGAAACGGACCGCCCGGATGCGGTGGTGTACCGGTCTCGGCCCGCCGCGCACTGCCTCCCATCCGGACTTTAACCGTCGGTCCAGGAATTTCACCTGGTCAACCGGTCGCTGGAGGCGATCGGGTCGCGGACTGTAACCGCCGGTTCGGACTTTCACCGACCCCGGAGTGCGCTGACGTCACTGGTACGCCTCCAGTCTGCCACGCCGCCGCTCCGGGCACGCTCCCGAGTGCTGTGGGCTCACTCACAGCACACCGCGGCGGGGAGCGCCGGATGTGAGCGCTCTCAATTGGCTCGATCCCGTTGCGGAAACCTCTTGTTCGACGGTGCACGACCCCCCGTACAGTGGCCCGGATCGTGCAGGCCGTGGGGCGCGCGAGCAAAGGTGCGCGCAGCGCGCAGGGGGAACGAACACACAGGCCGGAGGGTCCCGTACATGCAGCAGACCGGTGCCGATGGCGCCACTCGCCGGGCACGGGGCGCGATCGCCGTCGTCTTCGCCGTCAACGGCGGCGCGAGCGGCAGCTTCGCCACGAGCATCCCGTGGATCCGGGAGCACCTGGATCTCACTCCCGGCTGGCTCGGCCTTGCTCTGGTCTTCCTGACCGTGGGCGCCTCCTCCGCGATGCCGCTCTGCGCCCGCCTCTCGCACCGCTACGGTCCCCGCCGCTCGTTGACATGGCTGTCCGTGCTGTGCTGCCTGGCGCTCGTACTGCCTCCGCTCGCCCCCGGTCTGCCCTGGCTGTGCGTGGCTCTGTTCGTCTACGGGTGCGGACTGGGCCTGATGGACGTGGCGATGAACTCGCAGGGCGTGCAGATCGAGGAGCGGTACGGACGTTCACTCATGTCGGGGCTCCACGGCATGTGGAGCGTGGGCACGCTGCTGGGGGGCACGGTGGGCGCGCTGGCCGCGCACAACGGGCTCGACGGCCGCATCCATCTGGCGCTGGTCGCACCGGTGTTGACGGTCACGGCACTCGTCGCGAGCCGCTGGGCACTGGACGTACGGGAAGAGTCCGCGGCGGATCCGGAGACCGGCGAGTCAGGCGCGGAGGAGCCGCCGCGCTTCGCGCTGCCCGGCAAGGGTGTGCTGGCGGTCGGCCTCATCGGCCTCTGCGCGGTCTTCGCCGAGGGTGCCTCCATGGACTGGTCGGGCATCTATCTGCGCGACGTCACCGACGCCGATCCGGGGCTCGCTGCGGCGGCGTTCACCGCTTTCGCCTGCACGATGGCCGTCGCGCGGCTCGTGGGGGACGCCGTGGTGCGGCGCATGGGCCCGGTCCGAACGGTGCGTGCCAGCGGCCTCCTTGCCGCGCTCGGCTGTGCGCTCGTCGTCGCCGCCGAGACCTCTCCGCTCGCGATCACCGGCTTCGCGCTGATCGGAGTCGGCGTCGCGGTGGTGGTTCCGCTGTGCTTCGCCGCCGCGGGACGCATCAAGACGTCCGCCCCCGGGCAGGCCATCGCGGGCGTCGCGACGCTCGCCTACGCATCCGGTCTTGCCGCTCCCGCCGCGGTCGGCTGGATCGCGGAGGCGACCTCGCTGAGGTTCTCGTTCGGCCTTGTCACGGTGTTGCTGCTCGGATTGGTCTTCGGGGCGGGAGTGCTGCGTACGCAGACAACTCCCCCAGCGGCGACGGCGGGTGCCGGCGGCGTCTCGGCAGTCTCCGCACCGCGGGCGCCGGAGCACGACGAGGCGGGCCGGGCAGCCAAGGCCGGTGAGACGGCGGACTGAGCCGCCTCCGCAAGGGATCAACGGCCGTCCGGACGCTGCCCCGACGCGAGAGAGAGACCTCAGCGGCCGGTGAGCGAGGGCCGTGCGCTGCGCTCGTACGGCCCCGTCCGTCCCCCGTCCGGGCGCAGTGCGCCGCGGATTCGCCACCGTACGCCACCGACCTGTCACGCTGAGTTGATGACGTCGACCGAGCAGACGCCCCTGCGACGGGCGTCCGATGCCCCTCCGTACTCGAGACAGTGCACGCTCCTCGCCCAGCCTGGCCCGCGACGGCCGGACTCGGTGCGGGACGTCGTGCGGCGGATGCGCGCGATCAGCACGGATCTGCCCCGCGGAGACGGGGTGGCGGTCTTCAACCGGGTGTATCTGGCGGTGACCGAAGAGCTTCAACTGCGCCTGGATACGGGCTGGTTCACCGACCGTGGAGCGGCCGAGGAGCTGGGCGTGCGCTTCGCCGACCGCTATCTGCGCGCTGTGGAGGCGTCGGCCACGGGCGACCGCACGCCCGCCTCGTGGCGTCCGCTCTTCCAGCTCCGCCGCCATCCGTCCGTACGGCCGCTTCAGTTCGCCATCTCCGGGATCAACGCCCACATCGGTCACGACCTGCCGCTGGCGCTGCTGGGGACGTGCTGGTCCCGGTGCGCCGAACCGTAGGCCCTGGAGGGCGACTTCGAGCGCATCGGTGAGCTGCTGACCGGGCTGGAGGAGCGCATCCGGGAGGAGCTGATGCCCGGCCCGGACATGCTCGACGTCGCGGACCCGCTGACCCATCTGCTGGGTGCCTGGAGCCTGGAGATGGCGCGGGGCGGCGCGTGGGCGGCGTTCAGGACTCTGTGGGAGCTTCGCGGCCTGCCGCAGCTCGCCGAGGAGTTCGCGGAGCGTCTCGACGCCGGTGTGGGCATGGCCGGACGATGCCTGCTGACGCCCCTTCCCGTCCGCTGACGGCCGCGGGCCACTCGGCCACGGGGTCTTGTACGGCGGAGTGTTCTCGTCTAGGGATGCGAGATGCCCGTGCGCACCGTACGGGCGGAGGGACGCGTGGGAGGAAACATGACACTGCGCCTGGGCCTCGGTCTGCCGCAGATGAAGCAGTACGGGGCGAGCCACGATGTGACCGCAGTGGCACGGGAGGCCGAGGAGTGCGGCTTCGACAGCGTGTGGGTCTTCGAGCGCACTCTGGTGCCGGACGAACCGGTCGACGGCATGTACCGCGTGCCGGGCAGGCCCTGGCCCGAGACCTTCCGTCACGTCGCGGACCCGCTGGTGACCCTCGCGCTCGCGGCGGCCGTCACCGAGCGCGTGCGGCTGGGGACTTCGGTGCTGGTCGCTCCGCTGCACGCGCCGTTCGACCTGGCCCGCACCCTGGGCTCGTTGGACGCGGCGAGCGGCGGCCGCATGGTCGCCGGATTCGGCACGGGCTGGTCGCGTGACGAATACGCCGCGGCCGGCGTGGACTTCAGCAGGAGGGGCGAGCTGCTGGACGAGGTTCTGGACGTGTGCGAGACGGTGTGGGGCCCCGGGCCATCGGCGTACGAGGGTGTCCGTACGCGCATCCCCGCGTCCGATGTCGGTCCGAAGCCGGCGGCCGGTCGCGTCCCCGTGCTGCTGGCGGCGAGCAACGACCGCACGCTGGACCGGCTCGCGCGCCGCGCGGACGGCTGGCTCCCCTCCCTCACACCGCATCCGGTGGTGGCCTCGACCTGGGCGAAGATCCGCGAGCTGGCCGAGAGCCACGGGCGGGATCCCGACTCCCTGACTCTGGTGCAGCGCTGCAGCGCGCGGATCACGCCGAAGCCGATGGGCGGTGACCGGCGCCCCCATCAGGGAAGCGTGGGGCAGATCGTGGAGGACCTTGCGGAAGGCGTCGCGGCCGGGGTCCAGGAGGCGATCGTGGACGTGCAGGCGGGATCACGCGATGTGGCCGAACTGCTCGATTCGGCCCGCGAGTTGTACGCCGCTGTGCGCGAAGCGGGGATGTGAGGGCGGCCGCCCCGGGTACGGACCCGGGGCGGCCGTTCATCCCGGGCTCACCGCTCGTCCGGCTGGCGCGCGGGGCGGTCGGCCAACGACTCCCCCGCCACGAGTCGCCCCTGATCCAGCTGCACGAGGCCCTAGGGGTGTCCGCTAGTCCTCCGGCAGTTCGACAGGCGCGATCTCGTCGTAGACGTCACCGGGGCCCGGGTTGGAGGGGTCGGTGCCGCCGCCGAGGTGGTGGAGGACGCCCCACACAGCGTTGAGCGCCGTCTGCACGGCGCCCTCGGCCCAGCCCGCGGTCCAGGAGATGTCGTCGCCGGCGAGGAAGAGCCCGCGCTTGTCCTGCGGCAGGGCGTCCTGCATGAAGTGGGTGAACAGCCGCCGCTGGTACCGGTAGTGGCCGGGCAGGTTGGCCTTGAACGCGCCCATGAAGTAGGGCTCGTTCTCCCAGGAGACGGTGACGGGGCTGCCGGTGATGTGGCTCCTGATGTCGACGCCCGGATAGATCTCACCGAGCGACTTCAGCATCACCTCCATCCGCTGATTGGCGTCCAGCGGGAGCCACTTGAGGCTGTCGTCGCACCACGTGTAGGAGAGGCAGATGACCGCGGGACGGTCCGGTCCGTCGTCCAGCAGGTACGTGCCGCGTGTCATGCGGTCCGTGAGCGTCATGCTCATCACGTCACGGCCGGTCGGCTCACCCTTGTCGTCGACGGCCTCGTCGAGCCAGAACGGGCGGTCGACGGGCACGAACAGCTTCGAGGACTCCATGTAGTGGGTGCGCTCGACGGCCGTCCAGTGGTCGATGGGCAGCAGCGCGTCATCACAGTCGATCTTGCTCAGCATCATCCAGGACTGTGCGGTGAAGATCGCCGCCCGGTAGGTGCGGATGTCGCCGTCGGCGTCGGTGACGGTGATGCGGTTGCCCGCCGTGCGGTGCAGCCGGGTGACGGCGGGCCGGTGCGTACGGCCGGGGTGGAGCGAGGCGAGAGATGTGCCGCGCGCCCAGTGCGTGAGCTTGTCGGGCTCGAACTCCCAAAGCTTCAGGGGGAGTTGCTGGCTGCCGCCGACGATGCTGCGGTGGTCGTCGTCCGCTCCCGTGTAGACGACGCGGAGGATCTCCAGGATGGAGTTGGGGAAGTCGGTGTCCCAGCCGCCCGTGCCGAACCCGACCTGTCCGAAGATCTCGCGGTGCCGGAAGGAGGAGAAGGAGGGCGAGTCGCAGAGGAAGCCGTAGAAGGTCTGGTTGTCCAACTTGTCGACCAGGCGGGACCAGATCTCACGCATGCGCGGCACATCGCGCTCCCGTACGGCGCGCTGCATGGCGGAGAAGGAGGCGCCGTCCTCCAGGCAGGCGTTCCATGCGTCCATGACGTGGTGGTAGACGGGCGGCAGGTCCTCCAGCGTACGGGCGTAGTGCGACTGCCCCTTGAGGTCGACGACGGTCGAAGGGGTGCCGGGAGCAAGGGGGTTGGGGAAGGGAACGGTCTCCAGGCCGGCCAGTTCCACGTAGTGCTGGAAGGCGGTGGAGGACGGCGGGAAGCGCATGGCCCCCATCTCCGCCGTCAGCCCGTCCTGGGACCCCTCGAAGGAGGCGGTGCGCAGCCGGCCGCCGATCTGGTCGGCCTCGTAGACGACCGGCTTGAGGCCCGTCTTCATCAGCTCGTAGGCGGCGACGATGCCGGAGAGGCCTCCGCCGATGACTGCGACCTCGGTGCCCAGCTCGGTGGCCGGTACGGAGCCCAGCCCGGCCGGGTGGGCGAGGAAGTCGTCGTAGGCGAAGGGGAAGTCGGGGCCGAACATCGTCAGCGGCGCGGCCGCGGTCTGCTGCTCCTCGTGTACGGCCGTGGGCACCGTGGACGTCATCGCGTGCTTCTCCTGTGCGTGGGGTGCGGGTGTTCGTGGCGGCTCAACTCGTGGGCAAGCCGGGTGTGTTGACGACCGGCGGGGTCAGGCGGCGTAGAGGCCGGGGCGCCGGTCGGCGAGGTAGGGGTTCTGGTCCCGCGAGGCTCGAAGGAGGCCGGTGTCGACTCCGGCGACGAGCACTTCCTCGCCGCGTCCGGCCCTGGCGGGTGCCGTGCCGTCGGGGGCTGCGAGGACGCTGAGGCCCGCGAAGTCGAACTCCCCTTCGCGGCCGAGGCGGTTGGTGTAGGCGATGTAGAGCTGGTTCTCCCAGGCGCGGGAGGGTACGACCGTCTCGGCGACGATGTCGTACGGGCGCATCAACGCCGTCGGCACGACCAGCAGTTCGGTTCCGGCGAGCGCGTGGGCCCGTACGGTCTCGGGGAACTCCACGTCGTAGCAGACGAGAAGCCCGATCCGGACGCCTTCCAGGTCGGCCTGGACGACGAGCCGGTCTCCGGGTGAGAAGTTGGTCGTCTCGTAGCCGCCGTAGAGATGCGTCTTGCGGTAGCCGGCGAGGGCGCTGCCGTCGGGGCCGACGAGGGCCACGGAGTTGTGCACGGCCCGGCCGTCTCGCTCGGGGTAGCCGTAGACGATTGCGACGCCGTGCGCCGCCGCGATGCGGGAGACGGCGCGGGCGCGGCATACGAGCAGGCCACAGCTATCTCGTGGAGTCGTCGGGGATCTCGCTGAAGTTCTCG
>NZ_JACBXA010000069.1 GCF_013870515.1 Streptomyces albidus (ex Kaewkla and Franco 2022) | reverse complement strand
GTCGGGCGATCAGCCAGTTGGCCAGACCGATCACGAGCAGGATCAGCCGGTCCCCTCCAGGCCGTGACCCCCGAACCAGCCGAAGAGTTTCTGCGCCCCGTGGGAGAAGAGGACGCCGCCGGTGCCCACACGGAGGGCGAGGAGGCCGATGTCGGTCCGGTTGCTGTGACGTTCCCTGCAGAGGATGCGGTGGAGATTCATGGGGTGGTCAGTCCCTTCTCACGTGGCGGATCATCGGTGAGGGCTCTTCGGTGGCGGGTCTTCCTCGGTCGTCGGGCGCCGGGCTGAGCGCGGCGGTCAGGGCTTGCCGGGCGAGTCGGTCAGCATGCGTGACAGGTCGTAGCTGACGGGCTCCTCGAGCTGGGCGTACGTGCAGTCGCGGGCCTCACGGTCCGTACGCCACCTGCGGAACTGCGTCGTGTGACGGAAACGGTCCCCCTCCATGTGGTCGTAGGCCACCTCGCACACCCGCTCGGGACGCAGCGGAATCCACGACAGGTCCTTGGTCCCGGTCCAGCGGCTCGGCGCACCCGGCATGCGGCTCTCCGTGTGCGCCTCCTCGCGCTGCCACTGCGCCCACGGGTGGCCCTCGGGCGAGCTCATCCTCAACGGCTCCAGCTCCTCCATCAGCTCCTTGCGGCGGGTCATGGTGAAGGAGGCGCACACGCCCACGTGCTGGAGCGTGCCGGAGCTGTCGTAGAGGCCGAGAAGCAGCGAGCCGACGCCCTGGCCGCTCTTGTGGGGGCGGAGCCCCGCGAGTACGCAGTCGGCGGTGCGCTCGTGCTTGATCTTCACCATCAGCCGCTGGTCCGGGCGGTAGGGAATCGTGAGTCCCTTCGCCACCAGTCCGTCCAGACCGGCGCCCTCGAACTCGTCGAACCACTGCCGCGCCAGCTCGACGTCCTGGGTCGCGGGAGCGACGAAGACCGGGTCCCGGGCATCCTTCAGGGCGTCGACGAGCCTCTCGCGGCGCTCACCGAGCGGTTGCTCCATCAGCGACTCGTCGTCCAGCGCGAGGACGTCGAAGGCCACGAAGCTCGACGGGATCTCCTCCGCGAGCATGCGCACGCGCGAGTCCGCGGGATGGATGCGCTGCTGGAGCAACTCGAACTCCAGCCGGCCGTCGCGGGCGACGATGATCTCCCCGTCCACGACACAGCGCGGCGGAAGATTGGCGAGCAGCGCCGTGACCAGCTCGGGGAAGTACCGCTTGAGCGACTTCCCCGTACGGCTGCCGATCTCCACCTCGTCGCCGTCACGGAAGACGATGGCGCGGAAGCCGTCCCACTTGGCCTCGTACTGCATGCCGTCCGGGATCCTCGCGGCGAGCTTCGCCAGCATGGGCTTCACGGGCGGCATGACGGGAAGGTCCATGACCTGCACTGTATTCCGGCACCGCGCCACCCGCCCCCCGGAGGAACGTGGGGATTCCGGCTGCCCGAAGGCCGCCCGGCCTTGAGGCCGGCGGCAGGGACGACGTCCGTGCACGACCGGCGGCGTCACACGGCTGGTGACCGCCGGACCCGGCTGGGACCATCACGCTCATGCTGCAGGTCTGTCTGAACGGCGCGAGAGACCGCTCCGCGTGCCCGTCTCTTCCGGTGACCGCCGAGGAGTTGGCCGGCTCAGCTCGTGCAGCTGTCGCCGCCGGCGCCCGGGACATCCATCTCCACCCCAAGAACACCTCGGGTGAGGACACCTTGGAGTCGGCCGTTGTCGCCGAGGCCCTCACAGCCGTGCGGGCCGCTGTGCCGGGCATCCCCGTCGGTGTCACCACGGGAGCCTGGGCCACGCCTGATCCCGAGCAACGCGCCGCACAGGTCCGCTCCTGGACCGTCCTTCCCGACCACGCCTCCGTGAACTGGCACGAGCCCGGCGCCTCGCTGGTCGCCGCCGCCCTGCTGAGCAGGGGGATCGGGGTCGAGGCAGGCGTCTGGTCCGGGACGGACGCCGTACGGCACCTCCTCGACTGGCCCGAGCGCCACCGGGTGCTGCGCATCCTGGCCGAGGTCACCGACACCGGCACGCGGACCGCGCCGCACACCGCGGCCGCACTCGTGGACGAGCTCCGCCCGGCCGACTCGCCTGTCCTTCTGCACGGGGAGGACGGCGGCGCCTGGCCCGTCCTGCGGCTCGCCGCCCTCCGCGGGCTGGACATGAGGGTCGGCCTGGAGGACGTCCTGCACCTGCCGGACGGGACCCCCGCCGAGGCGAACGCCGATCTGGTCCTCGCCGCGCGCGTCATCCGGCAGGCGTCCCAGCCGCGCTGAAGGCCGCGCTGAAGGCCGCGCTGAAGACGCTGAAGACCGGCCCGGGCAGCCACTCGCGACGCGGTCCCGACGGGCCTCCGGCCTCCGGCCGCGCAAGATTTGACCGTACGCCGGGAGGCGGTCCACCGCACCGCGGCTTAGCGTGGCGGCATGGGAGAGGCAGTGGAGCTGACTGTCGGCGACCAGCAGGT
The DNA here is from genome assembly GCF_013870515.1 of Streptomyces albidus (ex Kaewkla and Franco 2022). Taxonomy (GTDB): domain Bacteria; phylum Actinomycetota; class Actinomycetes; order Streptomycetales; family Streptomycetaceae; genus Streptomyces; species Streptomyces albidus. The sequence continues at coordinate 21,258 of NZ_JACBXA010000069.1, read as the reverse complement.
GCGGCTGTCCAGCCCCGGCAAGATGTACTTCCCGGAGCGGGGCTTCACCAAGCTCGACGTCGCCAAGTACTACATGTCCGTGAGTGACGGGATCACCCGCGCTCTGCGTGAACGCCCCACGACGCTGGAGCGGTACCCGGAGGGGGTGGGCGGCGAGTCCTTCTTCCAGAAGCGGGCGCCCAAGAACCTCCCCGAGTGGATCCCCACCGCCCGTATCAGCTTCCCCAGCGGCCGTCACGCGGACGAGATCTGCCCGACCAGCGCGGCGGCGGTGATCTGGGCGGCGAACCTGGGCTGCCTGACCTTCCACCCCTGGCCGGTGCGTCGTGACGACACCGACCACCCCGACGAGCTGCGCATCGACCTGGACCCGCAGCCGGGCACCGACTTCAGTGACGCCGTGCGGGCGGCCCAGCAACTGCAGCCGCTCCTTGAGGAGTTGGGGCTCCGCGGCTGGCCCAAGACCTCCGGCGGGCGCGGGCTCCACGTCTTCGTGCCCATCGAGCCCGAGTGGAACTTCGCGCAGGTCCGGCGATCGGCCATCGCCGTGGGACGGGAGTTGGAGCGACGCGATCCCTCTCGCATCACCACGGCGTGGTGGAAGGAGGAACGCGGCAGCCGCATCTTCGTGGACTACAACCAGACGGCGCGCGACCGCACCATCGCCAGCGCGTACTCCGTCCGCCCGAACCAGCGCGGCACCGTGTCGGCACCGCTGCGCTGGGACGAGCTCCCGAGCGTGCACCCCGACGACTTCGATCTCGCCTCGATGCAGGAGCGCTATGCCGAACTCGGCGACGTCCACGCGGACATGGACGAGCGCCGCTTCCGTCTGGACGCCGCGCTGGAGCTGGCCGCGCGGGACGAGAGCGAGCACGGGCTGGGCGATCTCCCCTACCCGCCGGAGCACCCGAAGGTGAAGGGCGAGCCGAAGCGCGTACAGCCCAGCAGGGCCAAGCGCGTCGCAGACTGAGGCGTCCCCCGCCGCAACAGCGGTGCCGCCAGCTAGGGTTCCCTACTGGAACGTGTGTTCAGGGGGAGCGGAGCGACCGAGGTGACCGACGAAGACCGGCTGGTGGCCGGGAGATACCGGCTGTCCCGGCAGCTTGGCCGCGGCGGAATGGGGACCGTGTGGCTCGCCGGTGACGCCCTTCTGGACCGCCCCGTCGCGGTGAAGGAACTCCGCGTGCCGCCGCATCTGGAGGAGAACGAGCGGGCGCGCCTGTACGAACGGACCCGCCGCGAAGCACGAAGTGCCGCCCGGATCAGCCATCCCGGGGTCATCATCGTGCACGACGTGGTGGAGGAGGCGGGGCTGCCGTGCATCGTCATGGAGTACGTGCCCTCGCGCTCCCTCGGCGACGTCCTGCGTGAGGACGGCCCGTTGACGCCCCAGGAGGCAGCCCGTACGGGCATGGCGATGGCGTCGGCGCTGCGTGCGGCCCACGCGGCGGGCGTGCTGCACCGCGACGTCAAGCCCGGGAACGTCCTGCTGCACGAGGAGGGCGAGCGCATCGTCCTGACCGACTTCGGCATCGCGGCGGCCTCGGACACCGAAACCCTCACCCGCACAGGGGAGTTCGTCGGATCCATCAACTACGCGTCGCCGGAGCGCATGCGAGGCGGCGAGGCCGGACCGGCCGCCGACGCCTGGGCGTTGGGGGCGACACTGTACGAGGCGGTCGAGGGTGTTCCGCCGTTCGCGCGCGACACCTGGGTGGAGACGGCGTACGCAGCCGCGAGCGAACCGCCGCGGACGATGGAACGAGCCGGTCCTCTACGCGAGTTGATCGAGGGGCTGCTGGCAAAGGAGCCCGACGACAGGTTCACCCTGGAACAGGCCGAGGAGTGGCTCTCGGCCACCGGAGGCACGGTGCCGCTGCCCACGCAGCCGGAGGCGCCGGACGCCGGAGCGCCCACACCACCGTGGCCTCCCGCCGCCACAGCGCGAACTCCCGTACGGCGAAGAGGATTTCGCGTCGGCACACTGGCCGCCGGAGTCGTGGCCGTCGCCGCGATCGCGGGCGGTGCGTGGTGGCTGACGCAGCAGGGCAGCTCCGGGGACGGGCCCGGCTCCCCCGGCCCCTCCGCCTCGCACACCTCCGGGCCTTCACCGTCGGCCACCCCGTCACGCCCTCCGGTCGCCGAGGGCTATCACCGCGTGAAGGACCGGCTGGGCTTCTCCGTCGACGTGCCCGACGGCTGGCAGCGCAAGGAGCAGGCGGGCGGCGAGCAGGTCGACTACGTCGCGCCGTCCGGGCTGACGGGACTGAAGTTCGGCGTTCTCGACTTCGCGGGGAACAGCCCGATCAAGCACTGGCGTGAACTGGAGCCGGAGGTGGAGGAGAAGTCGCCGGACTACCGCAGACTCCGGATGAACGCCACGACCTACCTGGGTCAGGACGCCGCGATCTGGGAGTACACCTGGCAGGGCCGCACCCGCTCGTACCATGCGGTCGACCTCGGCTTCGCCCAGGAGGGCGCGCAGCACTACGCCCTGTACCTCTCGGCTCCCGACGCCGAATGGGGCACGGCGAAGAAGTACTTCGACATGGCGGTCAAGACCTTCCGCGTCTCCGACAAGGGCTGACGCGCGGCCCGTTCAGCCCTCGCGCCAGTACCTGCGTCCGGTGCTGATGAGCATCAGCTGGCGCCGGGCCGTACGTGCGACGCTCTCCTCGTCCGGGCCCTCGCCGAGTGCGGCGTCGAGGAAGGCGGAAGCGGTCATCACGACGTGGTCCACGTACAGCTCGGCGAGCATGCGCATGTCCTCCGCGCTCCACCCGGCCGAGACCTCGTCGGCCGCCAGCGCCTCGGCGACCTCGTCGGCGAACCGGTCCAACTCGGCGCCTATGGCGGCCCGTACGGCCGGGACCCCGCCGTGCCTCTCCCGTGCCACGAACCGGACGTGCGTGGGGTGCTCGCGCACGTAGCGGGCGATGGTCTCGACGGTCCGCTCGATACGCGCGGCCTCGTCGTCCGGCACCTCCAGGATCTCGCGCACCACCGCGTGAAGGCTGCCGAGTGACTCCTCGACGAGGGCGACACCCAGATCGCTCAGATCCCGGAAGTGACGGTAGAAGGCGGCCGGCGCCATTCCCACGACGCGGGTGATCTCACGCAGGCCGAGGCTGCTGAGGCTCTGGTTCTCCAGCAGCCTCAACCCGGCGTCGAGCAAGGCGCAGCGGGTCCTGGCCTTCTGGGTCTCGCGTGGCGTGGGCGTGGGGACGCTGGTGTGGCTCATGTCATTCAGTAAACAGGTGTTCGCCGGGACGTGCCAAGGTAGACTGAACTCAGTGAACAGTTGTTACCCCAACTGTTCACTGAGTCCCGATCATCGGCCCACTCAAGAAAGGCCACACATGATCTTCATCGTTGCCGCATTCCTCCTGCTGGGCTTCCTGGTGGGCACCGCGGCACACATCCCGCTCCCGGCCACGTTCGCCGCAGCCGCGGTCATCGGTGCCTGGCTGCTGGTCTTCGCGGTCCGCGAGCGCAAGCACCACCGTCAAGGGAGCTGACTGAGACATGAACGCCCTGAACACCCTTGTCCGTCCCACCCCTTCGGACACGCGCGAGCACCGCGACCCGGGTGAGGAGTCCTTCACCGGGAACGCGGAGCGCACCGAGGAGGCCCCGACGAGTGGCCGCACCGCGCCGCGCGTCCGCGACGCGGACGGCATGGCCGTCGCCTCCTTCGTCATGGGCCTGGCCGGACTGCTGGTCTTCAACTTCGTTCTGGGTCCGTGCGCCGTGGTGCTGAGCGGTCTCGCGCTGATGCGCGGCACGACCCGCCGCTTCCGCGCCGTGCTCGGACTCTCGCTCGGCGTCGCCGACCTGATCGTCCTCGCGGCCGTCACCGCCGCCGACGGGTCGGCGTCCTGGAGCATCGCGGGCTGAACGGCCAGACGGCGGGGCCGGTGCCTGAGTGCACCGGCCCCGCCGTGGTGCGTCAGGCCGGGACCGCCAGCAGGAGGGCGAAGCGCTCCTCCGCGTCAGTCCACCAGTGGCTCACCTCGAGGCCCTCACGGGCCAGTTCGGCCGTGAGCGCAGGCCGCCGGAACTTCACGGCGATCTCCGTCAGGACCTCCTCGCCCTCCTCGAACTCGGCGGTCATCTCGAGCGCCGGCAGGGCCACTGTCTGGGCGCGACGGGAGCGCAGCCGCATCTCGATGCGCTCCTCCTCCGCGTTCCACACCGAACGATGCTCGAAGGCGTCGAGGTCGAAGGCGGCGCCGAGCCGGCGGTTGAGCACGCTCAGCACGTTCTTGTTGAAGGCGGCGGTCACACCCTGCGCGTCGTCGTACGCCGGAACCAGCACCGCCGGGTCCTTGACCAGGTCAGCCCCCATCAACAGGGCGTCGCCCGGCCGGAGTTCCTTGCGCAGTGCGGAGTAGAAGGCGGGACGTGCCTCACCGTCGAGGTTGCCGAGCGTCCCCCCGAGGAAGGCAACCAGGCGGGGACCGGGCGCCTCCCCGGGCATCCCGAGGTCGGTCTCCAGATCGGTGACGCACCCCGTCACCTGCAGCCCCGGATAGTCGCGGCACAGCGCCTCGCCCGCTTCACGCAGGGCGTCGGCACTGACGTCGAGTGCTGCGTACCGCTCGAGAGTTCCGTGCCGCAGGAGGCTGTCGAGCAGCAGCCGCGTCTTGCGGGAGGAGCCGGAGCCCAGCTCGACGAGGGTACGGGCGCCGGTCGCCGCGGCGATCTCGTCGCACCGCTCGCTCAGGATCGCGTGCTCGGCCCGTGTCGGGTAGTACTCGGGCAACCGCGTGATCTCTTCGAAGAGTTCACTGCCGTGGGCGTCGTAGAACCATTTGGGCGGCAGGGTCTTGGGCCGGCCCGTCAGGCCCTTGAGCACGTCGGTGTGCAGGGCGTCGGCGAAGTATCCGTCGGGCAGACGGCGGGTGAGGTCGAATCGGCCCGTCATGCGATGGAGATCCTCTCGGCGGCGGGAACCAGCGGGACGGTACGTACGGTCGAGACGGTGGCCACGAGCAGCGAGTCGTCCGGGACTTCCCTCCAGGTGCCCTCCGGATCGCCGCCGGCCTCGTCCTCATGGCCGGCGTCGGGTTCGGAGGCGACGCGCACTCCGTGCTCGCCGGTGCGGTACCAGAGGGTGTCGCCGCGGCGGGTGGCGAGGATCGTGCGGCCGTCCGTGAGAAGGAAGTTGAGCCGGGCGCCGGGACGTATCTCCGCGATACGGGTCACGAGCCACGCCAGGGCGTCCTCGGCCGGCTCCCCCGCATGCAGCCGCTGCGCGAGGAGCGCCCACAGCAGCGCGGAGTCGCAGCGGGACTCCAGCCCGAGCAGATCACGCGCCTCCATCTGCACGCCGAGGTCCTCGACAATCCGCTCCCAGTCCTGCACCGCGCCGTTGTGGCTGAAGAGCCAGCGACCGTCGGCGTACGGGGCGGCCGCCGTCTCGTCCTGAGCGGTGCCCACGGTGGCGTCCCGCACCGCCGCGAGCACGCACGTGCTGTGTACGGCGCGGGTCAGGTCGGGCAGGTTCGGGTCGGCCCAGATCGGCACCGCCCGGCGGTAGCGGGCCGGGAGCGCCCCTTCCTGCTGCGGGTACCAACCGAGCCCGAAACCATCGGCGTTGACGGTCCCGTACCGCTGCCGGCGCGGCGCCCAGGACTGCTCGTACAGGCCGTTCGGGGGCAGCGTGACGACGTCCGCGAGGGAGACGGGCGGACCGAGGTAGGCCAGGTGACGGCACATCAGCGCTCGCCCCCGGAGCTGCGTGCGGTGCGGAACCCGGCGAAGATCTGCCTGCGCACGGGCAGGTCCCAGTTGCGGAACGTCCCCCGGCAGGCCACCTCGTCCGTGCCGAAGGAGCCGCCGCGCAGCACCTTGTACTCCGTGCCGAAGAAGACCTCGGAGTACTCGCGGTAGGGGAAGGGGGCGAAGCCCGGGTAGCCGGTGAAGTCCGAGGACGTCCACTCCCACACGTCGCCGATCATCTGACGGGCACCGCACGGCGCGGCACCCGCCGGATACGCCCCGGCGGGTGCGGGCCTGAGATGCTGCTGCCCCAAGTTGGCGTGCCCCTCGGCGGGTTCGGCGTCGCCCCACGGGTAGCGGCGCGATTCACCGGTCTCCGGGTCGTGCCGGGCGGCCTTCTCCCATTCGGCTTCCGTCGGCAGGCGGCGACCCGCCCAGCGGGCGTACGCGTCCGCCTCGTACCAGCACACGTGCATCACCGGCTCCCCCGGCGGAACGCGCTCGGTGTAACCGAACCTGCGGCGCTGCCAGTTGCCGCCGTCGCGCTTCCAGAACAGCGGCGCGCTCAGGTTCGCCCGCTGCACCTGCGCCCAGCCGTCGGGGTGCCACCAGCGGGGGTCCTCATAGCCGCCGTCCTCGATGAAGCGCAGATAGGCGCCGTTCGTCACGGGCACGGCGTCCAGATCGAAGGCCGCCACTTCGACGGTGTGCGCGGGACGTTCGTTGTCCAGGGCCCAGGGCTCGGTGCTCGTGCCCATGGTGAACGGCCCTGCCGGGACGTGTACTTCGCCGTGCGTCGCGTCCGTACCGCGGGACATCGGTGCGGGCGGGTCGGGGGCGTCGAGGACGGCGGGACCACGGCGCAGCTGGTGTGTGGCGAGCATGGTCTCGTCGTGCTGCTGCTCGTGCTGGGCGACCATGCCGAAGACGAAGTCGTCCTCGAAGAGGGGGCCCGACTTCCCGGATGCCGCGGCGATCACCTCCACCGCGCGGGCGCGTACCTCGGCGATGTACTCGCGGGCCGCGTCCGGGGAGAGCATGGGCAGGGTGGGCCGGTCGGCGCGCGGGGTGCGGAAGGCGTCGTAGACCTCGTCGAGATCCGGTCGCACCCCCTGCTGACCGCCTGCTTCGCGCAGCAGCCAGAAGTCCTCCTGGTTGCCCACGTGCGCGAGGTCCCATGCGAGTGGCGACATCAACTTCGAGTGCTGAGCGGTCAGTTCCGCCTCGTCCAGGCAGTCCGTGAGCGCCATGGTGCGGCGCCTGGCGCGCTCCAGCGCGGCGTACGCGCGTTCCCGGCTGCTCTCAACGGGCGTGCTCCCGCCGCCGGATGAGGGTGTGGCGGCCGGCGCGGCTGTGTCCTCGGACATCTTGCTGGTCTCCTTTCCGTGTGTGCACGACGGGACGCGCCCGCGGTCATCAGCCGCGCAGCGCGTCCAACTGGTCGTGTGCGGGGCAACGTCCGCGCTCGGAGTAGCGCTCGGCGAATTCGAGGACGGAGTGGTGCACCGTGCTGCCGGGGTCCTGCCGTGACAGCGCGGCCTCCGCTGCGGCGACGCATTCGCGCACCGCGGGGCCGAGCAGCGGATCGGCGGGGCCGTCACGCGCGGCGCGCTCCCACAGGGTGGGGTCGCCCTCCAGCGCTTCCGTGGCCTCCCATGCGGACTCGGCCGCCCGGACGTCGTCCAGCAGGGTGGCCGCCACCGCGGTCGCCGCCACCCAGCCGTCACCGCACTGCGCGTCGATCATCCGCAGCTCCAGCCAGCCGCGTGGGCGTACGGGCGGGAAGAGCGTGCCGAGGTGGTAGTCCAAGTCGTCCCGTGTCGGGGGCCTTTCACGGTGCTGGCCGCGTAGCCAGCCGCGGAAGGACAGCCGCGGCGGCGCCGTCCATTCGGCGGGCGGCTCGCGGCGGAGACACAGCAGTTCGGCGTCGAGCGCGTAGCGCGCCCAGCCCTCGCGGGGGTCGCTGTGCGCTCGTGGGGGGCTGGTACGGCCGGGGTCGGCCCGTGCCCAGACGCTCTGACGGGTGGAGACCCAGCCCGTGGGACGGGAGCGCCAGAGCGGGGAGTTGGCGAAGGCGGCCACCAGCACCGGGCCGAGCCGGTGTGCGAGCTGCCAGCGGTGGCGGTATCCGGTGGGGCCGTCGGAGTCGTCTCCGGCGTCCACGCTGACCTGGACGGCGGCGGTGGCCCTCATCATCATCCGGCCCCACGGGCCGGAACGGTCGAAGTGCGCCTCCATGGCGCGGTAACGGGGATCCTCCAGTACGCGCGGCGGGCTCAGATACGGGTCGAGGCCACGCCCGTAGAGAAGAGCGCCGGACTCTCCCACCTTCTTGCGCAGTACGGCCAGATCGGCGGCTGTGATGGCGATGCACTCGGCGAGCGTCTCGCCCGGAGGTGAGCTGACCTCCAGCTGTCCGCCGGGTTCCCGGGTGAGCCTGCTGCCACCGGGCATTCCGCGGGACCACAGCGGGGCCAGCGCCTCCTCCAGCCTGTCGGGCGGTACGGCGCGGCCCGGGGCGGAGCGGTCACGGATGAGCCACTCCAGCTCCACTCCCACGCGGCGCGGCGGCCCGGTCTTGAAGCAGATCCCGCCGACGTACGCGGCTGCTTCGTCCTCGTTCAGCACGGCATCCATGCCACTCGACGCCTCCCGTCGGATGCGTAGCGGGCCCGAGGGCCCTGAGAAGTCCGAGACTGCTGCCATCAGGGGCGACACGCAAGACGGCAACGTCGGCCAGGGTGAAAGGGCTCGCCCGGACCGGTCCCCGGAAGGGGGTGCCCCCTCGTGCGGCACCCATGCCCGTCACGGCTGTTCGGCGGGTCGTGACCGGTTCACGACTGTTTGGGAGGCCGTGACCGGTCAACTCGTCGCGGCGTGAAGGACATCGAGATCACCAGACCCGAGAAGGTGCTCTTCCCCGACGACGGGATCACCAAGCGCGACCTGGCGGACCACTACCGCCGGGTCGCAGGACGTGCCGTGCCCCTGCTGCGCAACCGGCCGCTGATGATGGAGCGCCATCCGGACGGCATCGGCGGCAAGCCGCTGATGCAGAAGAACGCGCCGGACTACTTCCCCGAGTGGGTGCACACCGCCGAACTGGCCAAGGAGGACGGCACGGTGCGCCACCCGCTGTGCGACAACGCCGACACCCTCGTCTATCTCGCCGGTCAGGCCTGCATCACTCCGCACCGCTGGCTCTCGAGGGCGGATCATCCCCACCACCCGGACCTGCTCGTCTTCGACCTCGACCCCAGCGGAGAAGCGGACTTCGAGGACGTCCGGTGGGCCGCGTCCTGCGTGGGCGGGCTGCTGGAAGAGGTGGAGCTGCCCACGCAGCTGATGACCACCGGGTCGCGCGGGCTGCACGTCATCGCGACGCTGGACCGCAAGTCGGACTTCGACAGCGTGCGCGCCTTCGCCCGCCGCGTCTCCGAGGTGCTGGTCGCCCGTCACCCGGACCGGCTCACGGGCGAAGCCCGGAAGGCGAACCGTGGCGACCGCATCTATCTCGACATCCAGCGCAACGCCTACGCGCAGACGGCCGTCGCCCCCTACTCGGTGCGGGCCCTGCCCGGCGCCCCCGTCGCCGTGCCCATCAGCTGGTCGGAGCTGAAGGATCCGAAGCTGGCACCCGACCGCTGGAACGTCGGCAACGTCGAGGACCGGCTGCGTAAGAGCGACCCGTGGGAGGGCCCGAGCCCACGCGGCCGGTCCGTACGAGCGGCGGACCGGAGGCTTTCGGCACGCCTTTGAGCAGCTGCGCACGCGCGACGCTGCCGCCGTGTCAGCCGCGGTAGGTCTCCAGCAGCCGCAGCCACACCTCGCTCATCGTCGGGTACGACGGAACGGCGTGCCACAGGCGCTCCATCGGGATCTCACCTGCGACGGCCACGCTCGCGGAGTGCAGCAGTTCGCCGATGCCGGCGCCGACGAACGTGACACCCACGACGACTTCACGGTCGAGGTCGACGACCATGCGGGCGTGGCCTCGGTAGTCGTCGGCGTAGAGGGACGCTCCCGCAACACCGCTCATGTCGAGGTCGACGACGCGCACCCTCAGTCCCCGGTTCTCTGCCTCGGCCGCGGTGAGGCCGACGGAGGCCACCTCCGGGTCCGTGAAGACGACCTGCGGGACGGCGTCGTGGTCGGCCGTCGCCGCGTGGGCACCCCAGCGGTCGGTCTCCAGCAGCGGTACGCCCGCCGCGCGTGCCCCGATCGCGCTGCCGGCCACCCGTGCCTGGTACTTGCCCTGGTGGGTGAGGAGGGCACGGCCGTTGGCGTCGCCCACCGCGTACAGCCAGCCGCCTTTCACGCCCTCGACACGGCAGCTGTCGTCCACCGTCAGGAAGCCTCCCGGCCGGCAGCCCACCGTCTCCAGGCCGAGGTCGTCGGTGCGCGGGAGACGTCCGGTGGCGAAGAGGACCTCGTCGCTCTCCAGTTGCCCGCCGCCGCTGAGCGAGAGCGTCACGGGGCCTCCCGGCGAGGGCCGCTCCAGCTTTTCGACCTCCACGCCCGTACGCACCTCGGTGCCCGCCGCCCGGAGCGCCTCGACGACGAGCTCGCCGGCGAAGGGCTCCATCCTCGGCATCAGCTTCTCCCCGCGCACCAGCATGGTGACCTGCGTTCCGAGCGCCTGCCAGACAGTGGCCATCTCCACTGCGACCACTCCCCCGCCGACCACCGCGAGCCGGCCCGGGACCTCCTTGGCGGAGGTCGCCTCCCGGCTCGTCCACGGCCTCGCCGTCTCGATGCCCTGAATCGAGGGCAGGGCGGCGCGGCTCCCCGTGGCGATGGCGACGGCGTGCCGCGCGGTGAACGTTCGCGTCCCGCCGTCCGGGATGTCCACCGTCACGCGGCGGGGCCCGTCGAGGCGGCCGTGTCCGCGCTGGAGCTCCACGCCGACCGACAGCAGCCAGTCGACCTGGCCCTTGTCGTCCCAGTTGGAGGTGAACCCGTCACGCCGGGCGAGCACCGCCGCCGCGTCCAGACGGGAGGTGACCGCCTGGGCGGCGCCCGCGACGCGACGGGCGTCGGCCAGCGCGGCGACCGGGCGCAGCAACGCCTTGCTGGGCATGCAGGCCCAGTAGGAGCAGTCACCGCCGACCAGTTCGCTCTCGATGATCAGAGCGCTGAGGCCGGCGGCGTGTCCCCGCTCGGCCACGTTCTCCCCGACCGGGCCGGCTCCGATGACGATGAGGTCGTACTCGTCGTCAACGGCGGTCCCCGGGGCGCCCTCGGAACGTGTCATGACGGCCTCCACATCGATGGGTCCTGGTCATGCTGATGATGCTGCGGGTGCGCGTGGGAGGTGGAGGTAAACGATGCAGGCGGCCGATGGAGTACGCCCGAGCGGGTGCGGCCGGGTCAGCCTGCCTGCACCGGGACGATGAGCACCGGGCAGTGCGCGTGGTGCAGGACCGCGTGGGCGACCGGACCGAGCTGGAGGCCGAGACGGCGGGAACGCCGGTGCACGGCGATCACCAGCACGTCGGCCGATCGGCTCGCCTCGATCAGCGTGGCGGCCTGGCTGCCGCCCTGCTCGTCGGCACTGACCTTCACATCGGGGTGGTCCTTGGCGACGGGGGCGACCACTCCCCGTACCAGCTCCGCAGCGGACTCGCGCGCCTGCTGGGCCTCCCTCGGCGGCAGTTGGAGCCTGCCGGGCATGCGCGGCTGAGTCCATCCGTGAAGCACGCGAAGGGAGGCGCCGCGGCGGGCCGCCTCCTCGAAGCCGAAGCGCACCGCTGCGCCGTCCGCATCGCTGGGCAGTCCGACGAGGACGGTGCCGTGGTCGGCGCTCCGGCTCTCGCGGCTGTCACCCACCACCAGGAGGGGCCCCTCACTGTGGGCGGCGGCGCGCAGGCTGACGGAGCCCACGAGCAGTCCTGAGAATCCACCGTGACCGCGCGTCCCGACGACGGTCAGCGGGGCCGTACGGCTGGCGCGCACCAGTGCGTCGGCGGCGAGCGCCTCCGTGTGCACGGACGGGACGGTGCGCAGGCCGGGCACCACTGCCTGCGCGCGCTGCCCCGCCTCGTCCAGGACGGCCGCCGCCGCGACCCGGATGCGCTCCAGGTCGCTCTCCGTCACGGGGACGCGCGAGCGCTTGGGCCAGCCGGCCGAATACACCATCTCCAGGGCGAGTCCGCGCCGCCCGGCCTCTTCGGCGGCCATGTCCAGGGCACGCAGGGAAGGTTCTGATCCGTCGATGCCGACGACCACGCGGGCCTCGTCGGCGGGGGCAGTGGAGCGGTCATTCATCTGGGGCTCTCCCTCGCCTCGCTCGTCCGTATGTCCCAGTGTGCTGGATATGCGGGTACGACGGGCGGCAACCGGCAAACCGCGCGGAGCAGGCCGAGTTCTCCCAGCCGTGTGCTCTTGGTGTTCTTCACGGACATGCAGGACACAGGCCCGGAGCCGGGCCGAGGGGCAATCAGGTGACGGACCGCGAGGAAAGCGGACCGGAGCGGCGACGGGCCGTCAGCCCGCGCTGCGCCGCCCCGTCTCGCCGCGGTCCGAGGCGCGGGCGACTTCACGCAGCCATGCGGGGCGGTCGGCGATCTCGAGGAGCAGAAGGAGTCTCGTCAGCGGGCTGTCCCAGTCGCACTGTTCGAGTTCGGCGATGGCGGCGTGGTCCAACGGTCCGGCCGTAGAGGGACGTTCGAATCCGTATGAGGTCACCGGTACTCCAGGGTGAGGGACAGATGAGCCCGAACTGCCTTCTCTCCGAGGCAGATTCGGGACTCAGGGCCGCTGCGTCCGTCATTCTTCACGATGTGCACTTACCCCTGCAAGCACATCTGCAATTACAGATGCAAGAACATGTGACTATGAGACAGTGCTCTCTCAACACCCCCTGAACGCCGTATTGATGGAAAACGGAGAGGCCACCATGCAGATCGACAACGGCATCCAGGCGACCCTTCTGCGGGACGTGACCTGGCGAAAGAGCGGCCGGAGCAACCCGAACGGCAACTGCGTCGAACTGGCCGGCCTCCCGGGCGGCTCCGTGGCCGTGCGCAACTCGCGCCACCCCTCGGGCCCGGCACTGATCTACACCCCGGCGGAGATGGCGGCGTTCGTCCAGGGCGCCAAGGACGGGGACTTCGACGACCTGTTGGCGGAGCGCTGACGAACTCGGCGCAGCAGCACGGGGCCGTGGCACACGAGCCGCGGGGGCACACAGGGGGACGCATGAACCCCGGCCCGTGCACGGAGCCGCCCATGGCTCCGGCACATGGCCGGGGTATGTGCAATCAGCATGACTGTACGGGTAGTTCACCGAGTGGGACACTGAGCGCTCGACCGTCACTCACGGGAGCAGGGAAAACCTGATGTCAGCACAGCGGGAAGGTGATTCGTCGGTGAGGCGGATCCTCGACCACCCACGTGGCGGGCCGACGATCCTGCGCATCGTGCTCGGAACACAGCTGCGGAGGCTCCGCGAGGAGCGCGGCATCACCCGTGAGGCCGCCGGCGACGCCATCCGCGGCTCGCACGCCAAGATCAGCCGTCTGGAGCTGGGCAGGGTCGGGTGCAAGGAACGGGACATCGCCGACCTGCTCTCGCTGTACGGCATCACCGATGAGCAGGACCGCGACGAGTACCTCGTCCTGGCACGTCACTCCAGCACTCCGGGCTGGTGGCAGAAGTACAGCGATGTGATGTCGCCCTGGTTCGACAGGCTGATCGGCCTGGAGGAAGCGGCGTCGGTGATCCGCATGTACGAAGTGCAGTTCGTGCCGGGGCTGTTGCAGACGGAGGACTACGCCCGCGCCGTCATGCGGCTCGGTCACCCGCGTGCCTCGACGGAGGAGATCGAGCGGCGCGTCGAACTGCGCTCGGACCGTCAGGCCATCCTCACCCGGCCGCACAGCCCGAAGCTGTGGGCGGTCGTCGACGAGGCGGCACTGCAACGCCCGCTGGGCGGGCCGTCCGTGATGCGGGAACAGATCAAGCGGCTGCTGTGGGCGGCCGAACAGCCCAACGTCACCCTGCAGATCGCGCCCTTCGCGATAGGGGGCCTGGCAGCCGCGGGCGGCCCGGTGACCATACTCCGCTTCCAGGAGCCGGATCTGCCGGACATCGTCTACCTGGAGCAGCTCACCTCTTCCCTCTACCTGGAGAAGCGCGACGAGGTCGAGAACTACATGGTCGTGATGGACCGACTGTGCGCCACCGCCGAACCGCCGTCCATGACGGTCGAGTTCCTCGAGCGGCTGCTGAGCCGGCACGAGGCCCAGGGCTGAGACCGGCCACGGAGAGAGGCAGGCGGCACAGGACAAGAGTGACCGGCCGGCCCTCTTCGGGGCCGACCGGCCGGAACACCTGGGCGGGCCTCAGGGCTTGCGAGCCACGCCTCCGAACTCGTACCACTCGGCGGTCAGTTGCTTGGGGCCCAGATCGGAGTCCGGCCGCCAGTCGTTGATCTCGCCGAGGCCCGGTTCGAGGACTTCCAGCCCGTCGAAGTAGCGCTCGACCTCGTGCGCCTGACGCACCCTGCCCCAGCGGTTCTGGGTGGTCTCCGCCATGAACTCCGTGACGAAGTCCCGGGTGGCCTTGTCCTCGCTCACCAGCTGGTTGATGACAAGGAAGCTGCCGGAGGGCAGCCGGTCGATGATTCCGCGCAGCACCGCCGCGGGGTCGGAGGAGTCCGGGATGCAGTGCATCACCGAGACGAAGAGCGCGCCGACCGGCTGCGACAGGTCTATGAGGCGCTTCACCTCGGGGTCGTCGAAGATGGCGTCGGTGTCCCGCAGATCGGCCTGGATGACCGCTGTGTTCTCGTTCTCCTGCAGCAGCGCCCGGCCGTGCGCCAGCACGATGGGGTCGTTGTCGACGTAGACGGCCCTCGATCCGGGGTCGATGCGCTGCGCGACCTGGTGCACGTTGTCCTGGGTGGGCAGGCCTGACCCGTGGTCGAGGAACTGGCGGACCCCGTAGTCCTGGGCGAGCACACGCACGGCGCGCTGGAGGAAGCGGCGGTTGTTGACGGCAAGGGGCCTGGTGCTGGGAACGACCTTGTCGAGCTCGGCGACGGCCAAGCGGTCGACCTCGTAGTTGTCCTTGCCGCCGAGGTAGTAGTCGTACATCCGCGCCACACTGGGGGTGTTGACGTCCACTCCCTGGCCTACCGCGACTTCGTCTTCGCGCATGCGTGCCTCACCGTCTCGCTGCGTACACTTCCCGTCGTGCACACGTCTCGTTACGGCGAAGCATCGCACGGTGATCTGGTGCAGACGACCTCAACTGACCAGTAGGGCAAGGAAATACACAGAAACGCGCTCCCTGCGGCAGACGGGACGGAAGCGGCGGATGGGAAGCTCTGACGGCCCCTCAGGGCAGCGGCCTGTCATAGGCCGGAGAGACGCAGCTCCGCCCACACGATGCGCCCGGACTCCCCGCTGCCAGGGCGCACGCCCCACCTCTCCGCGACGACGCCGACGAGTTGGAGCCCCCGCCCGTTCACGTCCTCCACCGCGGCCGAGCGGGGCAGGACCTCGGAGCAGTCGACACCCTCGTCGCAGACTTCTATGCGCAGCCGCTCCTCGAACAGCTCGATCCGGCAACGCACGCGGCAGCTGTCCGTGTGCACGACGGCGTTGGTGAAGAACTCGGAGACGACCAACTGGGCTGTACGGCTGAGGTCTTCGCTCAGGCCCCAGGCACGGAGCGAGCCTCCCACCCTCCTCCGCGCGTCAGCGACCGCGGTCGCGTGCGCGGGGAGCTCGAATCCCTCATGCCGCACACCCGCTGCACCCGCGACCGGTCCGGACTGGGTGAGCGGTATGACGGGACGATCGAGAGCCACGGTTCAATGCGCCTTCCGTTACCCGCGCGAGGCAAGGGCCGGGTGCGGAGGCAGCACACCGAGCGACATGAGCTGAATCACGTTACTCACTATGTCCGCGCCCCTGACAAATGGCAAGGGGCGCTCTGCAAATTGCAGAATCGGAGGCACAGTATGGATGCCGCATCACGCACGTGGCACACTTCAAGCGCGACAGGTCCGGTGGAGGGGAGGCATCGTGGCTGACGGCCGTACAGCGCCGACAGTGGGACAGATGGTCCTCGGAATGCGCCTCCGGGACCTGCGGGAGCGCGCGGGGTGCTCCTTCGCCGATGCCGCCGCCGCGCTCAGCGTCAACACGACCACGATCCGTCGCATGGAGAAGGCCGAGGTCGGCCTCAAACCCCCGTACGTGGAGAAGCTGCTCAAGACCTACGGCATCCCGGAAGCCGAAGCCGCCTCCTTCCTCTCCCTGGTCGAAGAGGCCAACCGGCCCGGCTGGTGGCACCGCTTCCGCGACGTCCTGCCGTCCTGGTTCAGCCTCTACGTCAGCCTCGAGGGCGAGGCCAGCCTCATCCGCGCCTACGAGCCGCACTGCGTGCCCGGCCTGCTGCAGACCGAGGAGTACGCGACGGCGCTGCTGCGCACCGGTTTCCCCAACGCCGACGACGAGGAGCTCAGCCGCCGCGTCGCCCTGCGCATGGAACGGCAGGATCTGCTGCGGCGCCCTGACGCACCGCGCCTGTGGGTCGTACTCGAGGAGCAGGTGGTGCGGCGTCACGTCGGCGAGGCGTCGGTGATGCGCGGGCAGCTCGACCGGCTCATCGAGTCCACCGCGATGCCGAACGTGACCGTGCAGGTGATCCCGTTCACCGCCGGCCCGCACCCCGCCATGTTCGGGCCGTTCCAGCTCTTCCGCTTCGACATCCCCGAGCTGCCCGACATCGTCTACTCGGAAAGTCTCAGCGGGGCCGTCTACCACGACGAACGTCCCGACACCGCCGTCTTCCTGGAGGCATTGGACCGCATGGGCGCGCAGGCCGCGCCGGCATCCCGCACCGAGTCCCTTCTCGGTGAGATCCGCAAGGAGTTCTGACTGTATGGGCCGTACCGATGAGTGAGATCTACAACGGCATGCCCGCCAACGAGCTCGGCACCGAGGGCTGGCACAAGCCGTGGAGCGGCCCGAACGGCGGCAACTGCCTGGAGGCGATGAAGCTGGCCGACGGCCGCGTCGCCCTCCGGCAGTCGACGGACCCGGACGGGCCGGCGCTGATCTACGACCCGCACGAGATCGACACCTTCATACGAGGCGCCAAGCGCGGAGACGCCGACTTCCTCCTCACATGAAGCGGGGATGAGCACGACCGACCAGGACCGGAACGGAGACACCGTTGACTGGACAAGGTCAGGCACCGCAGTTCGACCCGGGCAGACCGCACCCTGCCCGGATGTACGACTACTACCTGGGCGGCCGCAGCCACTTCGACGCCGACGCCAAAGCGGCTGAGGCGGTCGCGGCCGCCATGCCGGTGGCGCGGGCCGCGGCACGCGCCAACCGCGACTTCATGGTCCGGGCGACGCGCTGGCTCGCCGGGGAGCGCGGCGTACGGCAGTTCCTGGACATCGGCTCGCGCATCCCCACCGAACCCAATCTGCACCAGGCGGCACAGGCCGTGGCGCCCGAGTCGAAGGTCGTCTACTGCGACAACGACCCCGTCGTCCTCGAACACGCCCAGGAGCTGCTGCACGGCGCGACCGAGGGCAGCACCGCCTACGTGCACGCGGACGTGACCGATCCGGAGAGCATCCTCGACGCCCCGGAGCTCAGCGACACGATCGACCTCGGCCGTCCCGTCGCCCTCTCGGTCAACACGATCTTCCACTTCGTCGGGGACGACCAGCAGCCGTACGACATCGTCCGCACGCTGCTGGGCGCCCTCCCCGCGGACAGTCATCTCGTACTGACGCACGCCACCGCCGACTTCCTCGCAGCCGGCCACGCCGAGCGGGCGGAGTCCGTGCTGGACATCTACGCGGAGAGCGGCTCCCCCCTGTGGCCCCGGACCTTCGCCGAGGTCTCCCGCTTCTTCGACGGACTTGAGCTCGTCGGCCCCGGGCTGGTGCCGCCCCAGAGCTGGCATCCCGACGCGGAACGCACCGGAGCCCCAGGCGAGGGGGCCGTACCCGGCTACGCCGGAGTCGCGCGCAAGCCCTGACGCTCTGACCCGGGCGGCCCGTACAGGCGAGCGGGCGTTGACAGGGGACGCCGGGCGGAAGCAGGATAAGCAAGCGCTTAGATTTGCCGACGCTGCCGACCGGGATCGGATCCGACATGGCCACACCCTCGCTCCTCCTCTCCCGCCGGGACCTGGACTTCCTGCTCTACCAGTGGCTGGACGCCGAGGAGCTGACCGGGCGCCCGCGCTACTCCGAGCACTCCCGCGAGACCTTCGACGCCGTGCTCGACCTCAGCGAGCAGATCGCCACCCGGCACTTCGCGCCGCACAACAAGAAGAACGACCAGGAGGAGCCGCGCTTCGACGGCGAGCGCGTGCACACCGTCCCGGAGGTGAAGCGGGCGCTGGAGGCCTTCACCAAGGCCGACCTCCTCGCCTCCGCCATGGACGAGGAACTCGGCGGCATGCAGCTGCCGCAGACCGTGACCACGGCCTGCTTCAGCTGGTTCCAGGCGGCCAACGTGGGCACGTCCTCGTATCTCTTCCTCACGCTGGGCAACGCCCGGCTGTTGTGCGCGCACGGCACGCAGGAGCAGATCGACACCTATGTACGGCCGATGCTCGCCGGACGCTTCTTCGGCACCATGTGCCTGTCCGAACCGCAGGCCGGTTCCTCGCTCGCCGACGTGGCCACCCGCGCGGAGGAGCAACAGGACGGCACCTACCGGCTCTTCGGCAGCAAGATGTGGATCTCGGCAGGTGACCACGAGCTGTCCGAGAACATCGTCCACCTCGTGCTCGCCCGTATCCCCGGTGGCCCTCCCGGCGTCAAGGGCCTCTCCCTCTTCATCGTCCCCAAGCACCTGGTGGACGCGGACGGTGCCGTCGGTGAGCGCAACGACGTCGTGACGGCCGGGCTCAACCACAAGATGGGGTACCGCGGCACGACCAACACGCTGCTCAACTTCGGGGAGGGCGCGCACAGTCCGGGCGGGGCACCCGGCGCAGTCGGCCACCTCGTCGGTGAGCCGCACCGCGGGCTCGCGTACATGTTCCACATGATGAACGGAGCGCGGATCGGCGTCGGCGCGGGCGCCATGGCGCTGGGCTACACCGGCTACCTCAAGTCCCTGGACTACGCGCGCCAGCGCCCGCAGGGCCGCCCGGTCGCGGGCAAGGACGCCACGGCGCCTCAGGTGCCCATCATCGAACACGCCGACGTGCGGCGGATGTTGCTCGCTCAGAAGTCGTACGTCGAGGGGGCACTCGCGCTGCTCCTGTACTGCTCACGGCTTGTCGACGAACAGCAGACCGCCGAGGCGGAGGAGGACCGGGAGCACGCTCGGCTGCTGCTCGACGTGCTGACGCCGATCGCCAAGAGCTGGCCCTCGCAGTGGTGTCTGGAGGCCAACAGCCTCGCCATCCAGGTGCACGGCGGCTACGGCTACACGCGCGAGTACGACGTGGAGCAGCACTACCGCGACAACCGCCTCAACCCCATCCACGAGGGGACGCACGGCATCCAGGCGCTGGACCTGCTCGGGCGCAAGGCGGTCATGGACGGGGGCGCCGGTCTCGTCGCACTGGGCGAGACCATCGCGACGACCGTGGAGAGGGCGCTGTCCGCCGGTGACGAGGCCGCCGAACTCGGCGCCGCGCTCCGGGAGTCGTGGGAACGGGTCGCCAAGGTCACCGCGCGCCTGTGGGGTTCGGGCGACCCCTCCGTCGCCCTGGCCAACGCCACCGCCTATCTGGAGGCGGTGGGCCACGTCGTCGTGGCGTGGATATGGCTCGGTCAGTTCCTGGCGACGGCCGGCCACGACGACGCCTTCCACCAGGGCAAGCGGCAGGCCGCCCGCTACTTCTTCCGTTACGAACTGCCCCGCACCGGGCCGCAGTTCGACCTGCTGGACTCTCTCGACACGACCACGATGGAGACGGACCCGGACTGGTTCTGAGGTGACGCGGCAAGGGCCTGTCCGACAGATGGCGCCGTCCGCCGCAGGCGGTGCTCGCGGCGGATGGTGCGTGCAGCCGCAAGGCGGAGGATCGCCCTCGTAGTGGGCTACTCGGTCGATGCGACAACTGGGGGCACCTCCCGCGAAGCGGGGGAGGATGTGCGTGCCAGTCGTCGCGAGCAAGGCGAGATTCGTCAGACAGGGCCTAGGAGCCCCGGTCCGCGATGTGCGGGTCCCGGGGCTCCTCGCTGTGCGGGAAGGGCTACTTCTTCGGGCGAACCGGCCTGTCGTCGCAGTCGAGTTCGTCGCCGGTCAGCGGGGCACCCTCGACGCTGCTGCGGTCGAAGTCGACGTCGGCGACGTCCGCGCCCTCGGTGCCGGGCCTGACGGTGAAGACCTCGTCGTGCTTGGTTCCGGTCACCGGTACGGGACGCATCACCGCGCCCGGCAGGGCAGCCGCCACCGTGCTCGCCTTGCGCTCCCAGTACGGGTCGTAGGTGACCTCGGTCCTCCCGCTGCGGGGGCCGGCAGCGCTGCGCCGGCTCTCCAGCACCTCGAAGCCGTTGTCACGCAGTTCCTGCGCCATGTGCGCGGCGGGTTCGCCGCTGCCCTCGACGCGCACCTTCACCTCCTCCGGCGCGTACGGAACCGGCTTGCTGCCCGGCGCGGGACCCGTGGCCGGATTGCCGGTGAGGGGACGGTCCTCACGCAGGTCGGCGAAGAGTGCTCTGGCGCGGGGCTTGTCCCATCGCAGGGTCGAGCCCCAGACGGGCGCCCGGTAGTCGAAGTGGGAGATGGGCACCGTCGCGTACTCGGTCCGGTGAGCCGTCAGTCCGCGCAGTCCGCCCGCCAGCCTCAGCATCCGCCCCATGGTGAAGGTCCGGTCCCAACGGACCGCACCCCGCAGCGCGTTGATCGTCCGGATCAGCTCGACCGGATCGCCGGCTCTCTTCGCGCCGGCCATGGTGTGCATCAACTCGCCCAGCACATGCTGCTGCCGACGGATACGGCCGAGGTCGCCGGGCGGGTCCACGTGCCGGGCCCGTACGTACCGAAGGGAGTTGTTGCCGTTCAGCACTTGAGTGCCTCTCGGCAGCTTCAGACCCGAATTCTTGTCCTCCAGCGGCTTGTTGGTGCACACCTCCGCACCCTTGAGGCGGTCGACGGTCTTCTCGAAGCCGACGAAGTCGGTCTCGGCGTAGTGGTCGATGTGGACCCCGGTGGCCAGCTCGACGGTGCGGACCGTGAGCGACGGCCCCCCGTGAGAGAACGCACTGTTGATCTTTCCCAGGTGACGGGTGGTGCGGGTGGTGATCTTGCCGAAGCCCTTGCCGGAGTCTCGGTGCGAGGCGAAGCGCACGTAGGAGTCGCGGGGGATGCTCACGACGCTGACCCGCCTCCCGTCCGCCGAGATGTGCAGCAGCATCATCACGTCGGCGCAGTCGCACTGCTGTCCGTTGACGTGCAGCCGGTTCTTGGTCGCCTGGGAGAGTCCTTCGCGCCGGTCGAGGCCCACGAGAAGGATGTTCGTGCCGGGGCCGTCGTGGGGGCGGCCGGTCGTGGGCAGCCCGGAGATCGCGTCGCGGACCGGGTCGGC
>NZ_JACBXA010000068.1 GCF_013870515.1 Streptomyces albidus (ex Kaewkla and Franco 2022) | reverse complement strand
CCGGGCGGCCGAAGTCGCGCGCGGCGAGCGGTCGTTGAAGATCGACTCGGGCGGGCAGGAGGTGCTCGACCGGGGCTCGTGCCAGGTCGACGCGGACGACGGGGCCGTCACCCTCCGCTTCGGTCTCTCGCTGCCCGGCAAGGGCCGCCGGATCGACGGCGCGTACGCGCAGCGCCTGCTCTGCCGGACCGCGCCGGAGATCGCCGAACGTGCGCTGCGGTACGTGTCGCTGGACGCCGACGCCGTACGGGAGTTCGTGGAGACCGTCGAGGACTCGGACGCGCTGCGGGCCGCGCTCCCCGGGCTCGGTCTGATCGCGTTCGTCGCGGACGGCGCGGTGCTGCCGCGCGGCAGCGGCGTCGACGACCGGCCGGCGAAGGGCTCCGGCGTCGTGCCGTTCACCTCGCCCGAGGGACTGCGGGTGACGGTGGCCCTGCCCAACTCCGGTGAGGTCACCGGCATGGGGGTGCCCGAGGGCGTGAGCCTGATCGTCGGCGGCGGCTTCCACGGCAAGTCGACGCTGCTGCGCGCACTGGAGACGGGCATCTGGGACCACGTTCCGGGCGACGGACGTGAACGTGTCGTCTCGCGCCCCGAGACGGTGAAGCTGCGCGCCGAGGACGGGCGGAGCGTGCAGCGCGTCGACGTGCACGCCTTCGTCGGCCACCTCCCCGACGGCTCCGACACCACCGACTTCTCCACCGACAACGCCTCGGGTTCGACGTCGCAGGCGGCGTCCCTGTGCGAGGCCGTCGAGGCGGGCGCGACGGTGCTGCTCATCGACGAGGACACCGCGGCCACGAACCTGATGATCCGCGACGCCCGCATGCAGACGCTGGTGGCCAAGGAGCGCGAGCCGCTGACGCCGCTGGTGGACTCCGTCCGCTCCCTGCACCGTGACCACGGGGTCTCGACGGTCCTGGTGATGGGCGGTTCCGGCGACTATCTGGAGGTCGCCGACCGGGTGCTGATGATGGACGCGTACCGCCCCTCGGACGTCACGGAGCGGGCCCGGGAGGTGGCGTCCGTACCGACGGGGCGGCATGCGGAGGCCGAGTTCTTCCCTCAGGTCGTCCACCGCAGCCCGGAACCGTCCTCGCTGGAGGCCGAGTCGCGCGGACGCCGCCGCGTGCGGTCGCGGGGAGAGGACTCGCTGACCTTCGGGGAGCACGAGGTGGATCTGCGGTCAGTCGAGCAGATCGCCGACTCACGGCAGGTGACGGGGATCGGGCTGGCCCTGGAGCTGATGGTGCGCCGCGGCCACGTCGACGGCACCCGCACGCTGGCCGAGGCGCTGGACCTCCTCGACGGCGAGCTGGAGGCGGGAGCGGAGGCGCTGCTGGTCGTACGCGACGAGGACTTCGCCGTGCCCCGCCGCTTCGAGACGGCCGCGGCACTGAACCGGGTGCGAGGGCTGCGCGTGCACCGGAGCGGGCCCGGGCGTGAAGAGCGTCCCCGGGAAGCACCGGACAGCGCGCGGGCAGTCAGGCCGGAAGGCCGGCCGGGAGGAAGGTCGGCATGAGCGGGAGCGACGAGAGCCTGACGGTCACGACCTGGTCCCTGGAGCAGACCTCACCCGGGGATCTCCTCGATGCTCGTCCGCCGGATGGCTCGTCCGGCGTCCGGATCGTTCGTGCCGAGGTGCCCAGTCCCGCCTTCAGCCGTTTCCTCTACACCGCGGTCGGCTCGGACGTGGCGTGGGCGGACCGGCTGTCGTGGACGTACGAGCACTGGGAGGCGTGGCTGGACCGCCCCGGCGTCGAGACCTGGGTGGCCTACGAGCGCGGTACTCCCGCCGGCTACATCGAACTGGACGGCGCGCGGGCCCGGACCGACGGGCCGGGCGGGGCGCGGGAGGACGGCCTGCAAGGGCAGCCCGAGGGCACCGTCGAGATCAGCTACTTCGGCCTGCTCCCCGCCTTCCGCGGCCGCCGCATCGGTGGACACCTGCTCTCGTTCGGCACCGCCCGCGCATGGGACCTGCACCAGCGGTGGGACCGGCAGCAGCCCGTCGACCGGGTGTGGGTGCACACCTGCAGCAAGGACGGCCCGCACGCGCTCGGCAACTACCGCCGGCGGGGCTTCCGTCTCTTCAAGACCGAGGTGACCGAGGAGCCGGCCGCCGCGCCGAGGACGCAGGACGGCGGCACACCTGGACCGGGCCCCTGGCCTGCACAGATGTGACCGCTCCTTGCCCCTGCCGCCGGCATGGGCACATGTCGTCCCACTACTCGGGACGTTTCTGTCCACACTGTGGATATTGGTGGACTGGCTGTTCGCCCCCGTGCGAGGCTTCCGTCATGTCTCGCGCTGGAATCGCCTTGGTGAGTCGACGCCACGTCGACCTCGGCCGCATGTCCAGCGCCATCTGTCCGGCGGGCTGACAGTCCCAGCACCGCCGATTCCCGAGCCGCCCTCACTGTCGCGGGCGTGCGCGCTCTCCACCTGAACCGCTCCGAGCCCAGCCTGCCCCGTGCCGGTGCGCACCGCACGTACAAGCAGGTCAGGGTAATTCGCGAGCGCTGCCAGCTGCCCCGGAACCGTTTCCGAAGACTGTCCGCGTCCACCCCAGGACGCACCGACGGACACCCGAAGGCCCCGAAGGACGACCATCATGGCTGACACCTCGAAGCAGCCCGCTTCCGCACCGGCCCGCCGCAAGGCCGGACGTCACCGCGGCGAAGGCCAGTGGGCGGCCGGGCACTTCACCCCGCTCAACGGCAACGAGCAGACCAAGAAGGACGATGACGGTCTCAACGTGCGGACACGCATTGAGACGATCTACGCCCATCGCGGCTTCGAGTCGATCGACCCGGCCGACCTGCGCGGACGGATGCGGTGGTGGGGGCTCTACACCCAGCGCCGCCCCGGGATCAGCGGCGGCAAGACCGCGATCCTGGAGCCGGAGGAGCTGGACGACGAGTACTTCATGCTCCGTGTCCGCATCGACGGCGGCCAGCTGACGACGCAACAGCTGCGCACCATCGGTGAGATCTCGCAGGAGTTCGCGCGCGGCACCGCCGACATCACCGACCGGCAGAACGTCCAGTTCCACTGGATCCGCATCGAGGACATGCCGGAGATCTGGCGGCGCCTGGAGGGCGTCGGGCTCTCGACCACGGAGGCCTGCGGCGACACACCGCGCGTCATCCTCGGTTCGCCCGTCGCCGGGATCGCCGCCGACGAGATCATCGACGGCACCCCCGCGATCGACGAGATCCACCGCCGGGTCATCGGCAACCCCGCCTACTCGAACCTGCCGCGCAAGTTCAAGACCGCCGTCTCCGGCTCGCCCCTCCTCGACGTCGCGCACGAGATCAACGACGTCGCGTTCGTGGGTGTCCACCACCCCGAGCTGGGACCGGGATTCGACGTCTGGGTCGGCGGCGGGCTCTCCACCAACCCCAAGCTCGGCGTCAGGCTGGGCGCGTGGGTGCCGCGGGAGGAGGTCGCGGACGTCCACGAGGGCATCGTCTCGATCTTCCGCGACTACGGATACCGGCGGCTGCGCACCCGCGCCCGCATCAAGTTCCTGGTCGCCGACTGGGGTCCCGAGAAGTTCCGGCAGGTGCTGGAGGACGAGTACCTGCTGCGCAAGATGGCCGACGGACCGGCACCCGAGACGCCGGCGGAGCAGTGGCGTGACCACATCGGCGTGCACGAACAGCGGGACGGCGCCTACTACGTGGGCTTCGCCCCCCGCGTCGGCCGCGTCGACGGCGGCACCCTGTCCAAGATCGCCGACCTCGCCGAGTCGCACGGCTCGGGCCGCGTCCGTACGACCGCCGAGCAGAAAATGATCATCCTCGATGTGGCCGGCGACCAGGTGGACTCCCTGACCGACTCCCTCGAGGCGCTCGATCTGACGGCCCGCCCCTCGGTCTTCCGGCGCGGCACCATGGCGTGCACCGGCATCGAGTTCTGCAAGCTGGCCATCGTCGAGACCAAGGCCCGCGGTTCCTCGCTCATCGACGAACTCGAGCACCGGCTCCCGGACTTCGACGAGCCGGTCACCATCAACGTCAACGGCTGCCCCAACTCCTGCGCCCGCATCCAGGTCGCGGACATCGGCCTGAAGGGACAGCTGGTCACCGACTCCGACGGCGAGCAGGTCGAGGGCTACCAGGTGCACCTGGGCGGTTCGCTCGGGCTGGAGCCCGGCTTCGGGCGCAAGGTGCGCGGCCTGAAGGTCACGGCCACCGAACTCCCCGACTACATCGAGCGCGTGCTGCTCAACTTCCAGGAACAGCGCGAGGACGGCGAACGCTTCGCCCAGTGGGCGGCGCGCGCGGAAGAGGGTGCGCTGAAGTGAGCGAGCCTCGGCGAGCAGTGACGAAGGAGCGAGCAGTGACGAGGGAAGCCGACGCGCCAGAGCGCGCCAAGGCCGGGCGGGGGAGGACACAGTGACTGAACGAGCCGCCCCGTTCTACTGCCCGTACTGCGGGGACGAGGACCTGCGCCCCTCCGAGGAGGGGACCGCCGCGGGCAAGGGCGCGGCGTGGGAATGCGCAGCCTGCAACAGGGCCTTCAAGCTCGCCTTCCTCGGACTGCTGGCCAAGGGCCTGCCACGTACCGGGGACGGGAGCAGCGAGGAGCGTCAGGAAGGGAAACCGACTCCATGACCACCGCTCAGGAGCAGCACTCCGCGGCACGGCTGCGGCAGCTCGCGCAGGACGCGGGCCGTGAACTGGAGGACGCCCCGGCGCTGGAGATCCTGCGCTGGGCCGCCGAGACCTTCGGGGACCGCTTCTGCGTCACCTCCTCGATGGAGGACGCAGTCGTGGCGCACCTGGCCTCGCGCGTGCTCCCCGGAGTCCCCGTGGTCTTCCTCGACACCGGCTACCACTTCCCGGAGACGCTCGGGACGCGGGACGCCGTCGAGGCGGTGATGGACGTCGAGGTCATCACGCTGACCCCGAACCAGACCGTCGCCCAGCAGGACTCCCACTACGGCCCGAAGCTGCACGACCGCGACCCCGACCTGTGCTGCTCGTTGCGCAAGGTACGGCCGCTGGAGGAGGGGCTGCGTCCCTTCGACGCGTGGGCCACGGGCCTGCGCCGGGACGAGTCGCCCACCCGCGCGGACACCCCCGTCGTCGGCTGGGACGAGCGGCGGCAGAAGGTCAAGGTCTCACCGATAGCCCGCTGGACGCAGGACGACGTCGACGCGTACATCGCGGAGCACGGGGTGCTCACGAACCCGCTGCTCACCGACGGCTACGCCTCGGTCGGCTGCGCCCCGTGCACCCGGCGCGTCCTCGAGGGCGAGGACTCCCGCGCAGGACGCTGGGCGGGGCAGGGCAAGAGGGAGTGCGGAATCCACCTCTGAACCCCGACGGCGCACAGCGCGCCGCACGCGTAGTGAGACAGGCAGCAGCAGGGAGCGGGAGATGACCGGAACGAGCGAGCGGACCGACCTGGGAGCCACGGTGTGGCTGACGGGTCTGCCGAGCGCGGGCAAGACGACGATCGCCCACGCGCTCGCCGAGCAGCTCACGGCGCAGGGCCGCCGGGTCGAGGTGCTGGACGGCGACGAGATCCGCACGTTCCTCTCCGCCGGCCTCGGCTTCTCCCGCGCCGACCGCGACCTGAACGTGCAGCGGATCGGCTTCGTCGCCGAACTGCTCGCGTCGCACGGCGTGACGGTCCTGGTACCGGTGATCGCCCCGTACGCGGACAGCCGCGAAGCGGTGCGGAAGCGCCACCAGGCAGCAGGGACGGGCTACTTGGAGGTGCACGTCGCCACTCCGGTCGACGTGTGCTCCCAGCGTGACGTGAAGGGCCTGTACGCGCGGCAGGCATCCGGTGAGATCTCGGGACTGACGGGCGTGGACGACCCGTACGAGGCACCCGAGGATCCCGATCTGCGGATCGAGACGCACCGGCAGGACGTGGAGGAATCCGCTGCGGCGCTGCACGCGCTGCTGAAAGAGAGGGGTCTGGTGTGACCACGGCAATCAGGGCGCTGGAGGAGATGGACAACCCCTACGCGCTCTCGCACCTGGACGCGCTGGAGTCGGAGGGTGTCCACATCTTCCGCGAGGTGGCCGGGGAGTTCGAGCGTCCGGTGATCCTCTTCTCCGGCGGCAAGGACTCCATCGTCATGCTGCACCTGGCGCTGAAGGCGTTCGCCCCTGCGCCGGTGCCGTTCACGCTCCTGCACGTGGACACCGGTCACAACTTCCCCGAGGTGCTGGAGTACCGGGACCGCGTCGTGGAGGAGCACGGGCTGCGTCTGCACGTCGCCTCCGTACAGGAGTTCATCGACTCCGGTGAGCTGCGCGAGCGTCCGGACGGCACCCGCAATCCGCTCCAGACGGTGCCGCTGCTGAAGGCCATCGAGTCCAACCGCTTCGACGCCGTCTTCGGCGGCGGACGCCGCGACGAGGAGAAGGCGCGCGCAAAGGAGCGGGTCTTCTCCCTGCGTGACGAGTTCGGCGGCTGGGACCCCCGGCGTCAGCGCCCCGAGCTGTGGCAGCTCTACAACGGCCGCCACGCACCGGGTGAGCACGTGCGCGTCTTCCCGCTGTCCAACTGGACCGAGCTGGACGTGTGGCAGTACATCGCCCGCGAGAAGATCGAACTGCCCGCCATCTACTACGCCCACGAGCGCCGCGTCTTCTCCCGCTCCGGCATGTGGCTCGCCCCCGGTGAGTGGGGCGGTCCCGGCGAGGACGAGCGCACGGAGACGCGCAAGGTGCGCTACCGCACCGTCGGCGACATGTCCTGCACCGGCGCCGTCGACTCCGACGCCGACACCATCGAGAAGGTCATCGTGGAGATCGCCGCCTCCCGCCTGACCGAACGCGGTGCCACGCGCGCCGACGACAAGATCTCCGAGGCCGCCATGGAAGACCGCAAGCGCGAGGGGTACTTCTGATGAACTCGCCCAGCACTCCCGTCGGCTTCGGTGCCCATGACGCGGAGCTCGCGGCCACCTCGCTGCTGCGTTTCGCCACCGCGGGCTCCGTGGACGACGGCAAGTCGACGCTGGTCGGCCGCCTGCTGCACGACTCCAAGTCGGTGCTGACCGACCAGTTGGAGGCCGTCGAGCACGCCTCGCGCAGCCGCGGTCAGGACACGCCGGACCTGGCCCTGCTGACGGACGGCCTGCGCGCGGAGCGGGAGCAGGGCATCACCATCGATGTCGCCTACCGCTACTTCGCCACGCCCCGGCGGCGGTTCATCCTCGCCGACACACCGGGACACGTGCAGTACACGCGGAACATGGTCACCGGCGCGTCCACCGCCGAGCTCGCGGTCGTCCTCGTCGACGCCCGCAACGGCGTGGTCGAGCAGACCAGGCGCCACGCGGCCGTCGCCGCGCTGCTGCGCGTCCCGCACGTCGTCCTCGCGGTCAACAAGATGGACCTGGTCGACTACTCGGAGGAGGTCTTCGCCTCCATCGCCGAGGAGTTCACGCGCTACGCCGCCTCGCTCGGCGTCCCGGAGATCACCGCGGTCCCCATCTCCGCCCTGGTGGGCGACAACGTCGTGACGCCCTCCGCGCACATGGACTGGTACGGCGGCCCGACCGTGCTGGAGCACCTGGAGACCGTCGCGGTCACCGACGACCCGAGCGACGACCCGGCGCGCTTCCCCGTGCAGTACGTCATCCGCCCGCAGACGCCGGAGCACCCCGACTACCGCGGCTACGCCGGGCAGATCGCCTCCGGGCTGCTGCGCGTCGGCCAGCCGGTGACGGTGCTTCCCTCCGGCCGTACGAGCACGATCGAGGCGCTGGACGTGCTGGGCCGGTCCGTGGACGTCGCCTGGGCACCGCAGTCCGTCACGGTGCTGCTCGCCGACGACCTGGACATCTCCCGCGGCGACATGATCGTCCCGACCGACGCGACGGTCACCGCGAGCCAGGACCTGACGGCGACCGTCTGCCACCTGCACGACACACCGCTGACCCCCGGCGCGCGGGTGCTGCTCAAGCACACCACCCGCACCGTGAAGGCCATCGTGAAGGAGATCCCCTCCCGGCTGACGCTGGACGACCTCTCCCAGCACCCCGAACCGGGGCAGCTGGTGGCCAACGACATCGGCCGCGTGGTGCTGCGCACCTCCGAGCCGCTGCCCGTCGACGCCTACGCCGACTCCCGGCGCACCGGTTCCTTCCTCCTCATCGATCCGGCCGACGGCTCCACGCTGACCGCCGGAATGGCGGGCGACGCCTTCGCCGAGGCCGTACAGGACACGGCAGCCGCGGAGCCGGCCGCCGCGGACGACGACGGCTGGGACTTCTGAGGCCGCCATGAAGACGTCTTCAGCCACCGAGGTCTTCTCGACCTTCGACCAGACGGGCGGCCGCATAGGCAGCGGCGTCCGCGGGAGCGGACAGGGCGGGGTCGGGCCCTGCCGGCGCTGAGGCACGCGCACCTCAGCCCGCGACCCGTCACGGGTCACGCCCTTCCCGCCCGCTCCGCCCTCCGAGAGGACCTCACCCCATGGCTGCCCGTAAATCCGCTCGACCACGAGTGCTCCGCACGACCGCCGCGCTCGTCGCACTCCCGCTGCTGCTGACGGCCTGCGGTTACGGCTCCAAGGCACCCCAGGACAAGGGCGGTCCGGCAGCCGCCGGCGGCAAGAAGGTCGACGGCCTCGGCCAGGTGAAGGTCGGCTACTTCGGCAATGTCACCCACGCGACACCGCTCGTCGGGCTGCGCAAGGACGGGGAGATCCCCAAGGAACTGGGCGGCACCAAGGTCTCCACCCAGGTCTTCAACGCGGGCCCCGCCGCCATCGAGGCGCTGAACGCCAAGGCCGTCGACATGGCGTGGGTCGGCCCCTCCCCCGCGATCAACGGGTACACCAAGTCCGGCGGGAAGAACCTGAAGATCGTCGCCGGGGCCACCTCGGGGGGTGCCTCCCTCGTCGTCGACCCGAAGAAGGTCAAGTCGGTCGACGACCTCAAGGGCAAGCAGATCGCCACACCTCAGCTCGGCAACACCCAGGACGTCGCCCTCCTGAACTACCTCGCGGGGAAGGGCCACAAGGTCAGCCCCGAGACGGGCAAGGGCGACGTCTCCGTGCTCCGCCAGGACAACAAGGAGATCCCGACCACCTTCCAGCAGGGCGGCATCGACGGGGCGTGGGTGCCGGAGCCCACCGCCTCGAACCTGGTCGCCAAGGGCGGCAAGGTCCTGCTGAACGAGAAGAAGCTGTGGAAGGACGGGAAGTTCGTCACCACCAACCTCGTCGTGCGGCAGGACTTCCTCAAGAAACACCCCGACGTCGTCGAGGCCGTCGTCCGCGGCTCGGTGCGCACCAACGCCTGGATCGGCGACCACCCGGACGAGGCCAAGAAGCACATCAACACCGCTCTCGAACGGGACGCCGGAAAGCCCCTGCCCCAGCCCGTCCTCGACTCGGCGTTCAAGGACATCGAGGTCACCGACGACCCGCTGGCCTCCACGCTCAAGCAGGAGGCGGCACACGCGGTCAAGGCCGGGCTCCTGAAGAAGAGCGGCCTGAAGGGCATCTACGACCTCTCGATCCTCAACAGGGTGCTGAAGGGCGAGGGAAAGCCCGCCGTCGACGAAGCCGGACTCGGCGACTGACGGCCTCCCGACGCCCCCCGAATCCTCGACCTCGACGACGCAACACCCCTCACCGGAGGTGACAGCGATGACGACCACACTGACGACACAGACGACTTCGAAGACCCCGAAGGCGCAGCCCAGCCCCGCGTCCGCGCCGGGCGCTGGCGTGAAGGACGCACGCCCGGCCATGGACGAGGCCGGTTACGCCGCCCGTATCGAGCACGTCTCCAAGTCCTTCGGACGCGCCGGCGCGGAGCAGCTGGTGCTGGACGACATCAACCTCGATGTCGCTCCCGGCGAGTTCGTGACGCTGCTCGGCGCGTCCGGCTGCGGGAAGTCCACGCTGCTGAACCTCGTCGCGGGGCTCGACAAGACCTCCGCGGGCTCCATCGACGTACCCGGCGGGCGCCCCTCGCTGATGTTCCAGGAGCACGCGCTCTTCCCGTGGCTGACCGCGGGCCGGAACATCGAGCTGGCGCTGAAGCTCCGCGGTGTGCCCAAGCCGGAGCGCCGTGCGGAGGCGGAGCGTCTGCTGGAACTGGTGCGGCTGACGGGAGCGCACCGCAAGAGGGTGCACGAACTGTCCGGCGGCATGCGCCAGCGCGTGGCACTGGCGCGCGCACTCGCGCAGGACAGCCAGCTGCTGCTGATGGACGAGCCGTTCGCGGCGCTGGACGCCATCACCCGGGACGTGCTGCACGAGGAGCTGACCCGGATCTGGTCCGAGACGAACGTCTCCGTCCTCTTCGTCACCCACAACGTGCGTGAGGCCGTGCGCCTGGCACAGCGCGTGGTGCTGCTCTCCTCCAGGCCCGGCCGCGTCGCGCACGAGTGGAACGTCGACATCCCGCATCCGCGCCGGATCGAGGACTCCGAGGTCGCCAACCTGTCCGTGGAGATCACCGAGGAGCTGAGGGGAGAGATCCGCCGACATGGCCAGCACTGATACGGACACCGGCGCCGGCCCGCAGGCACCGGAGACTTCGAGGACTCCGGAGCAGCCCGCCACCTCGGACCCCGCGAGGACGCAGACGGGGAAGCCGGACGCCGCAGCCGACCTCGCCGGCCTGGAGGCGGGGCTCGACGCGCTCGACACACGCACCGCCACGCGCCCGCCGCTCGGTCAGGTGCTGAGGCGCAAGGTCGTGCCCCCGGTGGTGGCGATCGCCCTCGTGCTGGGGCTGTGGCAACTCGCGTTCTCCCTGCGCCTGAAGCCGTCCTACCAGCTGCCGGGCCCGCTGATGGTGTGGGACGCCCTGGCCGAGGAGTGGTACAAGGGCACGATCCTCTCGATCATCTGGCAGAGCGTCTCGCGTGGCGCACTCGGCTTCGTGGTCGCCCTGGTGCTGGGAACGTGCCTCGGTCTGCTGGTCGCGCAGTTCAGGCCCGTACGGGCGGCCATCGGGCCGATCCTCTCCGGGCTGCAGTCGCTGCCGTCCGTGGCCTGGGTGCCCGCGGCGATCATCTGGTTCGGGCTCACCGACGCCACGATCTACGCCGTGGTGCTGCTCGGCGCGGTGCCCTCCATCGCCAACGGGCTCGTCGCGGGCGTCGACCAGATCCAGCCGCTGCACCTGCGGGCAGGACGGGTGATCGGGGCGACCGGACTCCGCGGCGTACGGCATGTGCTGCTGCCCGGCGCCCTGCCCGGATACATCTCGGGGCTCAAGCAGGGCTGGGCGTTCTCCTGGCGCTCGCTCATGGCCGCCGAACTGATCGCCACCTCCCCCGAACTCGGCGCCGGACTGGGCCAGTTGCTGGAGACCGGACGGGCCTACCAGGACATGCCTCTGGTTCTCGGCGCCATCCTGCTCATCCTGCTGGTCGGCATCGGCATCGAACTGCTGATCTTCGCACCGGTGGAGAGGCGGGTGCTGCGTCACCGCGGCCTGCTCACGACGGCCCACTGACTCGGCCGCACGACTGCCCGAACCGACCCGAGAACCCGGCCCCCGACCCGATCCCGGAAGCACGAGAAACGGACTGACCACCATGCACGATGCGATACGACGACCCGCCCTCGTGGTCATCGCACACGGCAGCCGCGATCCCCGGCACGCCGCGACCGTCGCCGCGCTCCGCGCGCGCCTTCGGTCGCTGCGGCCGTGGCTCCGGGTGGAGGTCGCCTATCTGGAGTTCAACGCCCCGTCCGTGCCGCGGCTGCTGGAGCGGCTGCACGGTGAGGGCGTCCGCGACGTCGTCGCCCAGCCGCTGCTTCTCAGCCGCGCCTTCCACGCCAAGTCCGACATCCCGTCGGTGCTTCACGAGGTGACCTCGCGGCTTCCGCGGCTGCGTGTGCACCAGGCGGAGGTGCTGGGGCCGGACCCTTTGCTCGTCGGCGCCCTGGAGCGGCGGCTGAGGGAGGCCGGGGTGCGGGAGGGCGAGCAGCGCTCGACCGGGGTCGTACTGGCCTCGGCGGGCTCATCCGACCCGGAGGCGATCGCAGTGATCGCAGAAACCGCGCGGGAGTGGCGGCGCACTGCGGGCTGGTGCGCCGTGCGTCCTGCGTTCGCCTCCGCATCCCTGCCGCGCACCGCCGATGCCGTCCGCGGGCTGCGCGCGGACGGCATCGAGCGGGTCGCCGTGGCCCCGTACGTCATCGCGCCCGGTCATCTGCCCGACCGCATCATGACGGGCGCCAGGGAGGCGGGAGCCGACGTGCTCGCGCCCGTCCTGGGTGCTTCGGGCGAGCTGGCGGAGCTGCTGGCGCTCCGCTACGACGAGGCCGCTGCCGACCGCGGGCCGGTGGCGCTGAGCGCCTGAGCCGGCCCGCGGCGGATCGATCCTCAACCGGCCCGTTCCGGCTCGTACTTGTAGCCGACACGGCGCACCGTGACGATGCGCCTGCGGTATGCCGGTCCCAACTTGCGGCGCAGCCTGGCGATGTGGACGTCGACCGTGCGTCCGTCCCCGATGTGGCTGTAGCCCCACAGCGTGCCGACGAGGTGGTCGCGGGTGTGCACGTGGTGCGGGTGTGCGACGAAGTGGGCCAGCAGCTCGAACTCGAGGTAGGTCAGCGTCAGCGGCTGCCCGTCCAGCTCCGCCGTGTGCCTCTGCGGGTCGATCTTCAGGCCGGCGCCGGGGTTCGGGTCGCCGGTCGCGCCCGAGACGTGCTGCACGGACTCCGCCGGTTGCAACGGGGGTTCACCGCCCGGCGGGAACGGGCGGAACTCGGCTCTCGTGCCGTCGGCGGTGACGATCTCCGCCGGGTCGGTGCCCTCCGGTACGAGTACGAGGTAACCGACGAGCGGGGGTGCGGTGTGGTCCCGGGCCGTCTCGTCGACGACCCGGAGGTGACGGACTGCGGCGGAGTGGGAGGAAGTCATTGCGGGGCTCCTTCACGGGAAGAACTCCGTGGACGATCCGGCGGGAATTGGCACGTGCGCATACGGAGAACGAAATCCGCAGGGGCGCGGACTGGTAATCCGTGGAGCGGCCGTGGCAGTCGGCCCGTGAAATGCGGCCGGCCGGGAGGTGAAAGGGGAAATCGTCCGCGGACGTCGTTCGACGAAATGCCGTTCAACACGTGGTTGCTCGGCACCGGACGTCGTTCGACGCGAAGTTCGTTCGAGACGGAACCGCTTCAGGGCGAGGCTTGCTCGAAACGGGAGTGCCACCCGCGGACGGAAGTACGGAACCGCAGCTCAGACCTGCTCCTTGAAGCGGAGCGGAAGCATTGCGGTGGTGGAGAAATCAGCTGAGCGTGGCTCAGGAACCGGCGGCACAGATGGCGCTGGCGTGGCGTCGGAGGTCGACGTGCAGACGCGCTACAAGATTCGCAGACTGATTCACGGAATTGAGCATGCCAGCAATTCCGGTGCCGCGTCAATGAATTCGTCATCCGTCTCGGATACCGGATGGCGTGCCCTTCGCGGGCTCGGGGAAGACGAGACCGCCCGCCGCGCTCCCGGAAAGGGAGCACGACGGGCGGCTGTGTCACTCGTGGTGCAGTGTTACTCGGTACTGCTGGTGCCTGCGTTGCTCAGCGGATGAATCCGCTGATCACTTGGGGGCGACGTTGAGCAGCTTGTTCGGCGTGCCCTCGCTCGGGTTGGAGATCGCGTCCGGAATCGCGGCGTCCGTCAGGCCCTTGGCGACGTCGGCCGGCTTGGCGTCCTTGTTGTCGGCCAGGAACAGCGCGGCGGCGCCCGTGACGTGCGGGGCGGCCATCGAGGTGCCGGACAGGGTCTCCGTGGCGTCGTCGCTGCCGTTGGAGGAGGAGACGATGTCCACGCCCGGGGCGTAGATGTCCACGAGCTTGCCGAAGTTGGAGAACTCGGCCTGCCCGTCCTTGTCGTCGCTGGCGGCGACGGTGATGGCGTCCTTCACACGGGCCGGCGAGCTGCCGTCGGCGTCGGCGCTCTCGTTGCCGGCGGCCAGACCGTAGGTGACACCCGCGTCGATGGACTTCTGGACGGCGGCGTCCAGCGCCTCGTCCTTCGGGCCACCGAGGGACATGTTGGCGACGGAGGGACCCTTGGCGTTCTTGGTCACCCAGTCGATGCCGGCGACGACCTGCTCGGTGGTGCCGGAGCCCTGGTCGTCCAGCACGCGCACGGCCACGATCTTGGCCTTCTTGGCAACACCGTGGTCGGTGCCGGCGACGGTGCCCGCGACGTGGGTGCCGTGGCCCTGGCCGTCGTCCGCGTTGTCGTCGCCGTCGACGGCGTCGAAGCCGTGGGAGGCGCGCTTGCCGAAGTCCTTGTGCGTGATGCGGACACCGGTGTCGATGATGAACGCAGTGACGCCCTCACCCGCGGTGTCGGGGAAGGTGTACTTCTTGTCGGCTGCGGTCTTCTCCTGGTCGATGCGGTCCAGGCCCCACGAAGGCGGGTTCTCCTGGGTCTCGTTGACCTTGAAGGTG
Organism: Streptomyces albidus (ex Kaewkla and Franco 2022); assembly: GCF_013870515.1. GTDB lineage: Bacteria > Actinomycetota > Actinomycetes > Streptomycetales > Streptomycetaceae > Streptomyces > Streptomyces albidus. Next base: position 9,324 of record NZ_JACBXA010000068.1, on the reverse strand, counting down.
TGGTTCTGCACGACCTTGTCGACGCTGGAGTCACCGGCGAGCTCGCGGGCCTCCTGCGCGCTCAGGCCCTTCGCCGAGAAACCGTTGAGAGCGGAGGAGTAGGTCCGCTTCATCTTGCCGCCGTACTCCTCGGCCAGGTCCGAGCCCTGTGCCTTGACGGAGTTGGCGCCCTTGCTGTCCTTGAGCATGACGATGTAGCTGCCGTCGACCGCGCCCTTGGCCTTGGTGCCGTAGACGTGGCCCTCCGCGGAGGAGGCGCCGGCGGGCAAGGTCAGCAGGGTGGCTGCCCCGATCACCGCAGCGGCGACACCGGTGGCCACGGTGACACGGCGCCGCGTCGCTGACTTCTTCGTGTTTCTAGGCGTGTTGAGTGCCATGACGAGGGGTCCTCCTCGTGAGGTGTGGGGGGTTGTATGTCGTTTTCACACACCCGGGACCTTGCGGTGATGATCCGCAACCGGGTGACTCGAAACACTGTCTGATCGACCCGCTCAGCTCAAGCGGTCTGAGCGGGTGTGACATAAACAACTTCCGACCGCCAAGGCAAAGCGCCCTGTACTACCCCAAGTTGAACTGACCCTCCATCAGTTCGATCAGATATCTGATCGAACAGGAAACACAACAGTCATTTCCGTGCCGCTTCAGACCGCCTTCAGTGCCTATTCGGTGGGGCTTCAGTAAGTCTTCAGCGCGATTGCGGCACAACTGCGGTTTGTCCGCGGTACGTCTGCGATGCGTATTTCAGCTCGCCAGCTCGATGAGCCGCTGCACCGTGCGCCAGTTGCGGCCGGTCATGGTGACCTTGGGGCGGACGGCGTCGAGAGCAGCCGGAAGCTTACTTCGGCCCATTCCGTCCGGGAAGTAGCAGTACACCGCTTCGCCGACATGGTGGAACGTGTCGGGCTCGAAGGCGGACGCGTCCACGGAGTCGAAGTGCCCCTCCTTCGGGGCGTCTTGCAGGAAAAGGACGAGCAGTTTGGCCGGATCCAGTTCGGCTGCCGGATAGGGGCAGGCCGCGGCCACGGCGCGCAACTCCCCCGCCGTACGCACCAGGACGCGGACCTCGAATCCGAAGTGGCGGGCGAGCGCACGCTCCAGCCGCGTGCCGGGATCGGGGTCCGCGGTTGTGAAGACCGCGTTGCCGCTCTGAAGGTAGGTCCGGACGTCGCTCCACCCCAGGCCGGCCATCAGTTGCCTCAACTCCCCCATGGGGACCTTCTTGTGACCGCCTACATTGATCCCCCGCAGAAGCGCCGCATACGTCGTCATGTGCGGCAGCTTAGAAGAGCCCCGGCGCTCTTCGCGGGAGGTCTCCAAGCCCGGCGCTCACACGGATGAGGGCAGCGCCGCCTCGATCAGGTCCGCGGCCTGGCGGGTTCCGCCCTCCGTGGCCACCGCCTTCTGCATGCGGGCACAGCACTCGGCAACCTGCGGATCGCCGGTCAGGGCCTCCAGCGCCTCCCTCAACGCCTCGGCCGTCGCCTTCTCCTTGGGCAGGTGACGGGCCACACCCAGCGAGGCGAGCATGTCCGCGTTGCCGAACTGGTCGACGGCCTGAGGCACGGCGATCATCGGGATCCCGGCCGCGAGCCCTTCCTGGCTGCCGCCTGCGCCCGCGTGCGTGACGAAGGCGTCCGCCTGCCTGAGTACGGCGAGTTGAGGCACCCACCGGTGCACCTCCACGTTGGAGGGAATCGGCCCCAGCGCGTCGGCGTCCACGTGCCTGCCGATCTGCAACACCACGTACCAGCCCGGCAGTTCGCCGAAGGCGGCCAGGCACGCCCGGTAGAAGTCGGGTTCGTCGGTGAAGGCCGAGCCGAGCGAGACGAGCAGCACCTTGTCGTCCTCGGTGCCGGGCGGACGCTGCCAGCCGCCCTGGTGGGAACGATCACCCTGACAGGCGCCGACGAAGGTGTAGACGTCTTCGTTCACGCGGTCGGCGTGCGGCTGGAGAACCCTGGGGATCAGCACGAGCGAACGGTCGGGGCGCCCGGCGAAGTCGTCCGGGTGCAGGGTCATCCCGTTCTCGGCGAGCCATGCGGAGAAGCGCTCGTAGTACGCGACGCCCCGGGGGGTCGACTTCAACTCCGCGAACATGGGCTCCGCCACCTCTTCCTCGTACCCCTCCCAGGCCACGAGGTTCGGCGAGAGCTGGATGTGCGGGACGCCCCAGCGATGGGCCAGCACGCGCGCCGGATAGGAGGTGATGTCGGACAGCACGAGGTCGGGGATGTCGGCCTCGGGACGCTCGTACGCGTCGATCAGCTGCGGCAGCGCCTGCTGGGCGTCGTGGAGGAACGGCTCGATGTTGTCGATCAGCTCCGTGCCCCACGCCTCCGGGTCGTCGTCCTCGCCGGGGAGGGTCGTGCGGTAGATCCGCGGCTGCGCGTCCGTGCCCGCGACGATGCCGGCGAAGGCGTCGGGGATCGCGTAGGTCACGCGGTGCCCTCGGGCGACGAGTTCGCGGATGACTTCGAGGCTGGGGTTCACATGGCCGTGCGCGGCGATGCTGAACATGGCGATATGGGCGCTACGCCCTGAAGGGTCGGTCACACGGGAAGACTAGACGAGACGTAACGTCTCACGCAATCGCTCAGTCGTGCTCCCACTCGGTCCGCGAGCAGAACGGGGGCGTCGGGACAGGAGCGCCAGGACAGCCGGGACAGCCGGGACAGAGTCGTCCGTACGCGAGAGGAGGGCGATGCGGGAACGGCGGGAACGGCGGGAGTCGGCAAACACCGCCGGGGAACGGGCGGATCAGAGGCCGGGAACGGCGTCAGGAGACCGGGCGCGAGTCCGCCCAGGCGGACTCGAACTCCTCACGGTAGGTCTGGAACAGCCCGTTCACGCCTTCGTCCTGCGGCTTTCCGTGCTCGGTGCGCTGCTGGACGATGTCGCGCCCGCCGCCCCGCAGCACCAGCACGGGCGCCTCCATGCCGCGCACCCGGCGCAGGTACGGCTGGACGACCGCGAGCCCGTCCGCCCCGTCCCCGTCGACCATGTACGCGGAGAAGCGCGGCGTCTCGTCGAAGACCCTGATCTCGAAGGCGCCGGTGTCCCGCAGCCGGGCGCGCACGCGCCGCATGTGGAGGATGTTCGTCTCGACGGTACGGGCCAACTCGCCCTTCTTCATGCCCAGTTCGCGCTCCCTGCGGCGCACCGCGCTGCTGGCCGGGTTGAGGAAGAGCAGCCTCAGACGGCAGCCGGAGGCCGCGAGCCGGATCAGGCGGCGTCCGGAGTAGTTCTGCACGAGCAGGTTGAGCCCTATACCCATGGCGTCCAGGCGCCGGGCACCCCCGAAGAGGTCCTCGGCGGGCAGCTGGCGCTGGAGGCGCACCCGGTCGGAGTGGACGCCCACCACGTCCGCGAAGCGGTCGCCGACCAGGTCCTCCACGGCGTCGACGCGCAGCCGGTGCGCGGACGGCGCCTCGTCCCCCGATGCGCCGAGCAGTTCCAGCAACCTGGCGCACATCCGCTCGGCCTGAGCGAGCACCGTCTCCGACAGCGCGCGGTTGCGGGCGACGGCACTGCGCGCCACCTCCAGCTCGTCCAGGGCGAGTTCGACCGCGCGGCGTTCGTCGAAATAGGGCTCGAAGCAGGGCCAGTGCTGCACCATCAGCTCGCGAAGCTGCGGCAGCGTGAGGAAGGAGAGAACGTTGTCGTCCGCGGGATCGAGCAGGTAGCCCTTGCGGCGGCTCACCTCCCGTACGGCCACGGCCCGTTGGACCCATTCCTGGCCCGCGGGGCCCGCGGCCGCGATGACCCAGTCCTCGCCGTGCACGGGCTCGTAGATGGGCCGCAGCACGGCTGCGACGACCGCGCGCAGCCGCTGCTCGACCAGGTTCAGCCAGACGTAGGCGCGTCCCGCGCGGCGGGCCCGCGTGCGCACCTCGGCCCACGCGTCCCCGTCCCAGTCGAGGTCCGCGCCGATCTCCATGGGGCGTGCCAACGACACGGCACCCGCCGGGACTTCGGTGGCCTCCCCGTCACCGCTGTCACCGTTTTCGCCTGGGGGGAGCTCAAGCCCTCCCGCACCCACCCGCGCACCGCCTTCCTGACCCTGTTGAGCGATCAAGGAAGACTACTGCGACCCCGTAGGCGTCGCACCCTGAACCCCCATCAACTTGCCCTGCTCGCATGCCTGTACGGGACGGACGGCGCCGCCGCTTCGTCCGGTACGCGGCTCCTGCGCACGGATGCACCGGTGCTTCGAGTGCCCGGCGACGCCGTGGGCCGCACCGACGGAGGCGCCCCGTGACGACCTCGGCGCTCCGGCTCGCCCCTCCGCAGAGGCTCGCCGGGCCCAACTGGACGTTCTGGCACGGGAGTTGAGAGTCACGAGGGCGTCCCGTCTCCGACAAGGGCCGGCTCGTCCCGCCCCCGTGGCCGTGGTTCGCGTCCTCCGCGTCGCCGTCGCCAGCGATCGCACCGCCGGAGAAGGGATCCATCTGGTGCCATCCTCTTCTTACGGGGGTTCGAAGCTCTCGTCCTACCGGCTGACCGACGGCCCGCGCCACTCCATGGATACGACGCGCACGGGTAATTCACCGTTGATGCGCGGCCCTCACGTCCTGCGGATCGTCCCGGCCCGCCGCGCCGTCGGGCGCCGGCATGCGGAGGGGACCGCTCCGACCTCGCGGCCAAGACTGGTCCGCGGCACGGCAGTTGCAGAAGAAGTGCCGGCCGGAAGTCCCGGTGCTCGACCGGACGGTCGGAAAGGGAGCCACATGCCCCTCAGCCCGCCGTCCGTGAGAGCCGGGCACCCGCCCCGCGGCTCAAGGCTGTACGGGCGGCAGTTCCAGGGGCGGCGGCTGCGAGACCGTCAGCCGGAAGCCGATCTGGCCGAACCGCACCACGTCGCCGGGACGCACGGTCACCGAACCGGTCACGCGGCTGCCGTTGACCCACGTTCCGTTGCTGGAACCCAGATCACGCAGCTTCCACCCGTCGGCCGTGCTGCGCAGCTGCGCGTGCGTACGGGAGACGGTGAAGTGGGTGAGCCGCAGCATCGAGCCGGGGGCCCGCCCGATCGAGTAGGCGTAGGAGGACGGCGTGGGCAGCAGCAGCTCCGGCAGGCGCTCGGACTGCCACGCCTTCCGCAGCGAGGCGGTGAAGCCGAAGAGACGGGAGATCCCCGCCACGTACCAGCGGCTGCGCGGCCGTCGCGTCGGCAAGTCGTGCAGCACGGCGTGCAGTTCGGTGTGCCACTGCGCCTTGAGTATCGCGTCCGTGCGGCGCATGAACGTGTCCTGCGAGACGCGCCCCTGCGCAGCCCCTTCACGCAGCACCTCGAGAGCGCGCTCCCGGTCCGCGTCCGACAGCCGCGGTGGGTAGGCACCGAACTCGAGAGATGTCATGGCCAACATTGTCTGGACCGTCAAACGCCCTGTCCAGGCTGCGCCTTGTGCAGTAGCTGAATGAAGACATCCGCTACCGCTCCGGGACCCTGTGCGTACGGCGGAAGACGATCGTCAGGTGGGGCAAGCAGCGGAGAAGCGTTCAACTGCTTCGGCGTCGTGAGGGCAGGGACGTCCGGGCCGGGCGTCCGGTGGGAAGAAAATCCGTGGACGCTCCGAGGAGGCAGCCGCTAGGTTGATCACACGCCCTGACAGCGGAGAGGAGGCGAGTGCGATGTGCACGTTCACCATCACGCGCTCCCGCCCCGTCCGCCGGGCGTCACTCCAGTCTTGACCGGGAGCGCGACACGCCCTTCCGGAAGGACCTCTTCACCATGACCGCAGATCTGGTCATCCGCGCGCTCGGCGAGTCCGAGGCGCGTTCCGTCTTCACCTCCCTGCAGGATCCGGGGCTCGTCGGACGGCCCCTGCTCGGGCGTCCGTACACGACCCTCGGCGACGGCGGTGAGTACCGCCCCGAGTGGACGTGGGTCGCTCTGCGCGGGGACCGCGTCGTCGCACGCGCGGCCTGCTGGGCCGGGCCGGGCGATCAAGTCCCGCTGGTCCTCGACTGGTTCGACTTCGCACCCGGCGAGGACGAGGCCGGCGCACAGCTGCTGCGAGAGATGCCGCTGAAGGTCGACTTCGAGCTCGTGCTGCCTCCGGGCTGGCGCGAGGAGAACACCGTACGGGCAGCGGCAGAGGCACGCATCGACGGGGCCGCAGCAGCCGGTTACACCCCGCTCGTCGAACGGTTCCGCTACCTGTGGACGAAAGAGTGCGGCGTGCCGGAGCACCCCGGCAGGCTCCGCTTCAGGCCGGAACCGGACGACGAGGCGATCCTCGACGTGCTGCGGCGGATCCAGCACGGAACCCTCGACGCTCACGCCCGCCGGGCTCTCGCCGCGGCCGAGTCCGCAACCGGGACCGATGGCGGGGCCGGTGACGTCCAGGCCGGTATCGAGCAAGCCGCCCAGGAGGAGCTGGAGCACTTCCACTGGCTGGACTCACCGCGAGAGTGGTGGCGGCTGGCACACACACCCGACGGCGCGCTGGTCGGTCTGCACGTGCCCGGCAGGATTCCGAGCGGTCCGGCGGTCGGCTTCATCGGTGTCGTGCCCGAGCAGCGCGGCCACGGCTACGCCTTCGACCTGCTCGCCGCGTGCACCCGCCAACTCGCCGACGAGGGAGCCCAGTCCATCGCCGCGTCGACGGATCTGGGCAACACGCCCATGGCAGCCGCATTCGAGAAGGCGGGCTATCCGATCGTGGAGCACCGCTACTGCATGACGGCGCCGGTGCCGGCAACTCCCGCTCCGTAGGGCCCGGTCGGCCGTGGTGCCCGCGCTCCGAGAGGAGTGCGGGCACCACGGCTCCCGTTCGTCTCCCCCGGCCGCTTCAGCCCTCCAGAGCCATCCGCACGCCCAGCGCCAGCAGCACCCCGCCCGAGATCTGCTCCAGCCGGCGCCGTACCCCCGCACGCGAGAGCACCGTCCGCAGCCGTCCGACGAACCACACGTACGAGCCGTAGTAACCCACCTCGAAGACGGCCCAGATCGCCGCCAGCGCCACCATCAGCGGCAGTTGGGGAGCACCCTCGGGAACGAACTGCGGGAGGAAGGACATCGCGAAGACGGCGGCCTTCGGGTTGGCGAGGTTCAGCAGCAGCCCGGAGCGGTAGGAACGCCAACCGCGCTCCTGGGAAGGGCCGGACTCCGCCGCGACCTCGAAACTGCCCCCGCGCCGTGCCGAGCGGATCGCCTGGACGCCGAAGCAGATCAGAACCGCGGCGCCCCCGAAGCGCAGTACGTCGTACGCCAGTTGGGACGCGGCCAGCAAAGCGGTCAGTCCGAAGGCAGCGACCGTTCCCCAGATGAAGACGCCGGTCTCGTTCCCCAGCACCACCATGAAACCGGAGCGGCGGCTGCGCAGCGAGCGGCGGATGATCAGGACCGTGCTCGGACCGGGCGACATCGCCACCAGCAGACACGCGCCGAGAAACGGCAGGAGAGTGGAGAGCATGCGGTCATCCTGACCGTGCGGGCGAGCGGTGCCAACTCGTTTCTGAGCGCCCCACGGCCCGGCTCGTACGGCGTCAGACCTTGCCGGAACTCCGGCCCGGGAGGAACGAGGCGATCACCAGACCTGTGAGCGCCGCCCCCGCCGCGATGAGGAACGAGGTGCGGAAGGCCTCCGGCGTCGGTACGGCGTTGCCGCCCAGCGGCATGCTCATGTGCGCCAGGACGACGCCGACGACGGCGCTCGACGTCGAGGTGCCGATCGAACGCATCAGCGTGTTCAGGCCGTTCGCCGCGCCCGACTCGGACGGAGGGACGGCTCCGATGATCAGCGCGGGCATGGCCGAATAGGCGATCCCGATGCCGACGCCGATGAGCACCGCGGTGATCACCACCTGCCACACGGCGCCCATCAGCGCGGTACCGGCGAGGTAGGCGACCGCGAGGATCACCAGTCCCGCCATCAGCGAGACCTTGGGCCCGCGCGTGGCCGAGATGCGCGCGGAGAGCGAGGAGACAAGCATCATCGAGATGCCCATCGGTGCCACGCACATCCCCGCGACGACCATCGACTGACCCAGTCCGTAGCCGGTCGAGCTGGGCAACTGGAGCAGCTGGGGCAGCACCAGGGTGGCCGCGTAGAAGGCGAGGCCGACCGTGATCGAGGCGAGGTTGGTCAGCAGCACCTGCCTGCGGGCGGTGCTCCGCAGGTCGACGAGCGGGTGGGCGATGCGCAGCTCCATCAGCCCCCACAGCAGGAAGATCACGACGGAGGCGGCGAACAGCCCCAGGGTCGTCCCGCTGCTCCAGCCCCAGTCGCCGCCCTTGGATACCGCGAGCAGCAGGGCGACCAGGCCGGCCGCGAGACCGAGGGCCCCGGGGAAGTCGAAGCGCCCTCCCGTGCGCTGCTCGGACTCCGGCACCACCGTGACCACCAGCAGCATCGCGAGGACGCCGATGCCGGCGGAGCCGAAGAACAGCACGTGCCAGTCGGTGTGCTGGGCGACGTACGCGGCGAGCGGCATTCCCAGCGCACCGCCGACGCCCAGCGACGAGCTCATGAACGCCATCGCCGGGCCGAGCCGCTCCGCCGGGAGCTCGTCCCGCATGATGCTGATGCCCAGCGGGATCGCGCCCATCGCGAACCCCTGGACGGCGCGTCCGGTGACCATCGGTATCAGCGACGAGGTCGAGCCGCATATGAGCGAGCCCAGGACCATCGCCGCCAGGCTGAAGAGGATGAGGCGCCGCTTGCCGTAGAGATCCCCGAGCCGTCCCATGATCGGGGTGGCCACCGCCCCCGACAGCAGCGTCGCGGTGACGACCCAGGCGGCGTCCGAGGTGGCGGTGCCCAGCAGCGCGGGCAGCCGGGCGACGACGGGGACGAGCAGCGTCTGCATGACCGCCACGGAGATCCCCGCGAAGGCCAGGACCGGAACCACTCCCCTGACCGCCCTCGCCTGCCCGCCGCCCGGACCCGGCAGTGAGCGGGCGAGGGCGGTCTCGGGCGGGTGGGGCGGGGCGGCACCGTGGGCCTGGGGCATGCGGACTCCGGGGAAGGCGGCGATCGATTACGTGCAGCCTACAAACGAACCACCGGGCCCCACCTGCGTATTCCAGGGCGGCTGAACGTAAGGCCTGTTCGGAGGCCCCCGGTGTTTCCCGGCGGCGAGCAGGGGAAGTCCCACGCTGACGGGAGTGGACGTGCACCGGTCGAAGACCGGTCGCCTCCCGGCCGTTCGGATCACCCCGCGGGGCACGGCGGCCGGCGTCCCTCCGTCCGATCCGCGCGTCCCTCTGCGAAGGCGCGCACCCCTCCGAAAGGCCCTCTTGGTGAGCGACTCCACGAAAACGCCGGATTCCCCCGTCTCCGGAAAGGACCGCGCCGGCCCGCGGCCGACGAACCGGTC
>NZ_JACBXA010000067.1 GCF_013870515.1 Streptomyces albidus (ex Kaewkla and Franco 2022) | reverse complement strand
GCTGGGGCTGCTCGCCGTGCAGTTGCTGGCGGCGCACTCCCCCGCCGAGCTGCTCGCAGTGGACCCGCGGACCCGGCGCGCGGAGCAGGCGCTGACGATGGGCGCCACGCACGTACGTACGCCTGCCGAGGGCGCCGGCGCCGCGGACGGCTACGACCTGGTCGTGGAGACCGCGGGCGCCCACACCACCGCACGGGACGCCTGCCTCCTCGCGAGGCGCGGCGGAAGGGTCGTCCTCACCGGCATGTTCGAGCCGGGCGCCGAGGGAATCGACCCGGTGCACCTCTCGGTGAGCCAGCTGACGATCCGGTCGGTGTTCGGGGCTCCGTCGGCCGCGTGGTCCTACGCGGTACGGGCGTTCAACAGCGGGCTGCTCGACCCCGCGCCGGTCATCACGCACGAACTGCCGCTCACCTGCTTCGGCGAAGCCATCGAACTCGTCGGCAGCGGCGACCCGGGGGTCGGAAAGGTGTTGTTGCGGCCCTGAATCCACTCACTGTCACTGTTCGCCGTTCGGCTGCACGCCCTGCGCGTCCGGCACCGAGCGGCGTCCGACGCCCCGAATCAGACGACCCTTCAGGAGCACTGTGCCCACCGCTTCCCCCGGACCCCGCCGCCCCGGCGCCGACGCCCTCACCGCCCTGGGCATGGGCGCCCCCGCCCTCGACCCGGCCGACGCCTCGCCGCACGCCTTTCCCGACGGCGGCACCTGGCGCACCGAGATCCCTTCCTGCGAAGGCCCGGAAGCGCTGGCCACCGTACTGAAGGAGGCCTCGGCTCTCGACGTGCCGGTGCACCGCATCAGCCAGGGCAGCGGCGTATGGATGCTGACCGACGCGGAGATCACCGAGATGGTCGACGCGTGCGCACAGCACGACATCGAGCTGTGCCTCTTCACCGGCCCGCGCGGCACGTGGGACATCGGAGCGGCGACCCGTACCGACTCCGGCGGCGGAGGACTGCGCGCACGCGGTCACGACGCGGTGGCCGGCTGCGTGGAGGACGCGCTTCGGGCCACCCGGCTCGGCGTGCGCTGCCTGCTCGTGGCCGACGAGGGAGTGCTGTGGGTGCTGCACCAGCTGCGGGCGAGCGGTGAACTGCCCGCCGATACGACCCTGAAGGTGTCCGCACTCATCGGCCCGGTCAACCCGGCCGCGTTCAGCGTGTACGAGCGCCTCGGCGCGGACTCGCTCAACATCCCGTCCGATCTGACCCTCCAGCAGCTCACCGAGATACGCCGCGTCAGCGCGGCACCGATGGACCTCTATCTGGAAGCTCCGGACGACCTGGGCGGGTACGTCCGGATGTACGAGGCCGCCGAGTTGATACGCCGGGGGGCACCCCTCTACCTCAAGTTCGGGCTCAGCAAGGCACCGGGCATCTACCCCTACGGCTCCCATCTGCGCGCCGTCACACTCGAGTCCGCGCGTGAACGGGTACGGCGCGGCAGGCTCGCCCTCGATCTGCTCGCCCGGCTGGGCTCCGACGGCGGCATGTCGCCACTGGGCTCCCGCCTGCCGGGCGAACTCCAGCGATTCCCCCTCCCCGAGAGGAACTGACCCATGGGCACCCGCACACCAGCGCCACGACGACGCATCGCGCCCCTCGCCGCTGTCGCCGCCGCCACTCTGCTCGCCGGCTCACTCGCCGCTTGCGGGCAGGAGGCAAAGGGCGGCAGCCGCTACAAGGCGGACAAGGGCAAGGGCGGCACCATCGGACTGGCCATGCCGACCAAGTCCTCGGAACGGTGGATAGCCGACGGCCGGAACATGGCGCGGCAGTTCAAGGCCGCCGGGTACAAGGCGGACCTGCAGTACGGCGACGACAAGGTCGAGAACCAGGTCGCCCAGATCGAGAACATGATCGCCAAGGGGCACCGGCTGCTCGTCGTCGCCGCCATCGACGGCTCCGCCCTCACCGATGTGCTGAGGCGGGCGAAGGAGGCCGACGTCCCCGTCATCTCCTACGACCGGCTCCTGCTCGGCACCCCGAACGTCGACTACTACGCCTCCTTCGACAACGAGCGCGTCGGCGAGCTCCAGGGCGGCTACATCGTCGACAAGCTGAAGCTCGACGAGAAGAAGGACGAGAAGTTCAACGTCGAGCTGTTCGCGGGCTCCCCGGACGACAACAACACCAAGTTCTTCTGGGACGGCGCGATGAAGGTGCTGAAGCCCTACATCGACAAGGGCCAGATCACCGTCCGCAGCAAGCAGACAAAGATGAACCAGGTCACCACTCTGCGCTGGGACGGCGGCACCGCGCAGAAGCGGATGGACGACCTGCTCAGCAAGAACTACGGGTCCGAGGAGGTCGACGCGGTCCTCTCCCCGTACGACGGCATCTCCATCGGCATCCTCTCCGCCCTCAAGAGCGCCGGGTACGGCACCAAGGACAAGCCCTATCCCCTGGTGACCGGGCAGGACGCCGAGCTGGCCTCCGTCAAGTCGATCCTGCGCGACCAGCAGACGCAGACCGTCTACAAGGACACCCGCAAACTCGCCAGGCAGGCCGTGCAGATGGGCGATGCCGTCCTCACGGGAAAGAAGCCCGAGGTCAACGACACCAAGACCTACGACAACGGCAAGAAGGTCGTGCCGTCGTATCTGCTCAAGCCCGTGAGCATCGACAAGTCCAACACCCAGCGGCTGGTCGACGACGGCTACTACAAGGCCGGAGAGCTCAAGTGACGGCCCCGGCGGAGCAGTCGGCGCGCCCGACGGCCGGTCGCACAGTGCTGGAGATGCGCGGGATCACCAAGACCTTCCCCGGGGTCAAGGCGCTCTCCGACGTCAATCTGACGGTGCGCGCGGGCGAGATCCACGCGATCTGCGGTGAGAACGGGGCGGGGAAGTCGACGCTGGTGAAGGTGCTCAGCGGCGTCCACCCGCACGGGAGTTACGACGGCGAGATCCTCTTCGGGGGTGAGCCCTGCACGTTCAAGGACATACGGGCCAGCGAGCAGCGCGGCATCGTGATCATCCACCAGGAGCTCGCCCTGGTCCCCTATCTCTCCCTCGCCGAGAACATCTTCCTCGGCAACGAGCACGCCACCCGCGGCGTCATCAGCTGGGGCGACACCCTCCGGCACGCCGACGCGCTGCTCAAGCGGGTGGGCCTGCCCGACAAGCCGCAGACCCGGATCGCCGACATCGGCGTCGGCAAGCAGCAGTTGGTGGAGATCGCCAAGGCGCTCGCCAAGGAGGTGAAGCTGCTCATCCTCGACGAGCCGACCGCCGCGCTGAACGACGAGGACAGCCGCAAGCTTCTGGAACTCATCCGCGAACTGCGCTCGCAGGGCATCGCCTGCATCGTCATCTCGCACAAGCTCAACGAGATCCGGCACATCGCCGACTCCGTCACCATCCTGCGGGACGGGCGCACCATCGAGACGCTCACGGTGCGCGAAAGCCCGGAGGACGAGCCGGAGATCTCCGAGGACCGCATCATCCGCGGCATGGTCGGCCGGGATCTGGATCAGCGCTTCCCGCCCCGCACCGCCTACGAGGGTGAGGACGCCGGACTGGTCGCCCTGTCGGTCAGCGGCTGGACCGTACGGCATCCGATCGACCACCAGCGCAAGGTCGTCGACGACGTCTCGCTGGAGGTGCGGCGGGGCGAGATCGTCGGCATCGCAGGGCTGATGGGCGCGGGCCGGACCGAACTGGCGATGAACGTCTTCGGGCGCTCCTACGGCGTGTACGAGAGCGGCACGGTGTCCGTCGACGGCCGCGAGGTCCACACACGGACCGTTCCGGAGGCGATCTCGCACGGCATCGCCTACGTCACCGAGGACCGCAAGACCTACGGGCTCAACCTCATCGACGACATCAACCGCAACATCTCGCTCGCCTCGCTGGGCGGGCTCGCCCGCCGGGGCGTCGTCGACGAGCACGCCGAGCGGCGGGTCGCCGAGGGCTACCGGCGCTCGATGAACATCAAGGCGCCGACCGTGCACGAGCAGGTGCAGCGCCTCAGCGGCGGCAATCAGCAGAAGGTCGTCCTCAGCAAGTGGATCCACGCCGACCCCGAGGTGCTCATCCTCGACGAGCCGACGCGCGGCATCGACATCGGGGCGAAGTACGAGATCTACACGGTCATCGACAAGCTCGCCGCCGACGGAAAGGCCGTCGTGTTCATCTCCTCCGAGCTGCCCGAACTGCTCGGGATGTGCGACCGGATCTACACGATGGCCGCGGGCCGGCTGACCGGCGAGGTCGCACGCGAGGACGCGAACCAGGAAGTCCTCATGCGGCACATGACCAAGACCCTGGACACCAGCAGCACCGTCAGTACCGGCGGCACGAGTGAGAAGAGCTGAGGGCCGACCCATGACGACACCAACCGAAACCCGAACCCAGCCCGGCGACAGGCCCGAGCCACCCACGGGAGCCGGCAAAGCCTCCGCGGGGTCGCTGCTGCTGGACGCCGTCCGCAACAACATGCGCCAGTACGGCATGCTCGTGGCGCTCGCACTCATCGTCGTCCTGTTCCAGATATGGACTGACGGCTCACTGCTGCTGCCGAACAACGTCTCCAACATCGTCCAGCAGAACAGCTACATCCTGATCCTGGCCATGGGCATGATGATGGTGATCATCGCAGGCCACATCGATCTGTCAGTCGGTTCCCTGGCGGCGTTCGTGGGAGCCGCGGCAGCCGTGATGATGGTCAAGCACGACATGCCATGGGTGCTGGCGCTGGTGCTGTCGCTGCTGATCGGCGCCGCGGCCGGGGCATGGCAGGGCTTCTGGATCGCGTACGTCGGCATCCCGTCCTTCATCGTGACGCTGGCCGGCATGCTCCTCTTCCGGGGCGGGACGCAGATCCTGCTGGAGGGTCAGTCGATCGCGCCCTTCCCGAGGGGCTTCCAGGAGATCGCGCAGGGATTCATCCCGGAGATCGGCCCGTACACGCAGTATCACAACCCCACTCTGCTCATCGGTCTCGTCGTCATCGCGTTCGTGCTCGTCCAGGAATGGCGGGACAGGCGGCGGCAGTTGGCCTACGAGCTGGAGGTGCTGCCGTTCAATCTGTGGGTGCTCAAGTGCACGGCGATCGTGGCCGCCGTGGTGGCCTTCACCTTGACCCTGGCCAGCTACCACGGTGTGCCGGTCGTGCTCCTGATCATGTGCGTGCTGCTGATCGGGCTGGGCTTCGTGATGCGCAACGCCGTCGTCGGACGGCACGTGTACGCGCTGGGCGGCAACAAGGCGGCGGCCAAGCTCTCCGGCGTGAAGGACAAGCGGGTCACCTTCCTGGTCTTCGTGAACATGGGCGTGCTGGCGGCCCTGGCGGGCTGTGTGTACGCGGCGCGGCTCAACGCGGGCACCCCTCAGGCCGGCATCAACTTCGAACTGGAGGCCATCGCCGCGGCGTTCATCGGTGGCGCCTCGATGAGCGGCGGTGTCGGCACGGTGCTGGGAGCGGTGATCGGCGGACTCGTCCTCGGCGTCCTCAACAACGGCATGTCCCTGGTGGGCATCGGGACGGACTACCAGCAGGTCATCAAGGGGCTGGTGCTGCTCGCGGCAGTCGGCTTCGACGTCTGGAACAAGCGAAGGGTCGGCTCCTGACGGGAGTTGACGCAAACGCTGAGGGCCGCACCCCGGGATCGGGGTGCGGCCCTCGGCCGGTTCGTGCGCCGGAGCACACGCGCAGCGCTGTGCGTCAGGCGACGGCGAGGGTGACCTCGATGTTGCCGCGGGTCGCGTTGGAGTACGGGCAGACCTGGTGGGCCTTCTCCAACAGGTCCTTCGCCGTGGCCTCGTCCACGTTCGGGATGTGGGCCTCGAGAGCCACCTTCAGACCGAAGCCGCCGCTCGGGACAGTCCCGAAACCGACCTTGGCCGTCACGGTGGACCCGGATATGTCGGCCTTCTCCTTGCGGGCGACCACGCCGAGAGCTCCCTGGAAGCAGGCGCTGTAACCGGCGGCGAAGAGCTGCTCCGGGTTGGTGCCGGCACCGCTGCCGCCCAGCTCCTTGGGCGGGTTGACCACGACGTCGAGCTGGCCGTCGTCGGTGGCGACCCGGCCGTCGCGCCCGTTCTCAGCGGTGGCGACGGCGGTGTACTTGACGTCGATGGACTGGATGGACATGAATCCTCCTGTTCGGTGGCGTGACCGAGGTCTCGCGCCCGGGACCGCCGGCCGGTGTCGAGCCTAGCCACCGCCGCGGCATCGCGGTCGGGGGGTGCGGGACGTCACAGCCGGAACTGCCGGTGCACGGTGCTCGGTCGGTCAGTCGGTCACTCGCCGAGGCTGACGATCATCTTGCCGGTGTTCTCACCCTTGAGCAGACCGAGGAAGGCGTCTGCTGCGTTCTCCACGCCCTCGACGACCGTCTCGCGGTACTTCAGGTCGCCCGAGCGCACCCAACCCGACACCTCTTCGAAGAACTTCGGCATCAGGTCCGCGTGGTCCATCACGAGCAGCCCCTGCAGACGCAGGCGCTTGCCGATCACCATCGCGAGGTTCCTCGGGGCCGCGGGCGGCTCCGTCGCGTTGTACTGCGCGATCATTCCGCAGATCGTGGCGCGGCCGTGCACGTTCAACCGGCTGATGGCGGCCTCGAGATGCTCACCGCCGACATTGTCGAAGTAGACGTCGATGCCGTCGGGGGCCGCGTCCTTCAACTGCTCTGCGACGGGGCCCGACTTGTAGTTGAAGGCGGCGTCGAAGCCGTACTCCTCGGTGAGGACACGGACCTTCTCGTCCGACCCGGCACTGCCGATCACCCGGGAAGCGCCCTTGAGCTTCGCGATCTGCCCGACCTGGCTGCCCACCGCACCTGCGGCGCCGGAGACGAAGACGGCGTCACCCTTCTTGAAGGAGGCCACCTCCAGCAGACCGGCGTAGGCGGTGAGACCCGGCATGCCCAGCACACCGAGGTAGCTGGTGAGCGGCGCGAGCTCGGCGGAGACCTTGGTGGCGTACCGCGCCTGAAGCGTCGCGTACTCCCGCCAGCCGAGATCGTGCAGCACGTGGTCGCCCGGGGCGAATCCCTCGGCCTGGGAGGCGACGACGATCCCGACCGCACCCCCGGTCATCGGCTTGTCGAGCTGGAAGGGAGGAACGTAGGACTTCACGTCGTTCATCCGCCCGCGCATGTACGGATCGACGGAGAGGTGGAGGTTCCGGACGAGGATCTCCCCTTCGCCGGGCGCTGCGACAGGGCCTTCCCGCAGCGCGAAGTCGTCCGGGGACGGCCAGCCCTGGGGACGGGCGATCAGGTGCCATTCGCGGCCGGTCGCGGGGAGGGTGTCGGGCGAACTCATGGTGGTGGACCTCTCAAGCGGATTCATCGAGATGCTTCATGAACTGAAACAATCTTGCACCTTGATATTTCATGTTGTCAAGCAAAGCGCTAGAGTGGACGCATGGCCACGCGCTCCTCTGCCGGTACCCGCAGGATCGATCCCGACCCCGTCACCCGGGAGGTGGTCGATCTCATCGGCAGCGTCGTCGCGCGTTACTACGCCGAGTACGAGCTGGCCGCGGCCCACCACTCACTGACCGGAGCGCAGGCACGCGTGCTCGCGCTGCTGGCGCGCGAGCCCACGCCGATGCGCCAGGTGGCAAGGCAGCTCAAGTGCGAGCCGTCCAACGTGACGGGGATAGTGGACCGCCTCGAGTCACGCGGGCTTGTCGTGCGCCGCTCCGATCCGGCCGACCGGCGCGTGAAGCTCGCCGCCGCCACGGACGAGGGCGTCGACATGGCCGAACGGCTCCGGTCCGCCCTCGACTTCGCCCGTGAGCCGCTCGGCGGTCTGACCCCGGCCGAACGGACCGTCCTGCGCGATCTGTTGCAGCGCATGCTGGGCGAAGAGCCGTCCGCGCAGGAGTAGTTCCGGTCCGAGCCCCGGGTGAAGTCCGGCCGCAGCCGTCCGTCCAGCCCGGGCAATGTGCGCACGCCGAGACGCCACCGCTCACGGGGATGCGCCGCCTGAAAGCTGCTCGGGGGCTCAGCCCTCGAACGCCGGCTGAGCCAGACCCTGCCCGACTCCCGGAAGCACCAGCAACGATCCCGCCAGCGGGTTGGCCGTCGGCCGCGCCCCGGCCGCGGCTGTCGTGATGTACAGGTCCCGCAGGTCCGCGCCGCCGAAGGCGCAGGCAGTCGGGCGGTCGACCGGCAGTGCGACCGCACGGTCCAGCTTGCCGTCGGGGGTGTAGCGCCGCACTGCGGCGCCGTCCCACAGGGCGACCCAGACGCAGCCGTCGGCGTCGACCGTCAGCCCGTCGGGGTAGCCGGCGCCCTCCTCGATCTCCGCGAAGGCGCGGCGCCCGGAGACGCTGTCGTAGCCCCCGCCCGCGGCGCCGGTGACGTCGAAGACGTCGATGCGGCACGTGGGGGTGTCGTTGTAGTACATGAGCCGGCCGTCCGGGCTCCAGCCCGTGCCGTTGCTGACCGTGACCTGTGGAAGGACGGTCACCGTCGAGCCGTCCCCGGTCACGCGCTTGAGGTCGCCGCCGCCCGGCTGTTCCGCGTAACTCATGGTTCCCGCCCAGAGAGCACCGTCCGGCGCTATCGCCGCGTCGTTGCCCCGGCGCCCCTGAACGGGCTCCCGGTGAAGCCATGAGAACGAGCCGTCCGCGTCGTAAAGCCCCACGCCGTCACGGAGGTTGACGACCAGCCCGCCGCCCGCTCTGGGCTTCGCGGCACCGACGTGCTGCTCGGTCGTCATGACCGTGCGGCCGCCGTCGACCGGATCGAAGGTGTGGACACGGGAGTTGAGGATGTCCACCCAGATCAGCAGTTCGCGCGCGCTGTCCCAGGTCGGGCCCTCGCCCAGCCAGGCCCCGGTCCGTACCGCCACCTCTGCCGTGCGCACACCGCTCACCCCTGCCTCGTACTCGGCCTCGACGTCGACTTTCCCTGCATGTGCGGCCCTTACGTGCCGTCAGCCCTGCCCGCGGTACCCGAGCCGGCCCGACAGCTCTGCCGCGCCCTTGACGGCCAGCCCTTCGAGCTCGCCGCGTCTCTCCTCGGTCCAGCGGATCATCGGCACCGAAATGCTCAGCGCCGCCACGACCCGGCCCGCCGAGTCCCGTACGGGAGCGGCCACACAGCTGATGTCCGGGTTGGACTCCTGCCGTTCGACCGCGACGCCCTGCTCCCGGATCAGGGTCAGCGCGGCCCGCAGCTCCGGGAGGGAGGTGATCGAGTCGGGCGTCATCGCCGTCAGCGGCTCGGACTCCGGCAGCCGTTCCCGCAACTCCTCATCCGACAGGGACGCGAGCAGCATCTTCCCCACGGACGTGCAGTGCGCGGGCAGCCGCCGCCCGGCTGCGGAGACCATGCGCACCGCGTGCGTGCTGTCGACCTTGGCGATGTAGATGACGTCGCGGCCTTCGAGGATGGCCACGTGAACGGTCTCGTCGCAGGTGTCCGCGACGCTGCGCGCCACGTGCTGCCCCTCGGCGGCCAGGTCGAGCTGCTCGGCGTACCGGCTGCCGAGCTGGTAGCCGCGCACACCGAGCCGGTAGCGCCCCGGTTGATCGGCCGGCTGCACCAGGTAGTGGCGGGCGGTGAGGGTGCTGACCAGCTCGTGCACCGTGGTGCGGGGCAGCTGAAGCCTGCGGGTGATCTCGGGCGCGGAGAGGGTTCCGTCGCAGTCGAGAAAGAGCTCCAATACGTCCAGGGCCCTGGTCACGGCCGGCACGAGACGACCCATGTCCGCCCTCCCCTTGTTTCGCGCGTGTACCCCCGGTTCGAAATACCGACAGCTTGCCGGTATCGCGAACACAGCCTAGCCACCGCCTCACGGCCTCGACAATGCTCCAGCCCAGGACGCTCGTGCGCCCTGCGCTGCGAGGAGACCTAGGGGGTCCGCGGAGTCGCGCCCCAGGCGGGACTTTGCCGACACCCCCTAGGCGGACTTGCGCGTACGGGCGGTCTTCTTGGCCGCGGTCTTCTTCGCAGTGGATTTCGCGGCGGTCTTGGCAGCGGTCTTCGGGGCCGCCTTCTTCGCGCCGGCCGTCTTCTTCGCGGTGCTCTTGGCCGCGGTCTTCTTCGCTGCGGCCGTCTTCCCCGTGGTCTTGGAGGCGGTCTTCGACGCGGTCTTCTTGGCCCCACCCGAGGACTTCGCGGCTCCGTCCTTCGACTTCGAAGGAGTCTTCTTCGCGCCCCGCAGCTCGTGCACAGTCGCGTCCCCGGTGCCGCCGTTCTCCCCGCGGGACTGCCTGGCCGCCTGCACACTGCTCTCCAGCACGGCCATCAGGTCCACGACCTGACCCTTCTTCGACGGCGCCGCGGCCTCCTTGCCCGCCTCGGCAGTGTCGACGCCCTCCATCTTCGCCGTGACCAGCTGCTCGACGGCGGCTCGGTACTCGTCGTGGAGCTCCGACCAGTCCAGGTCGCCGAGCGTCTCCATCAGGGTGTCCGCAAGGTCCAGCTCCGCGTCACGGATGGTGACGTCCTCCTCGGGCGCGACCCCGCTCACGGACCGGATCTCCTCGGGCCACAGCATGGTGTGCAGCGCGATCACGTCCTCGTACACGCGCAGCAGGCCGAGGCTCTCCCTCCCCCGCATCGCCAGCTTGCCGACCGCCACCTTTCCGGAGCGCTTCAGCGCCTCCCGCAGCAGCGCGTACGGCTTGGCGGCGGACCTGCCGTCCCCCGCCAGGTAGTACGAGCGGTCCAGCTGGATCGGGTCCACGTCCTCCGAGGGCACGAAGCCGAGGATGTCCACGGTCTTCGCGGTGGGCAGCGGCAGCGCGGCCAGGTCGGAGTCGGTCAGCTGGACGGTCGTCCCGTCACCGGTCTCGAATCCCTTGCCGATCTCCTCGCGCGGCACCTCCTTCTCCTCCAGCTCGCACACCTTGCGGTAGCGGATGCGCCCGCCGTCGGTGGTGTGCACCTGGTGGAAGGAGACGCTGTGGCTCTCGGTGGCGGAGACCACCTTGATGGGGATGGAGACCAGCCCGAAGGAAATGGACCCTTTCCATATGGATCGCATGTTTCGTCCCTTCTATGGGACTCTCAGGGTATGCCGTACACGGAGGTCGAGGGCCGCCGTCTTGCTCTCAGCAATCTCGACAAGGTGCTCTATCCGGCCACCGGGTTCACCAAGGGTGAGGCCCTGCACTACTACGTGACCGTCGCGGAGGCGCTCCTGCCTCATCTGCAGGGACGCCCCGTTTCCTTCCTTCGCTATCCCGACGGTGTGGACTCCACCGCCTTCTTCGCCAAGAACGTGCCACCCGGCGCCCCCGACTGGGTGACCGTCCGCGAGATCACCGAGATCAGCAGCACCCCGATGCGGCAGGTGCTGATCGAGGACCTCGCGACTCTCGTGTGGGCGGCCAACCTCGCCGCTCTGGAGTTGCACACACATCAGTGGCGCGTCGAACACGAGGCCCGAGCGGACCGGCTCGTCTTCGATCTGGACCCCGGCCCGGGAGCCGGTGTCCTGGAGTGCCGCACCGTGGCCTTGTGGCTGCAGGAGCGGCTCTCGGCCGACGACATCACTGTGCTGCCGAAGACCTCCGGCGGCAAGGGGTTGCACCTGTTGGCTCCCATCGAGGTCACCGCCTCTTCCGCCGCCTCCGCTTACGCCAAGAGGATCGCCCTGGAGGCCGAGGCGGCGCTTCCCGCGTTGGCGATCAGCAAGATGGCCAAGGCCCTGCGCCCCGGCAAGGTCTTCGTCGACCATTCGCAGAACGCCGCGGCCAAGACCACCGCCGCCCCGTACACGCTCCGGGCCAAGCAGCAGCCCCGCGTATCGACCCCGCTCACCTGGGACGAGCTGGCCGAGGCCGGTACGGCTGACGAACTGGTCTTCCTCGCGAACGCGCTGCCCGCACGGCTCGAGCGCCACGGCGATCTGCTGGCGCCGCTGCTGGATCCCGAGCTGGCACGCCCACTGCCCAGCACCTGACGGGGGCTCGGAACGAGCGTCGGAAGAGGTGGACGTGCGGGCGGTACGACGACGGCGGGCGGCCCGGAGTGATTCCGGACCGCCCGCCGTCGTCGTCGGGTGGACTACTTCCTGTTGGTGCCCCAGTCGTCGTCCAGAGGAGTCCTGTGGTCACGGAGCGACCGGACCCTCTCGTTGACCGAGTCGGGCAGCCGGTGGCCGACCTTCTCCGTCACGACACCCGCCGCCTTCGAAGCAGCTTCGCGACCTGTCTGCGCGGCGGTCTCGGTGGCGTTGCGCACTGCGGGGTTCTCGGCGAACCGCTGTGCCGTCTGCCGCAATCGCTCATAGCGTTCACGGCCGGCACGCGTACCGAACACGTACCCGACAGCCAGACCAGCGACGAACGTGAGCCGGTAGCGCATGGCTCCACCCTTCTCTCGGTTCTCTCGGTTCCATCAGCTTCTCGATGGGCACGAGGCCGCACCGATACCGATTTCGGAGTACCCCCTGGCATGCGCTAATGTATTGCCCGCAGCGAGGGAACGCCGCCAGGACCAGGTGGGCGCGTCCGAGCAGAGCAGTCCCGTGTAGCTCAATCGGCAGAGCAGCCGGCTGTTAACCGGCAGGTTACTGGTTCGAGTCCAGTCGCGGGAGCACCCGAAAGAGCCCCGAACGGGGCTCTTTTTCTTTGCCGGACAAGTCCGTTGGAACATCTGGGAACCGATCACCGGGTGCTCGAAGTCCTCCCTCCCGTACGTCACCACCCGGCACGGGCGGGAGATCGTATGAGCAGCTATGCTGCGGCAGACGCGGCGCGCACAGATGTGCGTGATCCGACGAACGGGGCGGTAGCTCAGCCGGTTAGAGCAGCGGACTCATAATCCGTCGGCCGTGGGTTCGAGTCCCACCCGCCCCACCGCGCGCCCGCGCAGAGCTTCGGCTCTGACTGCGCGACAGCCCCGGCGAAGGCAGCCACGGGACGCAACTCCGCCTTCCGGCCCACATCTTCTTGCCCGGCAAGGATGCACCTCTCTTCTCGCGCACCCCTTCTCGCACACATCTGGCGCACCGTCCGCCGTGCGGACGTGTGCACGTTCGCGTACCCGAGCACTGCCGGCGGCGGGCCCTCCGCATTCGAGTGTCAACAATGGTTGACAATTCCTTCTTGTCATCCTAGGTTGACAGCATGGCCGCATCGGACGCAAGAGAAGCAGTGGACACCGCCGAGGCCGCCCTGCACAGCGATCCCCGCGTAGGACTGCGAGCCGTCGCCGCGTTGCGGCGGCTCACGGAGCGCCTGGAGGCGCTGCAGGTCGACAGCGCCCGCACCCAGGGCTGGTCCTGGGACGAGATCGGGGCGGCGCTCGGCGTGAGCAGGCAGGCCGTGCACAAGAAGCATGCGAGGAGGTAGGCGAGGATGTTCGAACGTTTCACGCAGTCCGCACGCCAAGTCGTCGTGGGGGCACAGGAAGAGGCTCGCAGCCTCGGCCACGACTGGATCGGAACGGAGCATCTGCTGCTCGCCGCCGTGCGGAGCCCCGAGGCGCCGGGGGCTGCGACTCTCGTACGGCTCGGCGTCACCGCCGAGAACTGCCGTGCGGCCGTCGCGAGCGTGGTCAGCCCCCAGGGAGACGCACTGGGCCCTGAGGACGCCGAAGCACTCAAGGCGTTCGGCATCGACCTCGACGAGATCCGCCGTCGGGCCGAAGGGGCCTTCGGCGACGGCGCGTTGGACGCCCCGGTGAGCGACCAGGGGGCCAAGCCCCGGCGGAGGGGTCCCTTCGGCCGCCGCCAACGACGGGACCGCACAGGCAGCTTGGGCGTGCCGGCCGAGGTGCCCGGGCCTTCGGGGCACATCCGGTTCACCGGTCGCGCCAAGAAGGCGCTGGAGTTGTCGCTGCGGGAGGCGATCTCACGCAAGGAGCGGCACATCGGCGTGGAGCACATCGTGCTCGCGCTGCTGCGCGGCGACGACAAGATCTCCCAGGGGATGTTCCAGCAGCTGGGAGTCGCTCCCGCCCAGGTGCGTGATCTCGTGCTGGCGGATCTGCGCTCGGCCGCGTAGGCCGTTGCCGGCATGGGCAGTTGACGGCTTCCGTCGCTCCGGCGAACGGGAAGCGATGTGCGTACAACCCCTCCTGCATGTCGCGTGTCTCTTTGTATACCGGACTCTTCCGGGCAAGAGTCGCAAGACTCTGAAATCCCAGTTTCAGTGCACGAGGGGGAAAAATGCGTATCCGATTCGCCAAGACTGCGATCGCCGTGCTGACCGGCGCGATGCTCGCCGTCCCTGCGGGAGCTGCCTACGCAGGCAGCGGGCCCGCACCCAAGCCGTCCGAGCGGAGCATCTCCAAGTCCACCGCGCCCTCGGCCAAGGGCAACCCTGCGAGCAAGGCGGCCAAGGCCGCAGACGTCTGCGACGACGCGTACCAGATCGGTACGACGGGGTACGTCAAGCGGAGCGGTGTCACCATCGCCTCGGTGAAGCAGTTCTACTCACCGGACTGCCAGGAGAACTACAGCTACGTGTGGATCTGGGAGAGCTTCCGCAAGACTGCCGGCGACTACGACGTCACTGCCGCGATCTACAGCTCCACGCAGGACGAGGTGCTCGGGGGCCGGTCCTGGCTGAACACCCAGGGCCAGGAGTTCTGGTCCTACGGCACGGACACCGTCTCCGACTGCACGACGGCCGTCGGCTCCGTGCGCAAGGCGGGCGACCCGACGCCCAACCACGGCGCCTCCTCGAAGCGTTGCTGAGGCAGCCGGCCTGACCAGGGGGTGCGACGAGGCTCCCCGCGCGCACGTCGCGCGGGGAGCCTTTCGCACGTCCCAGTCGGGGCGTGCGGCATCGCGGCGCGTCAGACGGCTGCCGCCATCCGCCGTACGCCCTCCTCGAGGATCTCGGGCGAGGTCGCCAGGTTGAGCCTCACGTGTCCCTCGCCGCCGGTGCCGAAGGCGGTCCCCGGGACGAGGGCCACGCGGCCCCGTTCCAGGAAGACGCCCGCCGGATCGTCCAGACCCAGCGCGTGGCAGTCCAGCCAGGCGAGGAACGTTCCCTGGTGCGGCTTGTAGCGCACGTCCGGCAGGTGCTGCCCGAGCAGCTTCGTGAGCAGCCGCCGGTTCTCGTCCAGCCCGGCCAGCAGGGCCTCCAGCCAGCCGGTGCCGTGCCGCAGGCCGGCGACGTGCCCGATCACGCCGAGATGGCTCGGGCCGTGACTGACCTCCTCCGGCATCCTGGCCAGCTCCTCGGCCGAGTCCCGTCCGGCGACCGCCACCGCCGCCTTCAGCCCGGCGAGGTTCCACGCCTTCGACGCGGACATCAGGGAGAAGGCGCGCTCGGTGCCGGGCACCGACAGGTACGGCACATGACGTGCTCCCGGCAGCACGAGCGGCGCGTGGATCTCGTCGGCGACGACTCGTACGCCGTACTCGTCCGCCAGCTCGGTCACCGCGGCCAGCTCGGCCGCCGTGTGCACGGTGCCCGTCGGATTGTGCGGGCTGCACAGCAGGTACGCCGCCCGGCGGGTGGATCCGGATCCTGCCGCCGGGCCGTCCGCCGCCGTGGCCGTGCGGAAGGCCGCAGCGAGTGTGTCCGTGTCCACCCGGCCTTCGGCGGTGAGCGGTGCCTCCACGACTCTGCGGTCCATGTGCGACACGAACTGGTAGAAGGGCGGATAGACGGGTGAGTTGACGACGACCACGTCGCCGGGCGAGGTGATCAGCTTGAGCACCTCGACGACGCCCGCCATCACGTCGGGAACGATTGCAGCGCGCTCAGGGCGCACGCCCCAATCCCAGTTCCGTCCGGCGTAGGCGTCGAGGGCGGCGATGTACTCGTCCGCCATCGCGTAGCCGGTGTCTCCGGTGCTGACGGCCGCCCGAAGGGCTTCGGCGACCGGCTCGGCCAGCTGCACGTCCATCTCGGCGATCCACATCGGCAGCACGTCGTCCGGATGGACCCGCCATTTCGCGCTGGTACGGCGGCGCAGCTCGTCCAGGGAGCATTGCCGCAGCGGATTACTCGTATGTGTGTCCACCCGGTCCACGCTAGGTCCATACGCCCCGCAGCATCAGACCGCGAGGTTCGAGGGCGGCAGCCGGGACCGCTGGAACGTAGGGCATCATTCCGCGCATGGGGATAGTCGCCGGTCTGGAAAGCTCAGCGGAGTACACGAGCATCATCGTCTGTGACGCGGACTCCGGTGCCGTGGTCAAGGAGGGGCACGCGGAGCACCCGGCGGAGCGCGACGACCCGCAGTCCTGGCTGATCTCGCTCGGCCGGGCGGCGAGCACCGGGCAGTTCGCCGACGTCGAGGCCATCGGGGTGTCCGCGCAGCAGCAGGGCCTGGTCGCGTTGGACTCCTCGGGCACACCCGTACGGCCTGCGCTGCTCGGCAACGACAGGCGCATGCAGGCCGCGGCGGCCGATCTCGTCGACGCGCTGGGCGGCCGGGAGGCCTGGGCACAGGCGGTCGGCGCCGTGCCCCAGGCGGGCCACCCGATATCCAAGCTGCGGTGGCTCGCACGCAACGAGCCGGACACCGCGTCCCGTGTGGTCGAGGTCCTCCAGCCGCACGACTGGCTGGTGTGGCAGCTGATGGCCCGCCCGTACCGGCGCACGACCGACCGCGGCGACGCCTCGGGAACCGGATACTGGTCGGCCGCGCTGGAGTCGTACCGCCCCGACCTGGTCGAGATGGCGCTGGGGCACCACGTCGCGCTGCCGGAAGTCATCGGTCCGGCCGAGCCGGCCGGGCGCACTCCGGAAGGGCTCCTGATCTCCGCCGGAACGGGCGAGACGATGGCCGCCGCGTTCGGGCTGGGACTCGGCCTGGGCGACGCCGTCATCTCCCTGGGCGCCTCCGGATCGGTCTTCGCCGTGCACCACGAGGCGCTCGCCGACCCCACGGGCACCATCACCTCCTACGCGGACGCGACCGGGATGCACCTTCCGGCTGTCCGCACCCTCAACGCGACGCGTGTGCTGCGCGGCACCGCCGATCTGCTGGGCACCGACCTGGACGGCCTCTCGGATCTCGCACAGCAGTCGACCCCGGGCGCCTACGGGCTGGTCCTTCTCCCCTATCTCGAGGGCGAGCACACGCCGAACCTGCCGCACACAGCCGGGTCCCTGCACGGTCTGCGGCGCGAGAGCATGAAGCCCGAGCATCTGGCCCGCGCGGCGGTCGAAGGGATGCTCTGCGGACTGGCCGACGCACTGGACGTGCTGCGCGCCAGGGGCGTGCAGGTACGAAGACTCTTCCTGCTGGGACAGGCGGCCGGACTGCCGGCCGTGCAGGCGGCCGCTCCCACGCTGTTCGGCACGCAGGTCGTCGTGCCGCGGCCCGCCGACTACACGGCGATCGGGGCCGCCCGGCAGGCGGCGTGGGCGCTCAAGGGCACCGCGCACCCCCCGCAGTGGGCCCCGCCCGAGTGCCAGGTCTTCGATCCCGGTGCGGAACTGGCCGCCGGCCAGGCGGTGCGGCAGCACTATGTGACCGTGAGGGAAGAGACCCACCCGGGAGCCTTCGAGGACTGACGCACGGACGCGGACGCCTCTCCCCCGCTCCGGTCCCTCGACGGTTGCCTGGTCGCCGGGGTTCAGCCGACAGCGATCAGCGTGCTCTTTGCCCGGAGTTGGCGGTGTGGGCCGGGAGCGTGCTCGAAGATGGACAGGACCACCATCGATCTTCTTTTCCGCCACGGGGACCCATGTGCTGATCCGCCTGCTCCGAGAGCACCTGCGCCCGTATCGGCGCCCGGCCGTCCTGCTCGTGCTGCTTCAGCTGGTGCAGACGTCCGCCACGCTCTACCTGCCGACGCTCAACGCCGACATCATCGACAACGGTGTCGTGCTCGGTGACACGGACTACATCCTGCGGGTGGGCGGCACCATGATCGCCGTCTCGCTGGCCCAGGTCGTCTGCAACATCGGCGCGGTCTTCTACGGAGCACGTACCGCCTCGGCACTCGGCAAGGACATGCGGGCCACCGTCTTCCACCGGGTTCAGACCTTCTCCGGGCGCGAGGTCGGGAAGTTCGGGGCGCCGTCCCTGATCACCCGCACCACGAACGACGTGCAGCAGGTGCAGATGCTCGTCCTGATGTCGTTCACGCTGATGGTCTCGGCGCCGATCATGTGCTTCGGCGGTGTGTTCATGGCGCTCGGGCAGGACGTGCCGCTCTCCTCGGTGCTGCTGGGCGTGGTCCCGGTGCTCGCGGTCATGGTCGGGCTGATCGTGCGGAAGATGCGGCCGCTCTTCCGCACCATGCAGACGCGGCTGGACGGCGTGAACCGGGTGCTGCGCGAACAGATCACCGGCATCCGCGTCATACGGGCCTTCGTCAAGGACGACTACGAGCGGCGGCGTTTCCAGGAGCACAACAGCGGGCTGACCGAAGTGCAGTTGCGCGCCGGGCGGTTGATGACGCTGATGTTCCCGACCGTCATGACCGTGGTGAACGTCTCCAGCGTCGCCGTGGTCTGGTTCGGCGCGCACCGCGTCGACAGCGGCCACATGCAGATCGGCGCCCTCACGGCGTTCCTCGCGTACCTGATGCAGATCGTGATGTCCGTGATGATGGCCACCTTCATGTTCATGCTGGTGCCCCGCGCGGAGGTCTGCGCGGACCGGATCATGGAGGTGCTGGACACCGACTCCAGCGTCGTGCCGCCCACCGATCCCGTACGGACGCTGCACCGGCACGGCCAACTGGAGCTGCGGGGCGTGGGGTTCCGCTACCCGGGCGCGGAGGCGCCCGTGCTCCAGGGGGTCGATCTGGTGGCGCGGCCAGGCGAGACGACCGCCGTGATCGGTTCGACCGGAAGCGGCAAGACGACGCTGCTCTCTCTCGTACCGCGGCTGTTCGACGCCACGGAGGGCACCGTGCTCATCGACGGCGAGGACGTGCGCACGCTCGAGGGAGAACTGCTGGCGCGGACGGTGGGCGTCGTTCCGCAGCACCCCTACCTCTTCTCGGGAACGGTCGCCTCGAATCTGCGTTACGGGCGTCCCGACGCCACCGACGAGGAGCTGTGGCAGGCCCTGGAGGTCGCCCAGGCAAGGGAGTTCGTCGCGGCCATGGAGGGCGGCCTGGACGCGTCGATCGGCCAGGGAGGCAACAACGTCTCGGGCGGTCAGCGGCAACGGCTGGCCATCGCACGGTTGCTGGTGCACCGCCCGGAGATCTACCTCTTCGACGACTCCTTCTCCGCTCTCGACTACGCGACCGACGCGGCCCTGCGGGACGCACTCGCGCATACGACGGCTGAGGCGACGGTCGTCATCGTCGCCCAGCGCGTCTCCACCATCCGCGACGCCGACAGGATCCTGGTGCTGGACGAGGGACGGGTGGTCGGTGCCGGCCGGCACGAGGAACTGATGGCCGGGAACGACACGTACCGGGAGATCGTGCTCTCCCAGCTCACCGAGCAGGAGGCAGCGTGAGCGGGCCCGCGCGCATTCTGGGGGGCGGCGCCCCGCCTCAGCGCTCCACGGACTTCAAGGCGTCGGCGAAGCGTCTGCTGGGGCAGTTCCGGCCCGAACGTCTCACGCTGGCGGGCATGGTGGTCTTCGGGCTGCTGGGAGTGGGGCTCAGCGTCCTCGGGCCGAAGATCCTCGGCGCGGCGACGGACTTGATCTTCGCCGGGTTCATCGGCAAGCAACTGCCCGGCGGCACAAGCCGGGAGCAGGTCCTGGAGCGCATGCACGCCGAGGGCGACGACCGTGTCGCCGACATGCTCTCCGGGATGGACTTCACGCCCGGCCAGGGCATCGACTTCGGCGCGGTCGGCTCAGTGCTGCTGTGGGTGCTCGCCGTGTACGCGATCGCGGGCCTGATGATGCTCTTCAGCGGGCGGTTGTCCGTACGCGCCATCAACCACACCGTCTTCCGGCTGCGGGAGCAGGTGGAGGAGAAGCTCGCGCGGCTGCCGCTGTCGTACTTCGACAAGCAGACGCGCGGCGAGGTGCTCAGCCGCGTCACCAACGACATCGACAACATCGGGCAGACCCTTCAGCAGACCATGGGTCAGATCGTCAACTCCCTGCTCACCATCGTCGGTGTGCTGGTGATGATGCTCTGGATCTCGCCGCTGCTGGCTCTGGTCGCGATGGTGACCGTGCCGCTGTCCGTGCTGACCGCCACCCGGCTCGGCAAGCGGGCGCAGCCGCACTTCGTCGACCAGTGGGCCTCCACGGGCAAGCTGAACGGCCACGTCGAGGAGATGTACACCGGGCACACGCTGGTGAAGGTCTTCGGACGGCAGGAGGAGTCCGCCGCGGAGTTCGAGAAGCACAACGAGGCGCTGTACAAGGCCGGTTTCAAGGCTCAGTTCGTCAGCGGGATCATGCAGCCCGCCATGATGTTCGTCGCGAACCTCAACTACGTGATGGTGGCGGTCGTCGGTGGTCTGCGGGTCGCCTCGGGCGCGCTGTCGATCGGTGACGTCCAGGCGTTCGTGCAGTACTCGCGGCAGTTCACGCAGCCGCTCACCCAGGTCGCCTCCATGGCCAACATGGTGCAGTCCGGGGTGGCTTCGGCGGAGCGCGTCTTCGAGATCCTCGACGCGGAGGAGCAGTCACCGGAACCGGCGGTCGCCCAGCGCCCCGCCGAGGTGCGCGGACAGGTCGAGCTGAGCGGCGTCTCCTTCCGCTACGAGGCGGACCGTCCCCTCATCGAGGACCTGAGCCTGTCCGTCGATCCAGGCCGCACTGTCGCCATCGTCGGTCCCACCGGCGCGGGCAAGACCACGCTGGTCAATCTGCTGCTGCGCTTCTACGAGACGCGCAGCGGCCGGATCCTGCTGGACGGCACGGACATCGCGGCAATGAACCGTGAGGAACTGCGTTCGCGCATAGGCATGGTGCTCCAGGACACCTGGCTCTTCGGGGGCACCATCGCCGAGAACATCGCCTACGGAGCGCAGGACTCCAGCCGCGAGCAGGTGGAGGAGGCGGCTCGGGCCGCTCACGCCGACAGGTTCATCCGCACGCTGCCCGACGGTTACGACACCGTCCTGGACGACGAGGGCACCGGTGTCAGCGCCGGTGAGAAGCAGCTGATCACCATCGCCCGCGCCTTCCTCTCCGACCCGGTCATCCTCGTCCTCGACGAGGCGACGAGTTCCGTGGACACCCGCACCGAGGTGCTCATCCAGCAGGCGATGGCACGCCTGTCCCACGGCCGTACGAGCTTCGTGATCGCCCACCGCCTCTCCACCATCCGGGACGCCGACGTGATCCTGGTGATGGAGAGCGGGTCGATCGTGGAACAGGGTTCGCACAGCGAACTGCTCGCCGCGGACGGCGCCTACGCGCGCCTGTACAAGGCGCAGTTCGCGGGAGCCGTCGCGGAGGTGGACTGAGCCGGGCCCGGGTGCGGGGCGTCGTCGGGTCAGTCCAGGTAGCCGCGCAGCTGGTCGGCGAAGGCGTGGTCGCGCAGCCTGCTGAGGGTCTTGGACTCGATCTGGCGGATACGTTCACGGGTCACGCCGAAGAGGCGGCCGATCTCCTCCAGGGTGCGGGGCCGGCCGTCGGCCAGGCCGTAGCGGAGCTGGACGACCCTGCGTTCGCGCTCGCCGAGGGTGGACAGGACGGCTTCCAGGTGCTCGCGCAGCAGCAGGAACGCCGCCGACTCGACGGGTGAGGGCGCGTCGCCGTCCTCGATGAGGTCGCCGAGGTTGACGTCGTCCTCCTCACCGACGGGCGCCTGCAGGGAGACCGGCTCCTGTGCGAGGCGCAGCACCTCGCTGACCCGTTCCGGGGTGAGGTCGAGCTGGACGGCCACTTCTTCCGGCGCCGGTTCGTAGCCTCGCTCCTGGAGCAGCCTGCGCTGGACGCGTACGACCCGGTTGATCAGCTCGACGACGTGGACCGGGACGCGGATCGTACGGGCCTGGTCGGCGAGCGCCCGCGACATGGCCTGACGGATCCACCAGGTCGCGTACGTGGAGAACTTGTAGCCGCGGGCGTAGTCGAACTTCTCCACCGCGCGGATCAATCCGAGGTTGCCCTCCTGCACCAGGTCCAGCATGGTCAGCCCACGGCCGACGTAGCGCTTGGCGACGGAGACGACCAGG
Source organism: Streptomyces albidus (ex Kaewkla and Franco 2022) (assembly GCF_013870515.1). Taxonomy (GTDB): domain Bacteria; phylum Actinomycetota; class Actinomycetes; order Streptomycetales; family Streptomycetaceae; genus Streptomyces; species Streptomyces albidus. The sequence continues at coordinate 1,924 of NZ_JACBXA010000067.1, read as the reverse complement.
CGGAGATTCGCCTCTATGAGACGGCGCTTGGCAATCCTGCCCATCACGACGAGCCGGTCGAGATCGAGGGCGAGTCGTCCGTCCGCGGTGGACGGGTCGGTCAGCTTCTCCTCCGCGAAGAGCCCAGCCTCGACCCGGCGCGCGAGCTCGACCTCCTCGGCTGCGGACAGCAGCGGGATGCGGCCGATCTCTCGCAGGTACTGCCGGAACAGGTCGGCCGAAGGGCCGCTTCCCGACTCCGCCTTGGCGGGTGCTTCCCGCTCCGGCTCGTCGGCCAGGGGCTCCAGGACCACGGCGGAGGGCCGGGGCTGGTCCGGACCGTCCGGGGCGGGCTGAAGGGGCGGAGCGGAAGGCACTGGCTGCACAGGTGGGGCGGAGGAGGCCGCACGGGTCGGTGCGGCCGCCACATCGGGAACCGTCGGGGCGGCGGGAGCCGCGCTGGTCAGGGTCCGGGTCTGCACGGGGGCGACCTCCAGTGTGCTCGCTGCCGGTCGGGGGGCGGCGTACGTGCTGTGCGGATCCGCGGGGGACTGCGGCCCATCCGGCCGGCGCGCCGCCCCGCTCCGAGGACTCAAGCACCGCACACCAGTGTGGGGTACGACACACTCCCGCCACGAGGGGCGTGCGCCCAGTTTTTGAGTTGGACGGTGACTTGTCGCATACGCACGGCTACTTACGCGCTTTCCGGGACGGGAGGGGCCGAGCGGTGCGCAGGCGTGTGAACGGCCCGAGAGCGAGCGACCTGATACGCCCGAGGGGTGCGCAACTGATCTCGGTATGAAGGGGGTTGCTCGGGGCTGGAGCCTGGGAAAATGAGCGGCAGGGTCCCACTGGTGCGCGGTACGGTGCGCCGATGTCAGCGATCAGGAAGTTCCAAGTCACCTTTGACTGCGCAGAACCTGAGCGTCTCGCTCGATTCTGGTGCGAGGTGTTGGGGTACGTCGTACCGCCGCCACCGGAGGGGTTCACCACCTGGGACGATTTCAACCGCTCTCTGCCTGCTGAGGAGCGGGATTCGTGGTTCGGCTGCAGCGATCCCTCAGGCGTGGGCCCGCGCCTGTACTTCCAGCGCGTCCCTGAAGGAAAGGTCGTCAAGAACCGGGTGCATCTCGACGTCCGGGCCGGCACCGGGCTCGTGGGGGACGAGCGCCTCGCCACGCTCGAAGCCGAGTGCGCACGACTGGTCGCGCTCGGTGCCACACACGTGCAAACGCTGTACGCCGATGAGGAGAACGAGTCGTGCATCCCGATGCTGGACATCGAGGGCAACGAATTCTGTATCGACTGAGCACTCTCCGAGCCGGGGAGGTGGGGCAGTGACCAGCTTGCCGAACTGCCGCGGGTTCAGCGGTGAACGGGACTGTCCAGGATGGCTCCCAACGCCGTGATCGGACCCGGCCTGGCAAGGTCATGACTCCAAGATCAGCCGTTACGGCAACAGTCCTCAGAGGGCTGAGGCGCCGCGCTCGCGCAGGGCCCGTCCGTACTGCTGGAGCGTCCAGATCTCCTGCCGTACGGACGCCGAACGCTCCCCGTCGCGCTGGGCCTCGAGGCGGCGGGCCGAACTCTCCAGGTCGGCGATGCGCGTGTTGACGGCGGCGAGGCGCACGGCGACGAGCTGCATTCCCGCGTACAACTCGTCGGGCTCGCGGCCACGTCCGCTGCGGAGCGGCTCGACCACGAGTTCGTTGACGAGCGACCGCACGGTGTCGTCGGGTGCGGCCGCGCGCACCCGGCTCACGTAGTCGGCGTCATCGCTGCTCGCGCCGCCGGCCGCTTCGATGGTCTGCCTCACCGTCGCGTAGGGCGGGGCGGTGAATTCGTCCGGCCCGTACGCGTCGAAGGCCGGGGAGACCAACTCCGGGCGCTGCAGGGCGAGTTTGAGCAGTTCGCGCTCGACGCGGTGCGCGGGGCTGCGGAGGTT
>NZ_JACBXA010000066.1 GCF_013870515.1 Streptomyces albidus (ex Kaewkla and Franco 2022) | reverse complement strand
CGACCGCCGGCGAACCACCTTCGGGTCAGAGCTGCTTCGGCGTCAGCAGCTGTAGTCGACCAGGTCGAAGGACTCGTAGTGGTCCTCGGTGAAGTAGTCCTCCTGCTCCTTGTCACCGGTCACGATCCGCTTGGCCCCGCGGTCGTCCGAGCCTGGCGTCTCCACGGTGTACTCGTGGTAGTAGCCGGAGTCCTGGTCGGGGAGGATGCCTTCGCGGTTGTCGAAGACGGTGCCGTCCTGCGGGTAGGGGTAGGGCCCGCCCTTCTCGATGAGTTCGAGGGTGTCGTTGGCCTCCGCCGGAAGCTTCGACTCGCAGATGTCGCCGACGTCGGCGGGCGCGGTCGCCGCCGGAGCCGTGATGACAGGTGCGGGCGCTGTGGCCTGGGCGAACGCCGCCGGGCCGCCGACGAGGAAGGTGATGGACAGGGCACTGAGGGCGCTGACGCGCGCGATTCGTGGGGGGAATCTCATGCTTCCCATGCTGACGCGCGTAGATGACATGTCAACGCCAAGTCACGGATTTTTCCCCGCCGTTCACACTTCTCCGCCCGCGCGGCGGTAGCGGTCTGCGAGCTCCTCGATCCCCTCGGCAGTGGGCGAACCGTGCAGTTTCAGCCGCGCGATTCCGCCGTCGGGGAAGATGTCGAGACGGACGTGCGTGACGGCCGGGGCGTCCTGCTGAAGCAGGAAACGGTGCACGGTGTCCGGCTGGAGCCGGGTGCGCGGCAGCAGCTCCTGCCACTCCCCCCGCTCGCCGTCCTTGCCCCAAAGCGCAGCCCAGCCCGCGGCGTTGCCCTTCAGGTAGCCGGTGTCGATCTCGGCGGCGCGGATCTGCGCCTGCGCGGTCAAGGCGTAGCGGATCCAGTCGTTGCCGGTGTCGCGGCGGCGGCGCGTCTCCCAGCCGTCGTCCATCTGCCGTGAACGGCCTGGCTGGATCGTGTTGCCGGGCGGGGAGTAGAACCGGTCGGAGGCGTCTTCCACGGCGCCGCCGTTCTCCAGGGCGACGAGGTCGTACGTGCCCAGCGCGCTCAACCACCCCGGATCGGGGACCACTTCGCCGTACGCGCGCAGCCGCGCGATGCCGCCGTCGGGGTGCTGGTTGACCCGCAGATGCGTGAACCGCTGTGGCGATGTGACGGCGAAGCCGTTGGCGGCGTGCCCACCGATGTCGGTCCTGGCCACGACGGTCGTCCACTCGACGTCGTCGGCGAGGAGCCGGTCCGGGGACGGCGCTCCGTCCACGGCCGCGGCCTCGACGGAGACCGCACGCGGGTAGTTTCCGCGGAAGTGGGCGGTGTCGACGACGATCCCGCGCAGCACGCCGGGGGCTCCCAGGCGCACCAGCGCCCAGTCGTGGTCGTCGCCCGACGGATGCGGCTCCTGCGCGCTCACCCCTCGGCGACGCCGCGTCTCCCAGCCGTCCATGATCTTGCCCTTGTGGCCGAAGCATTCGGGGTCGAACTCGGCGCGACCCGGCTTGAGCATGTTCTCGCGCTCGGCGAAGAACTCGTCGTTCGCCGCCATGACGCCCGCGCCGAGACGGCGGTCCGCGAGATCGACGAGGTGGGCGAAGGGGAATTCCGATGTGCGGTAGTCGGCGTACGGGTCGCCGCCCTGGTACGGGCTCGCGTCCCCGGTGAAGATGGCCGTCATGCGGTGGGCCTCTCGATGAGTCGTCCGGTCTGCTGGAGGGGTTCGCCGTGGTCGGTGATCTGTTGGCCGCGCAGCCAGGTCGCCCGCACGACACCGTGCAGGGTGCTGCCCGCGTAGGCGGTGACCGGGTTGCGGTGCTGGAGGTGCGCCGGGTCCACGGTGAAGGTCGCGTCGGGGTCGAGAACGGCGAAGTCCGCGTCGTTCCCCGGAGCGATGGCGCCCTTACGACCCTCCAGACCGGCCAGCGCCGCCGGGCCGGCGCTCATCCAGCGGGCGACGTCGTCCAGCGAGTGGCCCCGCCTGCGCGCCTCGGACCACACGGCGGGCAGGCCGAGTTGGAGCGAGGAGATGCCGCCCCAGGCCGTCGCGAAGTCTCCGTCCTTCAACTCCGCGGTGCAGGGCGAGTGGTCGGAGACGATGCAGTCGATGGTCCCCTCGGCGAGCCCCTGCCACAGCGCGTCCTGGTTGGCACGCTCACGGATGGGCGGGCAGCACTTGAACTCCGTCGCGCCGTCGGGGACTTCCTCCGCGGTGAGGGTCAGGAAGTGCGGGCAGGTCTCGACGGTCAGCCGTACGCCCTCGCGCCGGGCCTGTGCGATGAGCGGCAGCGCGTCGCTGGAGGAGAGATGCAGGACGTGCACGCGTGCGCCCAACTCGCCTGCCAGCGCGATGAGACGGGCGATGGCCTCGTTCTCGGCGGCACGGGGGCGGGAGGCGAGGAAGTCCGCGTAGGCGCGGCCGCCCTTCTGCGGGGCGGAGGCGAGGTGCCCGGGATCCTCGGCGTGCACGATCATCAGCCCGCCGAAACCCGCGATCTCGGCGAGGGCCCCGGCCAGGCCTGACTGGTCCAGCTCGGGGAACTCCTCGACGCCCGAGGGCGAGAGGAAGCATTTGAAGCCGAACACGCCGGCCTCGTACATCGGACGCAGGTCGGAGACGTTCCCCGGGATCGCGCCGCCCCAGAATCCGGTGTCGACGTGCGCCTTGGCGCGGGCGACGTCCTGCTTGGTCCGCAGGTTGGCCACGGTGGTGGTGGGCGGCAGCGAGTTGAGCGGCATGTCCAGCAGGGTCGTCACGCCTCCGGCGGCGGCTGCGCGGGTCGCGGTGAAGAAGCCCTCCCACTCCGTGCGGCCGGGGTCGTTGACGTGGACGTGTGTGTCGACGAGCCCGGGCAGCAGCGCGTCGTCACCGGCGTCCACCAGGCGTGCACCGTCCGGGACATGCGCGTCGTGCGCTTCGACGGAGACGATGCGGCCGTCCGTGACGCTCACCGACGCCGCCCGCGTACCCTCGGGTGTGACGACGCGTGTGGAGCGGAGTACGAGTTGCACGGCGGGCACGGGGCACCTTTCTCTTCAACATTCTGTTGATGAGATCTTCTGGGCAGATCCCTGCCGCGTCAAGACTGACGCCTTGGCTTATTCCGTTCAATGGAAGTACGATTCCGCAATACAGAATTGTGCACCCCGTCGCTGCCGGGCTCACAGCCCGGCCGGGCCGGTGATCCGTGCCGGTAGCATGCGCCTCAGCCGCAGGAAAGGAACGCGACGTGCCGCCGTCCGCACAGCGAGACTCCGCCGCCACCGCCGGAGCCCCCGCCTCAGCCGCCGCACCCTCCGGCGGCGTGCAGTCCCTGGAGCGGGCCTTCGACCTGCTGGAGCGCATGGCGGACGCCGGCGGCGAGGTCGGCCTGAGCGAGCTGTCCGGCAGCAGCGGCCTGCCGCTGCCCACCATCCACCGGCTGATGCGCACCCTCGTCTCCTGCGGCTACGTACGCCAGCACCCCAACCGCCGCTACGCCCTGGGCCCCCGCCTCATCCGGCTGGGCGAGAGCTCGTCGCGCCTGCTGGGCACCTGGGCACGTCCGCACCTGGCACGGCTCGTCGAGGAGACGGGCGAGACCGCCAACATGGCGCTGCTGGACGGCGACGAGGTGGTCTACGTCGCGCAGGTGCCCTCCCGCCACTCGATGCGGATGTTCACCGAGGTCGGCCGCCGCGTCCTGCCTCACGCGACGGGTGTCGGCAAGGTGCTGCTCGCCGACACCCCGGCCGAGGAGGTCAGGGCAGTGCTCGCCCGTACGGGCATGCCTGCGGCGACCGAACGGACCATCACCACCCCTGAAGGCTTCCTCGAAGCGCTGGAGCAGGTCCGCGAGGCGGGGTACGCGATGGACGACAACGAGCAGGAGCTCGGGGTCCGCTGCATCGCCGTGGCCGTGCCCAACTCACCTACGGCCGCGGCGATTTCCATCTCCGGGCCGGCGGGCAGGGTGACGGAGGCGGCGACGGACAAGTTCGTCCCGCTGTTGCAGGAGGTCGCCGAGCAGCTCTCGAAGGCCCTCGCGACGACCACTGGCGGCTGACCCGCTCAGTTGGCCGGGCGCGGCCCAGCAGCGGCCCTTCCCCGCACGGGCAGGGCCAAGCCGCGGCAGGCGCCGGCCGCTCAGTTGACCCGGCGGAACTCCGACGGATCACCGAAGAGTTCGATGGCCTTGCGCAGCTCCGTCATGGGTTCGGAGAGCGCGCTCACCGAACCCACTGCCGCCACGAGCAGCAGCAGCGACTGGCGGAGCTCCGTCGGCACGGGCGCGCCGTCGGCCACCTGTTCCTCGAGCACGTCGAGCTCTTCCTCGGCGGCATACCGGTCCCGCAACTGGGCCGGATAGGCGTCCAGTTCGGCCCGGAGCCGGTTCACGGCAACGCTCAGCCCGGAGACACGTGGATCGACTCCACTGTCCGCCACAGGCACTGTCCGCTGCCCCACAGCGTCGCTACGCACCACAGATCTCCCCCACAGAGATGGTGCCGTTCGCCTCTCTCCAACAGGATCTCCGTCAGGATCACCATCAGGACCGATCGCGAGCGGCTTGGGACAGTAAACGCCACTCTCTGCGCATCGCGCCACACGGAGGGCGAAATTCGGGGCGCGAACCCACCAAGTTCGCGCCGCCTTGCACGACTCGTGCGTAATCGTGCTGTATGTAGAGTCGCTGTACACCTGGGGCGGATGGGCAGAACGAGCGCCTCGCGAGGAGAGGGCCACGATGACGGAGCCGTACGAGCCGCACGGGGCGCGCGAGTCGGACGTGCCCGGTGGTCCTGACGATCCGCCGGGTCACACCCCCGTGGTCGCCGGGCTGCTTCTCGCGGCGGGCGGCGGACGGCGTCTGGGGGGACGGCCGAAGGCGCTCCTGCCGCTGCGGGGACGGCCGTTGGTGGAGCACGCCGTCCGTGCCCTGCGCGAGGGCGGCTGCCGACATGTGCACGTGGTGCTGGGCGCGGCCGCCGAGGAGGTGCGGGCCCGCGCCGAACTCCCGGGCTGCGTACTGCTCGACAACCCGGACTGGGAGACGGGCATGGGCTCGTCACTGCGACTGGGGCTGGCGTCCCTCATGGACACCGGAACCGAAGCCGCACTGGTCTCGCTCGTCGACCAGCCGGGGATCGGCGCGGAGGCGGTGAACCGCGTGCGTGCGGCCTGCCACTCCCCCGCCTCCCTCGCGGCGGCCGGCTACGAGGGACGGCGCGGCCACCCCGTCCTCTTCGGCGCGGAGCACTGGCCGGGGGTCGCCGCGAGCGCGAACGGCGATCAAGGGGCGCGTAGTTACCTGCGCACGCGGACGAGCGCGATCGAACTCGTCGAGTGCGGCGACGTCGCGGACCCGTCCGACGTCGACGTGCCCGCGGACCTGCAGTTCCTGGACCGGCTCGGCTCCTGAATCCGCCCCGCGGGCCCGGACGGTGGCGGTCCGGCGCATGTTTCGCCGCGAGTGGGCGCGGAACACAGCAAGGCGGCCCATCGGCGGGCGGAGCGGCCCGGCCGCACGTGCGCTGGCACCCCGGGCCACGAACGCCTCCGGCGAACGAGTGAGAGATGTCTCGACGTCAACAGACTCTTGATTGTTCCACCATGAGGAAACTAGTCTCCACTGTTCAGAAGCTTTCGTGGTCCGCGACGCGTGTCCGCGGATGCTCCACGAGCCCCGCTCGGCCAGCGGCACTCCGTGCCGCACACAGGCGATCCGGCGGCTGTGTGACGGCGACCATCCGCGCCGTTCCCCACCGCCACGAAGGAGAGTGACCCACCATGCCCGCATCAGTGCCCTCCCCGGTCGAGATCGTCGACGCACCTGCCGTGGAGCGTCAGGGGGAGGTGCTGACCGATGAAGCGCTCGACTTCCTGGCCGCCCTGCACCGCCGGTTCACCCCGAGCCGCAACGAGTTGCTGGCGCAGCGCGCCGACCGGCGGGCCGAGATCGCCCGCACCTCGTCACTGGACTTCCTCTCCAGCACCGCGCACATCCGCGACGGCGACTGGCAGGTGGCCGACTGTCCCGAGGCCCTGAACGACCGCCGCGTCGAGATCACCGGTCCGACCGACCGCAAGATGACCATCAACGCGTGCAACTCCGGCGCCAAGGTCTGGCTCGCGGACTTCGAGGACGCGTCCGCTCCCACCTGGGAGAACGTCGTCGGCGGCCAGCTCAACCTGATCGCCGCCTACGAGCGCCGCATCGACTTCACCGACGAGAAGTCCGGCAAGTCCTACAAGCTGGGGCCCGCCGAGTCCCTGCCCGCCGTCGTGATGCGTCCGCGTGGCCTGCACCTGGACGAGCGGCACCTGCGGGTGGACGGCGAGGCCGTGCCCGGCGCGCTCGTCGACTTCGGTCTCTACTTCTTCCACAACGCACAGCGCCTCATCGACCAGGGCAAGGGTCCGTACTTCTACCTGCCCAAGACCGAGTCGCACCTCGAGGCCCGGCTGTGGAACGAGATCTTCGTCTTCGCCCAGGACCACTGCGGCATCCCGCAGGGGACGGTCAGGGCCACCGTGCTGATCGAGACGATCACCGCGGCGTACGAGATGGAGGAGATCCTCTACGAACTGCGCGACCACGCCTCGGGGTTGAACGCGGGCCGCTGGGACTACCTCTTCTCCATCGTCAAGAACTTCCGTGACGGCGGCGCCAAGTTCGTCCTCCCGGACCGCAACTCGGTGACGATGACCGCCCCGTTCATGCGCGCGTACACCGAACTGCTCGTGCGCACCTGCCACAAGCGCGGCGCGCACGCCATCGGCGGGATGGCCGCCTTCATCCCCAACCGCCGCGACCCGGAGGCCAACGAGCAGGCCATGGCGAAGGTCCGCGCCGACAAGGAGCGCGAGGCCAACGACGGCTTCGACGGCTCCTGGGTCGCGCACCCGGACCTCGTGCCCGTCGCCCAGGAGTCCTTCGACGCGGTCCTCGGCGACCGTCCGAACCAGAAGGAGCGGATGCGCGAGGACGTCAGCGTCACCGCCGCAGAACTGATCGCCGTCGACACCACGGAGGCGAAGCCCACCTACGCCGGTCTGCGCAACGCCGTCCAGGTCGGCACCCGTTACATCGAGGCGTGGCTGCGCGGCATGGGCGCGGTGGCCATCTTCGGCCTGATGGAGGACGCCGCCACGGCGGAGATCTCCCGCTCGCAGATCTGGCAGTGGGTCAACGCGGGGGTCGTGCTCAAGGACACGCCGGAGGGCGAGCAGCTGGTCACACCGGAGCTCGTGCGCCGTGTCGCGGACGAGGATCTCGCCGAGCTGCGCGAGGAGTTGGGCGAGGAGACCTTCGCGCAGGGCGAGTGGCAGCGGGCCCACGATCTGCTGCTGCGGGTCGCGCTGGACGAGAAGTACGAGGAGTTCCTGACGCTGCCGGCGTACGAACTGCTGCGCTGACAACGGAAACTCGCACCGCCCCGCCGCCACGCACCCCGGCGGCGGGGCGGCTGCGCTTGCGGTGGTGAGTGGTCCGGGTCAGCTGATCCGGACCGCGATTCCCGGGTAGTTCAGGACGAGACCGGAGTCGTCGTATGCGAGGCGGCAGGCGAAGTCGAAGACGGGGGCGGCGTATTCGTAGCGCTGCTGCCCGCCTTCGTCAGTGATCCGCTCGTAGGTCTGGCCGAGCCGTTCGACCGCGAGGTCCGGCGCCCGCACGTACGCGGCAGGCGCGTCGGCGCGTACACCGACCGCGAGGCGCAGCCGGTGCACGGGGAAGGCGTTGGTCATCGCCGAGGATTCGAGGTCGACGTCGAGGCACCCGTCGAGGTGCGGTGCGGCGTGACCGTCGACACGCCAGTGCCCCTCCCGGTCGGCCTCGAGCGACGTCGTTCGGTGTCCGGCCTCGGACCTGCACGAGACGCGTGCGGCACGGGTGGCCCAGGCGCCGTCGAGTTCGATCGCGTAGTCGACGATCCATGTACGCCCGTCCTCGAACCCGGTCGTGCAGCCCTGCACCAGCCAGCGGTCCTCCACCGGGCCGAAGTAGGCGACCTCGAAACCGGACCGTGCCTCCACGTGCTGCCAGGCAGCCGTGGGCGGTGGATCTGAGAAGTCCATGCGAAGCACCCTCCCGGTTGACGGACACCCCATCCTGGTCGCCGCGCCGCCTATGACGCCGCAACCCGCTTGCGTCACACCGGAGAAGGGAGGGGCCTTCCTGCGGTACGCGCTCCCCCGCGCCGGGAAGTGTCTTCGCCGGGGGTGCCCCCACCAGGGGCGCGAGGTCTACACTGCTGCTCCGGCGCCACCTGTGCGCCCGACCTCCTGACCCGGCACTCACGCCGCCGGGCACTGCGGAGGTAAAGGTGATCTTCTTGTCATCGCGGGTGTCGAACTCCCTTGTCTGCCTTTCCTTTTCAGGCGGCGGTGACAGGTCCGCGTGAGGGGCTTCACCGTTCGCCCCGAGAGGACAGACGGTGACAGAGCAGCGAGGACTGAAGCGGCTGGTGCGCCAACGCATGGCGCGTACCGGGGAGTCGTACACGACGGCCCGGCGGCACGTACTGGCCCGGTCCGCACGGGCCGACGCCCCCGCCCTGCCGAGCGGGGTGCTCTACGAGGAGTTCGGGACTGAGCAGCACCACGAGGCGTCCCTGATCCGCCACGCGCTCGGCAGCACCCTGGATGAGGCGCTGATCGCCGGTCTCGCCGGAGGGATCGGGTTCATGTACGTCGTCTTCGAGTACGAGAACATTCCGCCGCTGCTGACGATCGTGGCGCAGCACCACCCCGAGCCGTGGGTGCCCGCGGCGCTGGGGAGGCTGAACGTCCCCTTCGACGAGCAGCACAGCGGCAAGCCCCGCTGGGAGAGGGTCCGCAAGGCCCTGGACGAGGGCCGTCCCGTCTTCTGCACCGTGGACAAGTCGCGGCTGCCGTGGCACGGGATGGAGCCCGGCTTCGGGCAGGACGCCCACACCGTCCTCATCGCCGGATATCAGGGGGACACGCTGTACGTGGACGACGAGTCCGCGGCGCCGCACGCGATGGGGACCGAGGAGTTCGGCGAGGCCTGGTCCGCTCACAAGAAGGGCCGTCACCAGATGATCGTGCCGACGGGCCCGCCCCAGGGTGAGCCCGACGTGGCCGGCGCGATCGCCGCCACGACGGCGCACCTGACGGGCCCCGTGCTGGGCAACAGCTTCGACGTCAACTTCGGCTTCTCCGGCATGGACAAGCTGGCCGCGCAGCTGCGGGACACGAGGACGAAGACAGGGTGGGAGCGGCGCTTCGGCGCTCCGGTTCCCTTCTTCCACGGCGTGCGGCGGCTCTACGAATGCCTGGAGGTCGAGTACACGGCGCCCGGTGCCACCCGCCCCCTCTACGCGGACTTCCTCGACCGGACCGGACACCGGGAAGCGGCCGCCCTCTTCCGCGAGTCGGGGCGCGGCTGGGGACGGCTTGCCGCCCTGGCACTGGAGACCGTCTCGCAGCTGGGTGAGTACACCGAGATCTGCGAGGAGCGGATGCGGCTGATCATGTCGCAGGGGTGGGCGGCGTCCGACGAGATCCGCGAGCTGGGGAAACGGGCCGAGGCGCTCGCCACGGAGTACGACGCACCGGACGCGAGCACCCGGCGGCAGCTGTTCGAGGAGATGGCGGAGACCGTCGACTCGTGCGCGGGACTCGAACGCCGAGGGGTCGAACTCCTCACGGAGAGCTAGCAGTTCGTCCTGCTCCGGGGGTGCCGGGGGCCGCCGCCGTTTTCAGGGCGGGAGGCGGCGTCCGGGCCCCGGCGGCCGGGCGAACCCCGCCCGTACGGTCTTCCCGGGAAGCGTCCAGGGATCGGCCAGTCCGTCGGGCCTTTCAGCCGAAGGCGACCGACTCCAGCCAGAAGTCGAGGAGTTCCTCGTCGCCGATGATCTCGATGTCCTCGCTGCGGACGTGGCGCCGCCCGTAGATCACCAGAAGCAGATCGGCCAGCGGGCCGCGCACGGCGACGGCCGCCTTCTCGTGGGCGCGGCGCCAGGTGAGGGTGTCACCGGTCAGGTCGACCACCCATTCCGCTGCCGCGCCCGGCCCGGTGTCGGTGGCGTGGAAATGGAGCGTACGGCCCGGGCCGAGCAGCTTGCGCCTCTCCGGGTGGAACTCGAACATCTGCGGGAGCGAGCCCAGTTCCATCCATTCGTCGAGCGCGTCGAGCGCCACGTCCTCCTCGACGGTGAACTCCGAGCCGAGCGCCAGTGTGGCGTCCGCGCGGTGCATGAGCGTCTCGTGGGCGAACCGGCGGGCGAAGAAGCTCACGGTCCCTCCCGGCAGGGGCGTCCACACCTTCGCGTCGGGGCCGGCCTCACGAAAGGTCGCCGCCAGCCGCGCCGCGCCCTCTTCGAGCCACGGGCCGAGCACATCCGGGCCCTCGCGGGTGTAGGGGGACAGATCACGGAAGTCGTCGTCGGGCAGCGGCTGGGACGCCCGCGTACGCACTGTCTCCTCGACCCACCTGTGCCCTCCCCCGAGATGCCGCAGCAGCTGACCGACGTTCCACCCGGGGCAGGAGAGCACGGGGACCGTCATGTCGGCACCGGAGAGGCACGCCCGCAGCCGGTGGGTCTGTTCGACGATCTCCGTGCAGTAGCGGTCGTAACTCAAGGGGCTCATGGCCGTCACGTTAGATCGCCCCGCTGACATCCGTGCTGCGCAAGCACGCCCGACGATGGTGGGAAGGCACCGTGCAGCGGGGGCTCAGGGCCGGGAAGGCCGTCGGCAGTGCCGGCCGGTGGGGCCCCATCCCCCGCACGTACCTCCGCATGGGCAGCGACCGGCTCGTCACGCCCGCGCTGCAGGACCGGATGACGGCGGAGGCGGACAAGTCGATCCCGGGCAACCCGCTTCCGCGTCCGCGACTTCCCGGACGCACCGCACATGGGCCCGTCGGCCCCGGGAGAGATCGCGCAGGCGCTGCACGAGGTACGCCCGAGGCACCGTCAGGCCTGACGCCACCGTGCCCTGCCTCGGCAGCAACGCCAGGGAAGGGCACGGGAGTTGGAAGTACGTCAGCGCACCCGTTGCGTGTGGTCGCCGGTGCGCGGCTCGGGGACTGCGCCGCCTGCCTCCGGCTCGGCCTCGGGCGCCTCGCGCCGCCCGAGGTGGTTGAAGACGAGGTTGAGCAGCACGGCCGTCACGCAGCCCGTCGAGATGCCGGAGTCCAGGATGATGCGGGCGCTGCCGGGGAGCACGTGGTAGAAGTCCGGAGCGGCGACCGGGACGACGCCGACGGCCAAGGAGACCGCGACGACGAGGATGTTGTTGTCCTCTCCGAGGTCGGCCTTGGCCAGGGTGCGGATGCCGCTGGCCGCGACCGAGCCGAAGAGAACCACACCCGCGCCGCCCAGCACCGGTTGCGGCACCGTCGCGATCAGAGCCGCCGCCACCGGGCACAGGCCCATGAGGATCAGGATGCCGCCGCCGGTGGCGACGACGTAGCGGCTCCGGATCCTCGTCATGGCGACCAGGCCGATGTTCTGGGCGAAGGCCGTGGCCAGGAAGCCGTTGAAGAAGGGGCTGACGAAGGAGCCGAGGGTGTCGGCGCGCAGCCCCGCCGCGATCGTCTTCTCGTCGGCGGGCCGGTCCACGATCTCGCCCAGCGCGAGCATGTCTGCCGTGGACTCGGTCATCGAGACGAGCATGACGACGCACATGGAGACGATCGCCGCGACGGCGAACTGCGGTGCGCCGAAGTGGAACGGCGTCGGGAAGCCGATGACGTCTGCCTCCTTCAGCGCGCTGAAGTCCGTGAGACCGACCGGGATCGCGAGGAGCGTGCCCACGACCAGTCCGAGCAGCACGGCGATCTGCTTGACGAAGCCGCGCGTGAAGCGCCGCAGCAACAGCACGACCAGGAGGGTGACTCCGGCCATCGCGATGTTCTTCGTAGCGCCGTACTGAGGGGCCGCCGGGTCGCCGCCCTGCGCCCAGTTGAAGGCGACGGGCATCAGCGAGATGCCTATGAGGGTGATGACGGTGCCGGTGACCACGGGCGGGAAGAAGCGCACCAACTTGCTGAAGTACGGGGCGATCAGGAAGCCGAGCGCCGCGGCCACCATACACGCGCCGAATATGACCGGCAGGGCGTCCTTCGGCCCTTCCGACTTGTTGATGGCCAGCATCGGCGCGACGGACGCGAAGGTGACGCCGTTGACGAACGGCAGGCGGGCGCCGATCCGCCAGAAGCCGAGGGTCTGGAGCAGCGTCGCGATGCCCGCGAGGAACAGGCTCGCGCCGGTGAGGAAGGTCAGTTCGGAGACGGACAGCCCCACGGCCGCGCCTATGACGAGCGGCGGAGCCACCACGCCCGCGTACATGGCGGCCACGTGCTGGAGCCCGGTGGTGACGAGCTTCAGCGGCGGCAGCGACTGGTCGACGGGGTGCTTCTCCTGTGCTTCCGGCCTTGGTTCGCTGTCGGTCGGGGTCTTCTTGCGCGCACTGAACCTGGGCGTCTCGGCCACGGCGGTCCTCCTGTCGATGTCAGGGGTCACGATCATGCGGTGTGCGTTGCCGTTGCGCCCGGTGGTGCCGGACCGTCCCGGAACGTGAGGGGGTTGGGCCACGTTCCGGGAACGGCGGTGGTGAAGGGGACCCGGCCGGGAGCCGTCCCTCCCGGCCGGTGTTCATGGGGTGTCGTGCGGACGGATCGGCCGGTCAGCCGGCGTCCGCTGCGATACGGGTGAGGCGCCGTGCCTGCCTTCGGGCCTCGTGAGCGATCGACTCCTCGTCGGCGGTGACCAGCCGGCCGTCCTCGACGACGGTGCGGCCGTTGACGAGCGAGAGCGTGACCGGTGCCGCGGCGCCGAGCACGAGCGCGGCGACCGGGTCGGCGATCGAGGAGTGCCCGATGCCGTCCACCCGCCACAGCACCAGGTCGGCGAGCTTGCCCGGCTCCAGGGAGCCGATCTCCGCCTGTCTGCCGAGCACTTCGGCGCCTCCGTAGGTGCCCAGGCGAAGCGCCTGGCGCGCGGTGAGCGCCTTCTCCTTGTGGCTTCCGAGACGGTTGAGCAGCAGCGCGTTGCGCAGTTCGGTGTGGAGTTCACCGGACTCGTTCGACGCCGTGCCGTCGACGCCCAGGCCTACCGGGATGCCGGCGGCCAGCATGTCGGGAACGCGGGCGATCCCCGCGCCCAGCCGGGCGTTGGAGGAAGGACAGTGGGCGACTCCCGTACGTGTACGGGCGAAGGCGGCGATGTCGGAGTCGTTCATGTGGACGCAGTGCGCCATCCACACGTCGTCGCCGAGCCAGCCGACCGACTCCAGATAGTCGGTCGGACCCATGCCGAACCGCTCGTGGCAGAACTTCTCCTCCTCGACCGTCTCCGACCCGTGCGTGTGCAGCCGCACGCCCTTGCGCCGCGCCAACTCACCTGCCTCCCGCAGCAGTTCGGTGGTGACCGAGAAGGGTGAGCAGGGGGCCACGCCGATGCGGAGCATCGAGTCGAAGGAGGGGTCGTGGTGGGTGTCGACGGCCTCCTCGGTGGCGGCGAGCGCGCCTTCGGTGGTCTCGACGGCGAAGTCCGGCGGCAGTCCGCCGTCGGAGGCGCCCAAGTCCATCGATCCGCGCGTGGGGTTGAAGCGGACGCCCAGTTCGCGGGCGGCGCCGATCTCCGCGCCCAGGAGGTCTCCGGCGCCGCGCGGGAAGACGTAGTGGTGGTCCATCGCGGTGGTGACGCCGCCGCGCGCCATCATTCCGAGCGAGCCGCGGGCAGCGGCACCCACCATGTCCTCGTCGATGCGCGCCCAGATCGGGTAGAGGGCGACGAGCCAGTCGAAGAGGTTGGAGTTCTGGGCCAGTCCGCGGGTGAGCCACTGGTAGAAGTGGTGGTGGGTGTTGACCAGTCCGGGCGTGACGAGGTGCCCGGTGCCGTCGATGCGGCGTACGCCCTCCCCCGGCACGTCGGGTGCCTTGCCCGCGCCGACGGATTCGATCCGGTTCCCGGCGACGACCACATGGCCCTCGGCGTACTCGGTGTCGTGTGCGTCGACCGTGGCGACGGCGCAGTTCTCGATGACGACGCGCTCTGTACGGTCTGCCGTGTCGGTCATGGGTGTCCTCGATACCGGTCGCGTAGGGGCGGGTTCACGTTCAGAGGTTGGTCGCGTCGAGAGGTATCCGGGCTTCGGCTCCGTCCCGCAGCACCGTGGCCTCGATGAGGCCGTAGGGGCGGTCGGCGGCGATGTAGACGGCGCCGTCCTCGACGTCGTTCTTGATGCCGAAGGGTCCCAGATCCACCTTGAAGTGGTGCTTGTTGGGCATGGAGAAGCGGATCTCCTCCAACTCGGGCCTGCCCTGCAGGACTTGGGAGCCCATCTCGTAGAGCGACTGCTGGAGCGAGAGGGAGTAGGTCTCGGCGAAGGCGCGCAGCATGAGCTCCCTCGTCCAGGCGTAGGAGCGCTGCCAGTCGGGCGTGGACGTGTCCTGCTCGGCCTCACCGGTCCAGTTGTGCCGCCACACGGCGCTCACCTCGGTCGCGAGGATGCGGTCGTAGTCCTCTTTGAGCGTCGTGTACTTGTCCTTGATGTAGCCCCAGAACTCGGAGTCGGTGGAGTTGAGCACCGTGAGTCCCTTGAGACCGGTGAGGACTTCGAAGCGGCTGCCGTCGTAGGTGATCTGCGCGGTGCGCGTCTCCTGGCCGGTGCGTACGAAGGAGTGGGGCGCCTCTCCCGACGCGGTGCCGATCCGCTCCCACCCGTACTCCTCGATGCGGATGCGCGCCGTGGTGATGGGTTGGGTGCTCTCGACGAAGTGCCGGGCGAGCGCGATGCCGAACTGCTCGGCGGATTCGATGCCTTGCTCCTTGGCGAAGGCGAACACCGTGTTCTTGGTGGTGTCGGTGGGCAGCACGTTGGCGTTGGAGCCGGAGTAGTGGACCTCGTCGAGGTCGCCGCTCAGAGCGACGGAGACGTTGAGGTCCTTGATGTGGTGGGTCTCACCGTCCCTGGTGATCTTGACGACGCGGTTCTCCGCCTTGCCGTACTGGTTCTGGCCGAGAATCGTGATCGGCACCGTCATGTCGGTCTCAGCTCCCTCGGTATACGGAGTAGCCGAACGGGTTGAGCAGCAGCGGTACGTGATAGTGCTCGCCCGGACGGACCGCGAAGACCGTGGTCACCTCCGGGAAGAAGCTCTCCCGTTCCGATGCGCCGCCCGCCTCGGTCCTGCTCTGCAGATACGGCTCGACCTCGAAGGTCAGCCGTGCGTGGGTGGTGCCCTCCGGCAGCGCCGGGAGGTCCTTGCAGCGCCCGTCCGCATCCGTCCTGGAGGCGCCGTGCGCGACCCATTCCGCGGTACGGCCCGGGCGCACGGTCAGCGCGACGGAGACACCCGCGGCGGGGCTGCCGGCGCTGGTGTCCAGGATGTGCGTGGACACCGACGCCGTGGCGGTTTCGCTGCTCATGCTCGTTCGGGCTCCTTCTCCGCCAGTCCTGCCAGCCGGATTCGGTTGATCTTCGTCAGTTCGGTGCGGACGATCTCACGTTCCGCTTCCGGTGAGTTGCCGATGCGACGGCGCGCGGCGTCGCGCATCTCCTCCCCCGTCAGGCCGGTCGCGCAGATCAGGAAGACGTGGCCGAACTTCTCCTGGTAGGCCAGGTTGAGTTCGAGCATCTCCTCCTTGAGCTGCGCGGATGCGTCCGCCATGCCCCGCTGTTCGCGGGCGGCTTCTCCGGGTGCGGGCCGTCCGATGGGCGGATGGCCCGCCATCGCCTCGGCCAGGTCCGCCGCGGACAGTTCGGCCATGACTGCCTCGTTCGCGGCCAGCAGGGCCTCCTCGTCGGCGTACGGGCGGCGGGCGAGCAGCATCCCGGTCCATGCACCGGCGGCGCAGACCTTGTGGAGCGCGGCGCGGGCGTCGCCCTCCACGGCCGAGTTGAGCCAGGTCAGACCTGGTGCTGCGGGGAACGCGGTCACGTGGGGCCTCCGAAGCGTGGTGCTGTTCGGGCTGGGAACAGCTAAGACCCCGAGACCGACGTCGTCAACACTTTGTTGAAGTTTTCGTCGCCGCGAACGCTTCGACGCCGACCGCGGCGACGGCTCACAGGTACGGGCGAGCCCTGCGGGCCTGAGCGTTGCCGCTGCGGCCTGACCTGCACGAGAATCCACTCATGGCCACACAGCCGGGCACACCTGCGACGGACTTCCCCGACGGGCTCGCGGCTCCCGCACTCCGGGCGCTCTCGGCACCCGGACACACCCGGCTCGCCGACCTCGCCGACGTGCCGGCCTCCGAGCTTGGGCAGCTGCACGGAATGGGCCCGAAGGCCCTGACCCGGCTCCAGGGCCTGTCTGACAAATGGCGCCGTCCGCCGCAGGCGGTGCTCGCGGCGGATGGTGCGTGCAGCCGCAAGGCGGAGGATCGCCCTAGTAGTGGGTTACTCAGTCGATTCGACAACTGGGGGCACCTCCCGCGAAGCGGGGGAGGATGTGCGTGCCAGTCGTCGCGAGCAAGGCGAAATTTGTCAGACGGGCCCTAGGCGGCTCTCGAGCAGCGCGGCCTGACGCTCGGCTGAGGAGCCGCCGCCCCCGACCGGATCCCGGCGTGAACTACCCCTGCGAGGAGGAGTTCTTCGCGTTCTCCCTGTTCAGGTAGTTGCAGACGGTGAAGCGGACTGAACCACGCGGTTACGCCCATTCAATGGAGATCACCCTCCGGCCCCTTGCTCTCCCTCCTCAGCCCACTTCTCTTTCTGGGGTTGAGGTAGTTGAGAGCCGGTCGGCTAGCTCGGGCTGATTGCGTCCTCGATGTGGGCGAGTTGGGCGACGAGGATCTCCTCGAACGCAGCGCGACGGTCCGCGCCGAGGGGGTGGACGTCGCGGGCGAAGCGGGCCAGGGCGGGGAAGCGTTCAGGATCGGCGCCGAGCACCGCGACACGGAACAGCTCCGTACCCTGTTCGTGCTCCTCGGCGGTGATGGTGTTGACCCCGGCCTCGGAAGCGATCAAGGCGGCGATGAGGACCGCGATCCGGTGGTAGCGCGCCGGGATCTCCTCGTCGGGCAGCCCCGACGCGCGCAGAGCCTGCAGCACCTCTTCCATGACCAGCCTGGAACCGGTGCCGCCTGACCCGTAGCGCCCCCAGAGCGCAGCAAGCTGGGGCTGCTGGCCGAAGGCCTCCCGCACGCGCAGGGCCAGGGCCGTGATGCGCTGCTTCCAGTCGCCCGCGGGGCGATAACCGTCCATGGCGCCCAGGAGGATCCGGTCGGCGACCGCGCGCAGCAGATCGGTCTTGCTGCGGAAGTGCCGGTAGAGGCTGGAGGAATCGGTCCCGAGCACTGCGGCGAGCTTGCGCACGCTGAATGACTCGGAATCGCCCGTGCGCAGCAACTCCGCCGCCGCATCCAGGATCTGCTCGGTCGACCAGCGCCTTCGGCCTGCCATCTCACCCCTATCGCCGAGACTCAGCTTAGCCTATGCACTTGGCGTTGCACGCACTGCGTGCATAATAAGGACATGGGCCTGCCGAGCGACCCTGCGTTCGTGCCCTGCAACCCGGCCCAGGCAACTGACGTGGAGTTCATCCCCGGGAAAGTGAAAGGACGCATGTTGTGAGGAACCCACTGGATCCCGCAGAACTGAACGCCGCCATTGAAAATGTCCACCGCGCCGGTATGCCTGGCCTGTTCGCCGAGGTACGTGACGGCGACCAGATCTGGCGCGGTGCCGCCGGGGTCGCCGACGTCGCCACCGGTCGCCCCGTCACCGCCGACATGCGGCACCGCGTCGGCAGCATCACCAAGACCTTCACGGCCGCAGCGGTTCTGCGGCAGGTCGAGAGCGGTCAGATCGGTCTCGACAAGCCGATCGGCCGATACCTTCCGAGGCTGGTCCCCGGAGAACGCGGTGATGCGATCACCGTCCGGATGTTGATCAACCACACCAGCGGCCTCGCCGAGTACCTCCCCTGCGCCTACCCTTCCCTCAAGGCATTCCCCGCCCTCGCGGACACCGGACCCCAGAGCCTGGACGACAATCGGTTCACGCGGTTTCACCCCACCGAACTGATCGAGATGGGGGTCACCGCACCTGCCGTCGGCGCGCCGGGCGGCACTCCGGGGGTGTACTCCAACACCAACTACCTGCTCCTCGGCGAACTCCTGGAACAGGTGACCGGCACTCCGGCCGAGCGGTACATCACCCGGGACGTCATCGAGCGCGCTGGGCTCCGGGACACCGAACTCCCCGTCGAACCGTACGTCAACGGGCCGCACTCACAGATCTACGAGGCGTGGTTCGGCATGATCGACCCGCCGCGTGACTTCAGCGTCTACGACATGTCATGGGTGGGGCCGGCGGCCTCGCTGATATCGACCGTCGCGGACCTCAACCGCTTCTTCGGCATGCTGCTTGCCGGCGAGATCCTCAGCCCGTCGTCGCTGGCGCAGATGCAGCGCACCGTCCCGGTCGTCTCCCAAGAGGGAAAAACGATCGACTACGGCCTGGGCTTGCACCCGATGGAGGCTCCCGGCCAGGACACCTTCTGGGGCCATGGCGGCACGGTCTGGGGTGCTGGAGCGCTGACCATGACCCGAGCAGCCGACGGCAAGCGGCAGATGTCCGTCGCGGTGAACACGCAGAGGTGGAACGGGCTCGACTCCTCGGGCAAGCCGCGGCCCCACCCCATCGACGACGCGCTTGCGGCTCTCTACCGCGTGGCGATGTACGGCTGACAGCGCCGAAGAGGGCTACGAGGCCGTACAGGTGCGCGCGGACAGCCAGGAGGCGGTTGACCGCTCCGAGCTGGTGATCACGGCCGTACGACGCCAAGACCGGCGCGATGCCGAGCAAGGCTTCCGTCAACGGGTCCTACGAGTCAAACCTGGCACACCTCAGCGGCCAGTCACGAGATCAGCCGCTCTTCGTC
Organism: Streptomyces albidus (ex Kaewkla and Franco 2022); assembly: GCF_013870515.1. Classification (GTDB taxonomy): domain Bacteria; phylum Actinomycetota; class Actinomycetes; order Streptomycetales; family Streptomycetaceae; genus Streptomyces; species Streptomyces albidus. The sequence continues at coordinate 5,129 of NZ_JACBXA010000066.1, read as the reverse complement.
CGCCCGTCAACGCCCGGAAGCCACCCCCTGCTACTTCTTGCGACTGGGGTCAGAGACGGGAGTCCGGGGCGCCTCGTCACGGCGCTTCTTCGCCCGCTTCTCCGCTTGGGAATTGATGTAGTTGTAGACGGTGAAGCGGCTGACACCCAGCGCTCCGGCGACCGTCTCGACACCGTGACGGACCGAGAAGGCGCCGCGGGTCTCCAGAATGCGGACGACCGACTGCTTGGTCCTGCGGTCCAAGTCCGACAGCGGCATTCCGTGACGGCGTTCCAGCTCGGCGAGGATGTGGTCGAGCGAGTCGGAGAGGTGGGGCAGGCGGACGGCGACTACCTCCTCGCCCTCCCAGGCCAGGACGACGTCGTCACCCTGAGCTTCACCCGGGGCGATCATCTCGCCGCCCATCGCGTCGACCAGCGGCTTGACCGCCTCCGCGAAGGGATGCGACTCGGGGCCCGTCATGCGTCGCCTCCCGTGGCCCCGACGCCCTCGGCATCCCCGGCGTCCTCCGCGAGGACGTTGAGCTGCAGGGAGATGCGGGTGGCCCCGGCGCCGAGCGACTCGCGCAGCAGGGCGTCGACCACGTTCAGCACGTCCTCGGCCGAGCCTTCGGCCGTGTTGCCGAACGGGCCGACGTCGACCGAGTCCAGCGGTGCGCTCTGCACGACCTCACGGGCCACCAGCGCATGCTCCGGTGCCTCGTCCAGATCGAACGGCTCGGTCGTGAACTCCACTCGCAATCGCACATCGTCAACCTACGTGAACCGCCCGGATCTCAGCCATCGGGCGGAGCCGCACAGAGGGCCGCCCACCCATCCCCGTACGACCGCGAACCGCAGCAGACCACTTGACAGCTCCCGGCATGCGAGAGCACTCTTCCGTAAAGTAGAAACACACTTCCACAATACGAAAACTTGAACTCCCGAAGGGAAGGCGATCCCTGTGGCCCCCCTCGCCCACATCGGCGGCGCGGAGCACCGCTTCACCGTCAATCTGTCGATCCTGTTCACCGAGCTGCCGCTGCTGGAGCGCCCTGCCGCGGCGGCCGCCGCGGGCTTCTCCGCCGTCGAGTTGTGGTGGCCGTGGGTCGACGCACCGGTACCGGAGAAGGCCGAACTGGACGCGCTGCGCCGGGCGTTGAACGACGCGGGCACCCAGTTGACCGGTCTGAACTTCTACGCCGGGCAGCTGCCAGGACCGGACCGGGGCTCGCTCTCGATCCCCGGCGAGGAGTCCGACAGGTTCCAGAAGAACGTCGACGTGGTCGCCGGCTTCGCCGAGTCCACGGGCTGCACCGCGCTCAACGCCCTTTACGGGAACCGCGTTTCCGGCGTCACGCCGGAGGAGCAGGACCAACTCGCCCTGGAGAACCTGGCGTCGGCCGCACACGCGGCCGACCGCGTCGGTGCCGTGCTGCTCATCGAGGCGCTCAACGCCATCGAGTCGCCGCAGTGCCCCGTCGTGAGCGCGCCCAAGGCCGTCGAGATCGCCGACAAGGTCAACGAGGCCACGGGGCTGGGCAATGCGAAGTTCCTGATGGACCTCTACCACATGGCGATGAACGGCGAGGACCTGCACAAGGTCATCGACGAGTACACCGCCCGCACGGCACACGTGCAGATCGCCGACAGCCCCGGCCGCGGAGCTCCCGGCACCGGCGAACTGGACTTCGCCGGCCTTCTGGACCGGCTGGCCGAGGCCGGATACGAGGGCCGGATCGGCCTGGAGTACAAGCCGGGCGACGTCCCGAGCGCCGACACCTTCGGCTGGCTGCCCCGGGAGCTCCGCTCCGCCTGAACCCGGGAGCTGCACTCCGCTTGAGCAGGGCCCCACGGGCCCGCACCGGCATCCGCCTCCGCAGCCCGTAGTACGACCCCCGACGCACCCCCGTACGTCATGACTTCGAAAGGCAGGACCCCATGAGCTACACCGCAGCCGGGACGAAGGTCGGATTCATCGGCCTCGGCATCATGGGCGCGCCCATGGTGCGCAACCTCGTCGCCGCCGGATACGACGTGACCGCGTTCGACCTCGATCCCTCCCGGGTGGAGGTCGCCGTGAAGGACGGCGGCAAGGGCGCCGCCTCCATCGCCGAGACGGTGCGGGAAGCGGACGTCGTCATCACCATGGTCCCCGCATCGCCGCAGGTCGAGGCCGTCGTGCTGCACGAGGGCGGAGTCCTGGAGAGCATCCGCCCGGGCAGCCTCATCATCGACATGTCCTCGATCACGCCGCAGACCTCTGTGGACGTGGCGAAGGCCGCCGCCGACAAGGGAGTTCAGGTGCTGGACGCGCCGGTCTCCGGAGGAGAGGCGGGAGCCGTCGAGGGCGTGCTGTCCATCATGGTCGGCGGTGAGCAGGAGACCTTCAAGGCGGCCGAGCCGATCCTGGAGGCCCTGGGCAAGACCATCGTGCTGTGCGGGCCGCACGGGTCCGGTCAGACGGTGAAGGCCGCGAACCAGCTGATCGTCGCCGTCAACATCCAGGCCGTCGCCGAGGCGGTGGTCTTCCTGGAGAAGTCCGGCGTGGACCTCGAGGCGGCGCTCGACGTGCTGAACGGCGGACTCGCCGGCTCCACCGTGCTGACCCGCAAGAAGGACAGCATCCTGGCGGGCGACTTCCGGCCCGGCTTCAAGATCGACCTGCACCACAAGGACATGGGCATCGTCACCGACGCCGCCCGCAACGTGGGCGCGGCCGTCCCGGCCGGCGCCCTGCTCGCCCAACTCGTCGCCGCACTGCGGCAGCAGGGGGACGGCGGTCTCGACCACTCCGCGCTCGTGCGCGGGGTCAAGCGCCTCTCGGGCGAGAAGCTGGAGGACTGACGCATGGCCCCCACAAGGATGCCCGCGATGAACGCGGCCGTCTCCATCATGGTCGACGAGGGCGTCGACATCGCCTTCGGCTGCCCCGGCGCCGCGATCCTCCCGCTGTACAAGGCGATGGAGGAGGACGGCCGCATCGACCACCTGACGGTCCGCCACGAAGAGGGCGCGACCCACATGGCCGACGGCTGGGCCCGTACGAACGGCAAGGTCGGCGTCGCCATCGCCACCTCGGGGCCGGGTGCGACCAACCTCGTGACCGGGCTCTACACCGCGCAGGCCGACTCCATCCCCATGGTCTGCCTGACCGGCCAGGCGGTCTCCCCGAAGCTGCACCAGGAGGCCTTCCAGGCGGTCGACATCGTCGAGATCGCCAAGCCCGTCACCAAGTGGGCGGTGCAGGTCAAGGAGCCGGCGCAGATCCCGTGGGTCTTCCGCGAGGCGTTCCGCATCGCCCGTACGGGCCGTCCCGGGCCGGTTCTCATCGACCTGCCGCTGGACCTGGCCAAGCGGGAGATCACCTACGACGCCCTGATCGACACGCGTCTGCCCGTCCCTGCCGTCGAGCCCCATCTGCCGCGCGTGGAACGGGCGTTGGACATGCTGCTCGCCGCCGAGCGGCCGCTGATCCTGGCCGGGGGCGGCGTGATCCTCGCCGACGCGGGCCCGGAGCTGCGCGAACTCGTCGAGGAACTCCGGGTGCCGTTCCAGGTCACGCTGATGGGCAAGGGCGTCATCGAGGACGACCACGAGCTGAACCTGGGCACCACAGGCATCCAGACCTCCCAGAAGTACGCCAACGCCTCCTTCCTGGAGGCCGACTTCGTGCTCGCCGTGGGCGCCCGCTTCGGCGACCGTCACACGGGCGCGAACATCGACGTCTACCGCGGGGCGCGCAAGTTCGTCCATGTCGACATCGAACCCGCCCAGATCGGCAAGGTCTTCGAACCCGACCTGGGCATCGTCTCCGACGCGGGTCTCTTCCTGACGGCGCTGCTGGCCGAGGCCCGCAAGCGCAAGGCCGAGGCGGACGTCGAGGGATGGGTCGAGCGCTGCAAGGAGCTGAAGCGGACACTGGTGCGCCGTGAGGACTTCGACTCCACGCCGGTGAAGGCGCCCCGCGCGTACAAGGAGATCAACGAGGTCTTCGACGAGGACACCTACTTCGTGACCGCCATCGGGCTCTACCAGATCTGGGGCGGCCAGCATCAGAAGGCCTACCTGCCGCGGCACTACCAGGTCTGCGGCCAGGCGGGACCGCTCGGCTGGGAGGTTCCGGCCGCCATCGGCGTGAAGAAGGCGCTGGAGGGGATGGGCAAGCCCGACGCCGAAGTCGTGGGCATCGTCGGCGACTACGGGTTCCAGTACCTCGTGGAGGAGCTGGCCGTCGCCGCCCAGTACAACGTGCCGTATGTGCTGATCATGCTCAACAACGAGTACCTGGGCCTGATCCGGCAGGCGGAGATCGGCTACGGCATGAACTACCAGGTCGACATCCACTACGACGAGTTCGGCACGGACAACGTCAAGCTCATGGAGGCGTACGGGTGTTCAGGGCGCCGCGTGGTGGACCCGGAGGACATCTCCACAACCCTCCAGTGGGCCCGCAAGGAGGCCGTCTCCACATCGCGGCCCGTGCTGGTCGAGATCATGATCGAGCGTGAGGCGAACACGCCGCACGGCCCCGACATCGACGCCGTGAAGGAGTTCGAGGACGCATAGCAACACCTCGCGGAGTCGTGGGCCGGTCTTTCGACTCCGGACGGCGGTGGCGCCGGGACTTGTCCGTCGCGCCCCCTGGCGCCGCCGCCGTCCGGTACCAGCCGTACCCGCTCCGCCGAGCCGGTCCGCAGACAGCGCTTGCGATCGTCCCCTCTTCGCACGCTTTTCTGTTCCGTTCCTCTTCGTAAACCGCGCCCTTTCAGGGACGATATGAGCAGGACCCCGACCGTCTCACCGAATTGCCGCTGGAGCCGAAGAGATGGCAGAAAGCGTGCCCGTGCGCTGCCCGGACTGCTGTCGCGAACACGCCTGGACACCGCCGGTCTATCCCTGCGACTGCGGTGCTCCCGTCACGCCGCCGCTGCTGCGGGGCGGCGTGCCCACGCGCGTACGGCACCGCACCTGGGAGGAGTCCTGGGTCGAGGTGAGCTGCTCGGCGTGCGGCACGGTCAAGGAGTGGCCCCAGCCCGAACTGGGCTGCGGATGCGGGACGTTGCTGCGTCTGCCCGTCGCACCACCGGCCTGCGAGGCCTCCCCCGCCGCCGAGTACGCCGAGGATCAGGTCGCCCGGGAGGCGGCCGC